>UQSK01000003.1 GCA_900543605.1 uncultured Collinsella sp.
TGCGACACTGAAGTGAGTGTCCATCCTCGCAGTATCCGGTTCTCAAGGTGCACGCCCCGCGGCTCATCCGGTCCGACCGGGCCGCGCGGCAAGGAGATATATTGCCAGACCGGAGGGGCGCCGTGGGCGGGAATTCCACTCTTCACAAGTCCTACACAATACATCGCTTCCTATATAAGTCATAGAAAGGCTGATGCAGAAATACTGCACGTATCAGATGATGACCCTTCGGTTAAGAGATATATAAAGATCGGTCACCTGTAAGTGTCTATCTACCCGCGCTTTTGCTATATAAACCAGCGCTTCAGATAAAAAGAGGGAGCGCCGCGCACAACGCGACACTCCCCTAGCGATTCAAGAGAATCTATTAGGCCTCGAGAGCCTTCTTGGCGATGGTAGCCAGCTCGTTGAAGGACTCGATGTCCTCGTAAGCCATCTGGGCCAGGACCTTGCGGTCGAGCTCGATGCCGGCAACCTTCAGGCCGTGCATGAACTGAGAGTAAGAGATGTCGTTCAGGCGAGCAGCAGCGTTGATACGAGTGATCCAGAGAGAACGGATCTCGCGCTTCTTGTTGCGGCGATCACGATACTGATACTGCAGGGAGTGCTGGACCTGCTCTTTAGCATGCTTGTAAGTACGCGAAGCGGCACCGTAGTAACCCTTCGCACGGTGCATAACGGTACGGCGCTTCTTCTTGGCGGCAACAGCGCGCTTAATACGTGCCATGTTCTATCAACTCCTAGACGGTAAAACGAAAAACGGGAACGCGAACTTAGGCGAGACGCGACTTGATGACCTTGCGGTCGGCAGCGGCGATCTCGGTCTCCTGACGGAAGCCACGCTTACGCTTGGTGGACTTCTTGCTCAGGATGTGGCTCTTGAAAGCCTTGGCGCGCATAAGCTTGCCGGTACCAGTCTTGCGGAAACGCTTCTTGGTGCCGCTGTGGGACTTCATCTTAGGCATGAAATACTCCTTAATCGGTTACAGAACACTAGTTACTTGGTATCGCTTGCCGCTTTATCCTCATCGAAGGCGCCCTTAATCGGGGCGAGCAGCATAAGCATGTTACGGCCTTCCATCTTAGGCTTGGACTCGACCGTAGCGTAAGGCTTGAGATCCTCGGCGAGACGCTCGAGGACGTTAAGACCCTGCTCCGGGTGAGCCATCTCACGGCCGCGGAACATGATGGTGATCTTAACGCGTGCGCCCTTCTTGAGGAAACGCAGAACGTGGCCCTTCTTGGTCTCGTAATCGCCAACGTCGATCTTGGGTCGGAACTTCATTTCCTTGACCTCGACCTTGGACTGGTTCTTACGAGCGGCCTTAGCCTTCATGGCCTGCTGGTACTTGAACTTACCGTAGTCCATGACCTTGCAGACCGGCGGCTCCGCGTTGGGAGCGATCTCGACCAGGTCGAGACCCTGATCGTCAGCAACGCGCTGGGCATCGCGGATGGCGAACAGGCCGAGCTGAGAGCCATCGACGCCAATCAAACGGCACGAAGATGCGGTGATCTCGTCGTTGATGCGGGTGTCATCAGACTTAGCTATTTTCCCTACCTCCATTCATAAAAAAATAACCCGGCGCTTCTTTGCAACCAGGTCGTACACATAGACATCCTCGGTATGAGGAAGGGAATCTAGGTTGTATGACCAGTCAGCTGCTCATTGGCGCCAAAAGGTGGGAACCCTCGGGTTCCTCTTTAGGGCATTGCGGGAACAACGCCTTGCGAATAATAACACGTACAGCGCGCTATCACATTACGTACACGAAAAAGGGGCCTTGACCCCCTTGAAGCGCAGGTGCATGTATGGTGCCCGAGGCGAGACTCGAAGGGACTTCGCTTCGCGAAGCCCCGGGCTTCGGGCGCATGGCGCCCTTGCCACGCTCCGCTACAAACAGGCCGCTGGCCTGTTTGTTTAACGCTCCGCGCGCTCACGCGAGTTCGGCACGAAAAAGGGGGCCTTGACCCCCTTGAACGCTCACTTGCATGTATGGTGCCCGAGGCGAGACTCGAACTCGCACGTTGTTGCCAACGGTGGATTTTGAGTCCACTGCGTCTGCCAATTCCGCCACTCGGGCACGTAATGCGTGAGTTAGTTTATCACAGCTTTCTGTTGATTAGTCCGAAAATGGAACTTCGAGCATTTCGATAACCTCAACCTTGCGCAACATCTCCCGCTTACGACATCCACGTCCGTCAACCGAGGCCTCGCCCATCTGGTTGTCATAGGGATCCTCGCGCATGCCATCGAAAGCAGGCACAAATTCAGCCTGGAATCGATTGTTGGCCACCATACGCCACGGGTCGAGGTTGCCAAAGTAGTGCTGGCGACGCCACTCCTCCCCCATCCTGCGCGCCGAGGAACCAAACGATATGTCGGCGTTAAGCCAACCGGTCTGTGGCGTATAGAACTCAGCCCAATCGTGCGGCCCCACCGAATCGGGAGCAACATACAGGCCGCTCTGCCAACGGGCAGGCACGCCCGCGATGCGGCACATGGTGATAAACGTGAGCGCCATAACGCCGCAATCGCCGCGGAGCGAATGCGCACAGTCGTCGGCAATAGATCCCAAAAGCAGGTACGGTGGCTGATAGCGATAGTCGATATGCTGTGTCAGGTAATCATAGATAGCACGAGCGCGATCGAGCGGATCCTCGAGCCCGTCAATAACACGCTCCGTCAACTGTCGCAGGTACGGCGTAAACGCAATGTGCGGACGGTCCTCGGAAGTGTCCTCGGGCAGCGGCGTGTCCATGCACGTATGCGATGGGAGCGCGCCACCATAGATATCGCAATAGGCGGCATCGATGTGATAGCGATAGGTCACCGAGAATGAATGTTCAGTCGAAGATGTCCAAGAGGCAGCGCGAGCCGAAACGTTTTCAGGGGCAACGGTACCCCCCGACGTCATATCGAGAACCTCGATATGAGACTGTTGACGACAGGCGGCGGCAACGGGTAGCCACGCGCGAACAGACTCTCCCTCCAGAGCACCGGGGACAGACACGGATGCCTTAAGCGTGATGACGCGAGTCAACCCGTTTTGCGACTCCATCTCCC
This sequence comes from uncultured Collinsella sp., assembly GCA_900543605.1. Classification (GTDB taxonomy): domain Bacteria; phylum Actinomycetota; class Coriobacteriia; order Coriobacteriales; family Coriobacteriaceae; genus Collinsella. The sequence continues at coordinate 3,068 of UQSK01000003.1, forward strand.
TGAGCATTTGGTTACGCAGCGCGATGCCATCCGCAGGATCGGGGCGCATGCCGGGGACCTCTTCGGGATACACGCGCAGCGAATTGAGGAAGTTGTCGAGAACGAACAGCTCGCCATCGATAAAGCGCCAGTCAATACGCTTGCGATTAATCAGGTCGTCAAACTGCTCTTCGGTAAACTCTGGCCACTCCTCGCGAACCATCGCAATAGCCTGATCGCGCGACACCGAAAAATGAAGCGGTGTCTCGAGCATGCGATACCGCTCGGCACGAACACAAGCAGCCAGCGAAGGCTCGGGGTTCTGCTCCAAAAGGCGATCGCAAGCAGCAACAGCCTGCGTCAAATACCCGGCATCCTTAAGACGAAGAATCTCAGGCGGCAGACCAATATCGAGATGACGAAAGTCATCACAGCAAACATCAACAGAGCAACCAACAGGACCCTCGTCAATAACCTTCCCATCCGAAGGCAGCACATCAATAACAGCCATACCAAAACTCCAAGTCACCAGAACGCTTGAAACCCATTGTAGCGAGATAAAAAGAAAGCCCCAACAAAGGAACCCTCAACACCGATAAACGGTACCCATAAAAATGAATTCAGCCCAGTAACCCTGTAGCGAGTAAACGAAGGAGGCCCCGTTTCCCCGGAGCTGATTCCGTCGCGCGACTTCTGGCGAAGCCAGTAGCCACCTTAATTCAGACTTGTAACCCTGCGGCGTTAAACGAAGGAAGCCCCGTCCCCCGGAACTGTTCCCTTGGCGCGACTTCTGGCGAAGCCAGGTGAGCGCAAAGGAAACAGTGTAGGGGGACGGGGCTTCCGACGGGAAGTTTAGCGACGCTTACGCCTTGTTGACGGAGCCAAACTCCTCCATGAGCTCCTTGGTGCGGGCAACGATGTTGTCGCGACCAGGCTTGAGGAGCTTGCGGGGGTCAAAGCCCTTGCCCTGCTGATCCTTGCCAGCCTCGATGTACTCGCGGACGCCCTTGGCGAAGACGAGCTGCAGGTCGGTGTTGACATTGATCTTGGAGATGCCCAGGGAGATGGCCTTCTTGATCTGATCCTCGGGGATGCCGGTGCCACCGTGCAGAACGAGGGGCAGGTCGCCGGTCTGAGCCTTGATCTCGCCCAGACGCTCGAAGGAAAGGCCAGCCCAGTCGGCGGGATACACGCCGTGGATGTTGCCGATGCCGCAGGCGAGGAAGTCGACGCCCAGGTCAGCAATCTGCTTGCACTCAGCGGGGTCAGCGAGCTCGCCGTTGGAGGTCACGCCGTCCTCGGTGCCGCCGATGCCGCCGACCTCGGCCTCGATGGACATGCCCTTGGAATGGGCAAGCTCAACGAGTTCCTTGGTGCGGTCGAGGTTAAGCTGGAAGGTCTCCTCGTGAGAGCCGTCATACATGATGGACGTGAAGCCGGCCTCGATGCACTTGAAGCAGTCCTCGTAAGAACCGTGATCGAGGTGAAGGGCGACGGGAACGGTAACGCCCGTGGCCTCGACGGCAGCCTTGACCATGTCGGCGCAGACCTTGAAACCGCCCATCCACTTAGCGGCACCAGCGGTGCACTGAAGGATCAGCGGAGACTTGGCCTCCTCGGCGGCCTGGAGAATAGCCAGGGTCCACTCGAGGTTGTTGGTGTTGAAGGCACCGAGAGCGTACTTGCCGGCCTCGGCCTTCTTGAGCATGTCTGCTGCGTTGACGAGCATAAAAGAAACCTCCTGTAAGGTTGCTCCGATAACGCCTGTGATTTTACCACGGCGCACCCGAGCATAAACGTTCGTTTGTTCACGAATATCGTCCAAACAGACTTTTTTGACCGTTTGCCCTACGAAATTGACCCGTTGGGGAAAAATAGCTTGACGTTTGGACGCTTCTCGTGCTTTAGAGGCTGACTATAAAGCTACACCTGCATGAAAGGGTTCTGCATGAGCTCGCGTGCCATGGTGGTCGAATCGCCATGGCCGGTTAGGCAAACGGTATCGGGCGGGAGAAGCCGGGCGAGCTTGGAGAGCGAGCGCAGAATCGCCGCCTCGTCGCCACCGGCAAGATCGGTGCGGCCGTGGCTGCCCGGGAACAGGGTGTCGCCAACAAAGGCGATGCTTCCCTGCTCGGTGGCGGCGAACAAGACGATCCCGCCCGGCGTATGCCCTGGTGTCTCGATCACCTGCAGGCAGATATCGCCCACCTCGATAGCATCGCCCTCGGCGAGCAGGCACGTCGGCTCCCCGGGGTCGGGCGTCTCAATGCCCCACATAGCTCGCTGTTCCTTGATGTTCGTATGCGGCACCGCCGCATCCTTAGCACACAGCTCATACCGGCAGCCCTCGCCAACGGTGGTTCGCACGCCGGCAACACCACCAACATGATCGGCATGGCCATGAGTGCATACGGCGCCAAGCACGCGTACACCGGCATGCTCGGCTCGAATATGCTCCACCAAACGCTCGCCTTCCCATGCGGGGTCGATAATCACGCACTCATTGCCCGAAATAAGAGCATAGCTATTGGTCTGAATGGGACCGTTTACGAGCGTCTCGATCTCGACCGACCCCTTGGGAGTTACATCCAAGGACATAGCACTCATGTCCCTCTCCTCTCTATAGAACTCGAGGCATCAAACGATGCCTCGAGTGTAGCGAATATTGATAATGTGGCGCGTTCGTCGCGACTAAACGCGGCGCTTAAGCTGGGCTCCACCCTCGCCGGGCATCAGGCGGCGTGCGTCGTAGACCGAGTCAACGCTGCTGATAGAGGCCAGCAGCGGATCCAGACCACTCGCGTCCGAGATCTCGACCATAAAGCGCAGGGTTGCAATGCCCTCGCGGTTGGTCGACGTGGCGGCAGAAAGGATATTGCCGCCCGCATCGCCAATGGCAATAGTGACATCCTTGAGCAGGCCCATGCGGTCCAGGCACTCGACCACGATCTCGACCTGGAAGAGGGTGTCGGCAGCGCCGTCCCACTCCACTTCGATCATGCGCTCGGGATGCTCCATAAGACCCTTGACGTTGGGGCAGTTGGCGCGATGCACCGAAACGCCACGACCGCGCGTGATGAAGCCGACGATATCGTCGCCCGTCACCGGATTGCAGCAATGTGCCAGACGGACCAGCAGGCCGCTGTTGCTCTCGCCCTTGACGATAATGCCGTTACTGGCGCTCTTGCCGCGCTTTTGCGGCTTTCGGTTGGAGCCTCGGGCCGGCTGTTTCACGACCTCGGCGATAGCCTCGGCCTTGGTGAGCTGTTCCTCGGGCTTGGGGTCCAAGATTTGCTCGACCTTGTTACCCACAGCGCGCGGGGCAACCTTGCCGGCGCCCACGGCGGCAAACAGGTCCTCGAGCTGCTTGAAGTTCAGCTGCTCCGCCACGGCGTTGAGCGCACGCGTGGATCGCGGCGTAGAGATGCCATACCCGCGCTTGCGCAAGTCCTTGGCCAGTATATCGCGGCCGGCAGCAGCGTCGTCGTCCTTGGTCGCGGCGGCAAAATAGCGGCGGATCTTTGACTTGGCGGAAGGTGTCTTAACGATCTTGAGCCAATCACGAGACGGCTTGGAACTCTTGTTGGTCAGGATTTCAACGCGGTCGCCCGTCTTGATCTCGTGCGTGAGCGGGGCCACCGCACCGTTGATCTTAGCGCCGACGCAGTGGTTGCCCACCTCGGTGTGAACGGCGTAGGCAAAGTCGAGCGGCGTGGAACCGGCACGAAGCGCCATGACCTCACCCTTGGGCGTAAAGACGAAGATCTCTTGATCGAAGAGGTCGACCTTCAGCGAATGCAGGTATTCCTTGGCGTCGGTGATCTCATCAGACGCAGCCCAATCGAGCGAATGTTTGAGCCAGTTAATCTGGTCGTCCAGCCGCTGGGCATCATTGGTCTTAGACGCAGACGATCCGCCCGACTTCTTATAGAGCCAGTGGGCGGCAATGCCGTACTCGGCCTGCTCATGCATCTCATAGGTTCGAATCTGAATCTCGAGCGGGCGGGCCGTGGGACCGATAACCGTCGTATGGAGCGACTGGTAGTTATTGACCTTGGGCATGGCGATATAGTCTTTAAAGCGACCGGGCATGGGGTGCCACAGCGTATGCACCGCGCCGAGCGTGGAGTAGCAATCGCGCACCGAATGCGTGATGACGCGCAGCGCCACCAGGTCGTAGATCTCGGAGAACTCCTTGCCCTTACGCTTCATCTTTTGGTAGATGGACCAATAGTGCTTGGAGCGGCCATTAATCTGGAAGCCCTCCAGGCCAATGCGGTTGAGCTCGTCGGTGAGCGTCTTGATGGTCTCGGCCAGATAGCGCTCGCGAACCTCGCGCGACTCAGCCACCATGCGCGCGATGCGCTGGTAGGCATCGGGCTCAAGGTAGAAGAAGGACAGGTCCTCGAGCTCCCACTTAATAGAGCTCATGCCCAGACGGTCGGCCAGGGGCGCATACACGTCCATGGTCTCGCGGGCCTTAAACAGGCGACGGTCCTCGCGAAGGGCCGCCAGCGTACGCATGTTATGCAGGCGGTCGGCAAGCTTAACGATAATGACGCGGATGTCCTTGGACATGGCGAGGAACATCTTGCGCAGCGTAAGCGCCTGCTTCTCGTCCATGCTATCGACTTCGATGTTGGTGAGCTTGGTCACGCCATCGACGAGCTCGGCCACCGTATCGCCAAACAGGCCGGAAACATCGGCAAGTGAGGTCTCGGTATCCTCGACGGTATCGTGCAGCAGCGCGGCGCACACCACATCGCAGTCCATCTTGAGGTCGGCCAAAATGATGGCCACCTCGACGGGATGGTTGATGTACATCTCACCCGAGCGCCGCTTTTGGTTGCAGTGCTTCTCGGCAGCAAAGCAATAGGCCTGCTCCACCTTAGAGAAGTCGTCCTCATTCATATATTTGAGGCACAGGCGCTCCAGCTTGTCGTAGCTGTCCGCCATAATCTCGGGCGGCAGCTCATCGGCATGCTTATAGTGCTCCATCTCCGAGAACGGCTGGAGGGTGGAATCATGGGCGGTACGGGCTGCGGCATCCATCGAGGTCCCCTTCCCCTAGGCCCGCGGTACGATCGGGCGGTTAACTTTGGCTAGCATATCAGAAGCGCACGAATCGAGCGCCCAGCTCCGGAAAGCCGAGAACTCCATGCGCGAGCGCAGACCCTCCAAATAGCGGATTGACCTGCTCAATTGCACACGGCCGGGGTTTTCTGCCATCGCGATGCGACGGGTGTCGTCAAACCCCGAAACGCGACAGAAACCAAGCTCTTCGAAGATTCCCAGACCGCTTGCCACCGAGCGCTCGTCGACCGGCGTGCGCGCGTCGATGGCAAGACACATCTGCGCGATGTCGATATCGCTCGCACTAAACGAGTCGTCTCCGGTCTTGCCGCGGTTGGAGCGCCACATAGTCTGCAGCGCTCGATAGAGCGTGACGAGCTCGTCGCGCTCGGGCGCGTAGCAGTCGAGCAGGCGCTCGTTAATGCGAGCGTCACGCGACGAATAGAGCAGGTGAATCACGGCGGGCTGTCCATCGCGGCCGGCACGGCCACTCATCTGGTTAAACTCAATCGCGCCAAACGGCATGTGGTAGAGCACGACATGGCGGATATCGGGCAGGTTCACGCCCTCACCAAAGGCAGAGGTCGAAACGATGCAACTGAGGCTGCCGTCACGAAACGCTTCCTCGACACGGCGACGATCGGAGCGCGCAAGCCCCGCGTTATAGAACGCGATGCGGGTCGCGCAATCGGGTACCCGCTTGCGCAGCGTCTTAGCAAGCGCCACGGACTGGTCGCGCGAGTTGACGTAGATGACGGTCTTCTCCCCCGTTGCCACGATTGACACCAGGCGGTTCTCGCGGCTCGCAAGATCTCGGTCATCCTCGAGCTGCAAGTTCTCGCGCACCGTCTCGTCGACCACCGTGCGGGTAATCGGTAGCACGCGGGCGAGCTCGGCCACAACCGGAGCCGTTGCGGTGGCAGTCGCGGCCAGAACGACCGGGTCGCCCAGGGCCTTGAGGATATCGGGCATGTCGAGATAGGCGCTGCGGTCGCCGCCCTTGGCAAGACCGGCATGATGCGCCTCATCGATAACGACAAAACCGATGCGCCCCGAACGCGCAAAGCGGTCGCGGTGAATGGACAGGAACTCGGGCGTCGTGAGCACGATGCCGGTGCGGCCCGAAGCTAAGCCGGCAAACACGTCATCGCGCGCCGCCTCCACGGTCTCGCCGGTCAGCACGCCTACGCCAATGCCGAGCGCGGCCATCGTCGACGAGAGGTGATAGGCCTGGTCGGCAACGAGCGCGCGCAGCGGATAGACAAAGATGCTCGCACGCCCGCGAAGAACCGCCTCGCGCGCGGCATGCACATGGAAGATAAGAGACTTGCCGCGCCCCGTTCCCATGACGGCCAGAACACTTTGGTGATCGGCCAGGGCATCGAGTGCCTCGACCTGCGCGCGGTGCGGCCGGTTCGAACCGATAAAGCTATGGATGAGCGAGCGCGTCAGCTCGGTATAGGAAAGCTGGGCGAGCGTTTGGCGCTTGCGGGACTCTAGACGAAGACCGACGTCCGCAGGCTCCACGCCGCGGCGAAGCTCACATGCCGGGTCGTCAACGCTGGGCAGCGTGGTATCGCGGACCAAGACATCCTTGATCATAAGCTTGGGTTTTACGCGACCTTGCCAATGCTCGGCCACGGCCTCGAACACCAAATCGACGGCGCTATCGCAATTGATGAGCTTATCGATCTGCGGCACGCGGAACATAATGGCCGGCACACTCGCGGCGCCATCGGTCGCCACGAAGCGCATGTGCTCGCCGGTTTTGCCCACCACGGCGCGATCGCACATTGTCACGCCCTCGGCCGCCAACAGCGGCACCTTGTTGCCCTGGCCAAACGGCTCAAGACGGGAGATCTGCTCGATGGTCTCAATATTCAGCTCGGAGAGGTCGACGGTGGCGGCAACCTCGTCGGTGTCCTCAAAGTCCTCGGCGGGAAGCTCGGACAGCACGGCGGAAAGGCGACGACGGAACTCGTCGAGCTTGGACGCCTCGATGGTCACGCCCACCGCACCCGCATGCCCGCCGCGACGAATCAGCAGATCGGAGCAACGCTCGACGGCGTCGAACAGGTTGACCTTGCCCACCGAGCGACCCGAACCGCGAGCGATACCGTCTTCGATCGAGAACAGCAGCGCCGGCACGTGATAACGGTTGGTCAGACGGCTCGCTACGATACCCTTGACGCCCTCGTGCCAGCCCTCGCCACCCACGACGATTGCACGACCGCCATCATAGGCCTCCTCGACCTTTGCCATGGCATCGCGTGTGAGCTCGGCCTCGATCTCGCGGCGCTGACGGTTGATCTCCTCGAGCTCGGCCGCCAGAGCGCTTGCCTCGATAGGATCGCGGGCAAGCAGCAGGTCGAGTGCCAGCTTGGGATCGGCCATGCGGCCGGCGGCGTTCAAGCGGGGAATGAGCGAAAACGACAGGCCATCGGCCGTAATGGTAGAAAGGTCGGCCTTGGCAAGTGCGGCAAGCGCGATATAGCCGGGACGGGCCGTCACGCGCATCTGCTGGATGCCCTCAGCGACCAGTGCGCGGTTCTCGGGCGTCAGCGGCATCATGTCGGACACGGTGCCCAGCGCCGCAACCTCGATCAGCGAACGCCAATACGACGGCTTGCCCAGACGCTCGCCCAAAACCTGCACCAGCTTGAGTGCCACGCCGGCACCGGCAAGCTCACGTGAAGGACCCTCGTCCTCGAGCTTAGGGTCGGTCAGGGGCACGCCCTGCGGCACCTGATCGGAGGGCTCGTGATGGTCCGTGACCACCAAATCGATCCCCAGGCTCTCCAGATAGGAGACTTCTTCCTTGGCAGCAATACCGTTATCGACGGTCACGATCAGGTTGGGTTGGGCGAGCCCGTTGACGCGGTCGAGCGCCGCGCGCGAAAGACCGTAGCCCTCGTCAAAGCGATGTGGAATAAACGGCGTGACATCGGCACCAAACGTGCGCAGTGCCTCGGTCAACAGGCAGGTCGACGTAATACCGTCAACGTCAAAATCGCCAAAGACCGCGATGTGCTCGTGGTTGCGAATGGCACGCTCGACGCGGTCGGCAACGACCGACATGCCCGGGATAATGAGTGGGTCGGCCCAGTCGCGATCGAGCGAAGGCGTCAAAAACAGCTGGCCTTCTTCGATGGATGTAATGCCGTGCGCAACCATAATGCGCGCCACCAGCCCGGGTATGCCCAGGCCAGCCGAAAGCTCCTTTTCGAGCTCGGGGTTTTGCTGAGCGACCGCCCAGCGATGCGTCGTCTTAAGCGATGACATAGGCACCCACCCCCGATAGGGGCAGGTCGCCGCGATACCTCTCACGGTTCATAGCGATGAGTCCTCTGTGTATGCCCGCTTCGGCAGGCAGATCTGTTGAACGGATTTATTATACCGTGCAGCACGGACGCAAAACGCCGCAGCACGCCGCGGTTTCGGTAAACGATGCCGGTAATCGCCTCGAAATATTCGAGCGTTTCTGACGCACGGACGCATGCGAGCGTCTAGCATATCCATTCAAAACGGATTCACGAGCAAAGGGAGTCACAAGCGCATATGAAGCAATGGGTTGGACTGGGCAAGTTTCTCGCGGGGCACATGCAGGTCATCGTTCCGATTTGCGTGGCGCTCGGCGTGCTCTTTCCCCAGCAGATCGGCTTACTCAAGCCCATCGTTCCCACCTTGTTTGCCTTTATGACGTTTCAGGGTGCGCTCAGCAACACCTTCCACCAGGTGGCTGAGGTGTTCCGCCGTCCGCTGCACCTGATTTTGGCGCTGCTCGTCTCCGCGGTGCTCATTCCCATAGCAGCCTATGCCATGGGGTCGCTGTTCTTTGGTTCCAACCCCAACCTTGTCTGCGGCATCGTGCTCGAGTACAGCGTACCCGTGGCGGTCACTGCCTTTATGTGGATTAGCATGTTCGGCGGCAACGGCCCGCTCGCGCTTACCATTATCCTGACGTCCTCGGTTATCTCGCCTGTGACGATTCCTCTTACGCTCAAGCTCCTGCTGGGCGCCACCGTCTCGATCGACGTGCCGAGCATGATGCAGAATATGGCCTTCATGATCGCCATACCCGCCGTGCTCGGTATCGTCATTAACGAACTCACGCGCGGCTGGGGTCATGAGAAACTCTCCCCCGCGCTTTCGCCCGCCTGCAAGTTCATGATGATGGGGGTCATCGCGTCCAACTCCACCGCCATGAGCGAGTACGTGCTGCACATGAACACGGTGCGCCTGGAAGTCGCTCTCTTTATTTTGGTCTTCGCCGTCAGTGGCTTTGTCGTCGGTTTTCTGGTCGCCCATGCGCTGCATCTGCCATATAGCGAGACGACCACCATGTGCTTTACCTGCGGCATGCGCAATATCTCTTCGGGCGCCGTCATCGCCACGCAATACTTTCCGGGCGAAGTTGTGTTTCCCGTCATGTGTGGAACGTTGTTTCAGCAGGTGCTCGCCTCGCTTATCGGGCATCTCTTTGAGCGTCTGACCGGCGAGGAGCGCGCCGCCCAGCGCAAGCGGGTCGAGGCCGGCCGCGACGCCATGGGGCGCTAGACTGTCCGCATTACGCGGGTGTTAGTCTTACTATACGAGCGTTTCCAGATGCGCGCGCAGGCGCTCAGCATCGACATCGAGCGTGGTCTCAGCATTGACCTGGGCCAAACGATAGCCGACAAAGTAGGGCGAAACCACCCAACGTGGCAGCGCCTTGGCAATGGTCCGACCGCCCAGGTGATAGAAGAACAAGTTGTACGACTCTGCACGACCACCGTGGTGCTCGTTTAGGATATAGCGCAGAGCTACCTGGATCGCATCGGCGAAGAGATCCACCTCGGCTTGGTCTCTCGTGTCATCGCTGGCGGCGATTCCCTGCGGGGCTGAAACGTTGACCTCAAAGAACCCCATGATCGGTTCGGTTGAGATGTTGACCGCGATTCTCCCCTGTTGCCAAACATTGATGCCTTCGAAATTGGCAGAAGTCAGCGAAGCATAACCGTCCTCCTGCTCCAAACCCACAATCTGCATATGTGGATGAACGAGACTACCGCCCGAGAGCGGACCCTTGTTCTTGTACATAAGCACGCTTCGATACTGCCGTGAATCGATCATCTGCTGCCAGCAACCCAGGGCAAACCGCATCACATGGTGGAGTTCATCCGGCTCATAGGTCACCAGGTCGGCGTCGTGATTGGCCGACTCGATCAGCACGGTTTGACGGGTGGCGCGCAGGGTCTTGAACTTATTCTCGAGCCAGATGCAGTCACCGTCGCGCCGGATGATATTGGTGAGCCCCTCCGTGTTGCAAAAGGGACACGCGGTACCTGGGCGACGGTTGTCGTCGGGCTTGCCGCTCGCCTGCTGAACATCGAATACAAGTGCCACGGGCTACACCTCCAGCGGTACGATCCTTGTGCCGTGGAGCTCGGACACGCCCAATGCCGCTGCAACCGCATCACGGTTGGCCGCGGTAATACCGCCGCCGGGAAGGATGGTCAGGCGGTCGCCCGTATACTCGATTAGGCGAGCCAGGTGATCGAAGTTGTCCTCAATCGGCGTGCCGGCCGCGCCACCATGCGTCAGGATGCGCGTAACGCCGCAGTCGGCAAGCGTGTCAATCGCATCGAGCTGAGCCTCGGACGAAAGCTGGTCAAAGGCCATGTGAAAGGTGATGTCGATGGGCCCACGCTTACATTCCTCGGTCGCGCAGCCCGCGGCCATCACGAGGGCGCCCAACGTAAGCTCGTCGAGCGCCCATCCGCCAGCGCAGGGCTTGCAGCAGCCAAAGACCAAGCCGTCAACGCCGGCGCTCACGGCAAGGCCCAGGTCCATCTCCATCATGCGCAGCTCGTCCTGGTTGTAATGAAAGTCGCCACCACGCGGGCGAATCATGCACATCACCTGTGCGCCTTGTTCGTGGGCGTAGTTGACCGTAGCGCTGATAACGCCGGCCGAAGGCGTGGTGCCGCCAACGGCAAGGTTGTCGCACAGCTCGATACGCCTTGCACCGGCATCGATAGCCGCCGGCACCCGCTCAAAGTTCTCGGCACAAAACTCGTACAGCATAGATAGACCCCCAAAGACAGCAGATGTTTTCCGACGGGCATTGTCACACATCCCAATGAAGTTGCGGTGAAATAGGGACTGTTTTGGCCTCTGAGACTCCCATTTAGTCCCTATTTCACCGCAACTAAAAAGGGGGCGCTGACTGGGATAGTCAGCGCCCCCTTTATTTTATGGACTAGCCTCCGAGGTAAGCCTTGCGCACGTTGTCGTCGTGCAGGAGCTCTTGGCCGGTGCCGGTCATGGTGATCTTGCCGGTCTCGAGCACGTAGCCGCGCGTAGCGATCGAAAGCGCCATCTGAGCGTTCTGCTCAACCAGGAGCACCGTGGTGCCGGCCTTGTGCAGGTCCTCGACAATCTGGAAGATCTGCTCGATCAGAATTGGCGCCAGGCCCATAGAAGGCTCGTCGAGCATAAGCAGCTTGGGGTTGCTCATGAGGGCGCGGCCCATAACGAGCATCTGCTGCTCGCCGCCTGAAAGGGTGCCGGCGACCTGGCGACGACGTTCCTTCAGGCGCGGGAACTGCTCGTAGACGCGCTCCAGGCCCGGAGCCACCGTGGACTTGGGCTGCGTATAGGCACCCATCTCCAGGTTCTCCTCAACCGTCATCTGCAAAAAGGCGCGACGACCCTCGGGAACCTGAGCCAGGCCCTTACCAACCAGCTTATCAGCGGGCGTATGGGTAATGTCCTCGCCCATAAACTTGATGGAGCCGGTCTTGGAGCGCAGCAGGCCCGAGACGGTCTTGAGCGTTGTGGACTTGCCGGCACCGTTGGCACCAATCAAGGCCACGATCTCGCCCTCATTAACGTTAAAGGAGATGTCCTTGATGGCGTGGATGGCACCGTACCAGACGTTGATGTTGTAGACGGAAAGCATCGGCTCTGCCATTTAGTTCTCCCCCTTATCCTGCTTGCCCAGATATGCCTCGATAACGGCGTCGTTGTTCTGGATTTCCTCGGCCGTGCCCTTGGCGATGACCTTACCAAAGTTGAGCACGCAGATGCCCTCGCAGATGTTCATAACGAGCGACATATCATGCTCGATAAGCATGATGGCAATGCCAAAGGTGTCGCGAATCTTGACGATGTTCTCCATGAGCTCTGCGGTCTCGGACGGGTTCATGCCGGCGGCAGGCTCGTCGAGCAGCAGTAGCTTGGGGTTGGTGGCAAGCGCGCGGACGATTTCCAGACGACGCTGAGCGCCGTAAGGAAGCGAGCCGGCCTGTTCATTTGCCAGGTGCTCCATGTCAAAAATGGACAGCAGCTCCATGGCGCGCTCGTGGGCGGCCTTCTCGTGCTTCCAATACGTCGGCAGGCGCAGCACGCCCTCAAAACCGGAGTAGCGCTCCTGATTGTGCAGGCCGACCTTAACGTTGTCCTCCACCGTCATGGTATTGAACAGGCGGATGTTCTGGAACGTACGGGCAATACCCATGCGGTTGACCTGATAGACCGACTTGCCCGAGGTGTCCTCGCCATCGAGCAGGATGGTGCCGTGTGTGGGCTGATACACCTTAGTGAGCAGGTTGAAAACCGTGGTCTTACCGGCGCCGTTGGGACCGATCAGACCGGCAATCTCGGTCTTGCCGATAGTCAGGCTAAAGTCGTCGACTGCCTTAAGGCCGCCGAATTCAATGCCCAGGTGGATGCACTCGAGTGCCGGGCGCTCGCCCAGGTCACGATCGGGAACGATGGCGCCAGAAGGATACGGGACCATCTTGCCCTTGTTGAACTCAAATTTACTGGGCATCGGCTGCCACCTCCTTCTTGGGAGCAAAGCGATCCTTAATGCGTGCGAAGAACGCCTTGAGCTGTGGGTTGTTGGTAAAGACCATGACCAGAATCAACACGATGGCGTAGATGAGCATGCGGTAGTCCGAGAACTGACGGAGCAGCTCGGGGAGCACCGTGAGCAGCGCCGCGGCGATAACGGAGCCGCGCATGTTGCCCAGGCCGCCCAGGACCACGAACACCAGAATGAGAATGGACGTATTGAAGTCGAACTTAGTGGCGGAAAGCTGCGAGAAGTTACCGCCGAACAGAGCTCCGGCAGCACCGGCGAGGGCAGCGGAAACCACGAAGGCGATCATGCGGTACTGGGTGACGGAGATGCCCACAGACTCGGCAGCGATCTTGTTGTCGCGCACGGCAATAATGGCACGACCGGTACGGCTGCGAACCAGGTTGAGCACAATCACGAGCGCGACCATAACCAGGATTGCGCCGGCAAGGAAGGTCGAATAGGTCGACACGCCCGATGCACCCTGCGCGCCCTTGATGATGGCGGTGCCGTCCTCGAGCAGGTGCAGGTCGTCGATCGTGGAGTTACCCGTGATGTTAAAGATCACATGCAGGCCGCGGGAATCGACGCCCACAATGAGGCAGGTGACGACCTCTTTGATAATCTCGCCAAAAGCCAGGGTCACGATGGCCAGATAGTCGCCGCTCAGGCGCAGGACCGGGATACCGATCAAGAAGCCCAAGATGGCAGCGGCGATAGCGCCGACCACAATGCTGATGATCAGACGCATCGGATCAGACGGAACGGTGCTCTCCAGCGCGACGGCAGTGACGATGCCCGTATAGGCACCGACGCTCATAAAGCCCGCGTGGCCCAGCGACAAGTCGCCCGCGATGCCGACGACGAGGTTAAGGGAGATGGCCATGACGATATAGGCCGTGATGGGAACCAGCTGACCGGCGATCATGCGCGGGATCATGTGGTTGGACTGCATAAAGAACACGATGGCGAACGCCACAACGCACATGGCGTACGTGACAAAGTCGTGACGCGTCTGCTTGTCTTTAAGAAACTTCATAACGCTCACCTACACCTTCTCGGGGACGTACTTGCCCAAGAGGCCGGCAGGCTTGACGAGCAGGACGATGATCAAAACACCAAAGACGATGGAGTTGGCAAGGCTCGTGGAAATGTAAGCCTGCGCCATCGCCTCGATGATGCCGATGAGAATACCGCCGACAAAGGCGCCGGGGATGGAGCCGATGCCGCCGAAAACGGCAGCGTCGAAGGCCTTGATGCCAGGCATGGCGCCCGTGGTGGGCTGCAGGACCGGCGAGTAGGAGCACAGGAGCACGCCGGCGATGGCAGCGAGGGCAGAGCCGATGGCGAACGTCATCGAGATGGTGCGGTTGACGTTGATGCCCATGAGCTGAGCGGCGGCCTTGTCCTCGGACACAGCGCGCATGGCCTTGCCCATCTTGGTCTTACCTGTAAAGAACATCAGGCCGGCCATGATAACCAGGCAGGCGACGATGGTGACGAGCGAGACGGCGCTTACGTTAAACTTGGCCAAGAACTCCGGCACCGGGAAGGTGACGAGCGAAGTGAAGTTCTTGGGCGTGGCGCCCCACAGAAGCTGCGCGGCGTTCTGCAGGAAGTAAGACACGCCGATGGCCGTGATCAGAACGGCCAGCGGGCCTGCTTGGCGCAGCGGCTTATAGGCCAGACCCTCAATGAGAACACCGAGAACCGTGCAGACCACACAAGAGAGAACTACAGATGCCCAGCCCGGGAGGCCGAGATACGACGTGGCGCAGAACGAGACATAGGCACCGACCATGATGACATCGCCGTGAGCGAAGTTGAGCATCTTGGCGATACCGTAGACCATGGTGTAGCCCAACGCGATGATGGCGTAGACGCTGCCCATGGACAGGCCGTTGACCAGGTATTGGATAAAGACCGTCATGTTCCACATCCCCCTTTCGAATAGGTTTCCAGTTAATGTATGAAACAGGGACGTTACACTGTCCCTAGATACCAAGCAAGCAGGGAAGGCCAAAACCTCCCCTGCTTGGGATCAAAACCGCTCTATGTAAGGCGGCCAATTAGGCCTGTACGTACTTGCCGTCGGTGATTACGTACGCCGTGGGCTCCTTCTGGACCTGGCCCTTATCGTTCCAGGTGAGCTTGCCGGTCAGACCGTCAACGGTAATCTTGAGCATAGCCTTGGACAGCTTCTCGGCGACCTCGGTCGGATCGGCGTCGACACCAAGACCGGCCTCCTTGACGGCCTCGGCCACCGCGTGCACGCCGTCGTAGGCGTCGGCGGCAAACTGGTCGGGGGTATCGCCGTACTTATCCTTGTAAGCGTTAACGAAGTCGGCGTTCTTCTCGTCGTCGGCGGAGAACGGGGTCATGAGCAGCAGACCCTCAGCAAGAGAGGTATCGAAGCCCTCAACGCCCAGGATGCCGTCCATGCCGTCGCAGCCCATCATCTTGACGTCGTAGCCCATGTCCTTGGCGTTCTTGAGCAGGACGGACGCCGGCGTGTAGTAGATCGGCGCAAAGATCATGGTGGCGCCGGCCTGCTTGGCCTTGGTCAGCTGGTTGGTAAAGCTCGTGGCGGAGTCGTCCTTAAAGGTCTCCTCGTCAACAATCTCGAGCTTGGACTCAGCGGCCTGGGCCTTAAAGGAATCTGCGATGCCCGAAGAATAGGCGTCGCCGGAGTTATAGAACAGCACGAACTTCTCGTCCGCATACTTCTGCGCCAGGAACTTGGCAGCGTTGACACCCTGGTTGGGGTCGGTGAAGCAAACCTGGAAGACGCAATCCTTGCCGTCGGTGACGTCCTCGGAGGACGCGGACGGGGTGATCATGAACGTCTTGGGGTCGTTACCGCACTCGGCGGCAACGGCAACCGACGCACCCGTGGTGGTCGGGCCGACGAGGGCCTGCATGCCCCAGTCGAGCAGGGTGTTGAAGGCGTTGACGGCCTTCTCGCCGTCGGCCTGGTCATCCTCGGCCTTGCTGGCAAGCGGCAGCTCCTTGGTCGAGAAATCCTTGCAGCCAAGCTCGACACCCTGGGTAACGGACTTGCCGTAGGACGCGTTGGCGCCGGTCAGCGGGCCGATGGTACCGATCTTAAACGAAGCGTCGCTTGAAGCGGAACCGCTGTCGCCGCCGTTGGAGGAGCAACCAGCTAGAATGGACATCGCCCCCAGACCTGCTGCGCTCGCGATAACGCTCCTGCGATTCATAACAGGGTTCAATGACTTACCGGTGAGGCTCGACATGCGGCTCTCCTCTCAAATCTCGTCGGGTTTCGGTTACCCGACAGGCCATCCTTCGCCGTGTTCGGCGTTCGCAAAATACTAGACGCTTTAGTTAAGGAAAGTGGCGATTATTTCAACTTTTCTTTGGATTTGTCCATTTATCCATAATTCTGCGTATTTCTATTACTTTATGCAGTAATGCCACTTTATTGTGTGAAAGTAATGTTTCCGTTCTGTTACAAGCGTCCCTGCCCTGAATAAAACGGCCTCACCGGTCGCGCTTTATGCGCACTTAGGCGGCGATGTACTTGCCGTCCTGAATCACATAGGCTGTGGCGGGCTTTTCGACCTGGCCCTCGTCATTCCACGTCAGCTCGCCTGTCAGGCCCTCGATCTTGATCTTGCGCATGGCCTTGGCAAGGTCGCCGGCAATGTCGGCACCGTCGGCCGAAATGTCAATCCCCGCCCTACCGATAGCCTCGACGATTGCGTGGACGCAATCGTAAGCGTCGGCGGCAAACTGGTTGGGCGTCTCGTCGTAGGCATCCTTATAGGCCTTGACGAAGTCGGCATTCTTCTCATCGTCAGCCGAAAACGGGGTCATGAGCAGTACGCCCTCGGCAAGAGAGGTATCGAAGCCTTCCACAGAGAGCAGGCCGTCCATGCCGTCGGTACCCATGAGGGTCATGTCGTAGCCCATGTCCTTGGCGTTCTTGAGCAAAACGGACGCCGGCGTGTAGTAGATCGGCGCAAAGATGAGCGTGGCGCCGGCCTCCTTGGCCTTGGTGAGCTGGTTGGTAAAGCTTGTGGAAGAGTCGTCCTTAAAGGTCTCGGTATCGACGATGTCGAGCTTGGACGCCTTGGCCTGCTCGGCAAAAGCGTCGGCAACGCCCGAGCTATACGTATCGCCGGAGTTGTAGAACAGGGCGATCTTGGCATCCGCGTACTTCTCGGCCAAGAACTTCGCGGCGCTGGCGCCCATGGTGGGATCGGTGAAGCAAACCTGGAAAACCGTGGTCTTATCCTTGGTAACGTCGAGCGACGAGGCCGAAGGCGTGACCATGAGCATATCGTCGGCGATCTCGCCCGAGACGGCGACGGCGGCACCAGTCGTGACGGGGCCGACGAGCGCCTGCATGCCCCAGTCGCACAGGGTATTGAAGGCGTTGATGGCCTTCTCACCGTCGGCGACGTCATCCTCGGACTTAAGCGAGAGCTTGAGGTCCTTGGTCGAGAAATCCTTGGCGGCGAGCTTGGCACCCTTCTCGGCCGAAACGCCATAGGTTGCCGCGGCGCCGGTCAGAGGGCCGATGACACCGATCTTGAAGGTCTTGCCGTCATCGGCGGAGCCGCCGTCCGAGCCACCCGACGAGCAACCAGCGAGCGCCGCGGTGCCACCGAGCGCCGCGGCGCCAGCCAAGAAACTCCTGCGGTTAAGTACGTTGTTGATGCTAAACATGGTGTCCCCCTTTTCGCTGGCCGCGGTGCGGCCGTCTTGCGGTACAGGGCAAACCTTATGGTGCAAACGTTGACAGTTTGTTACGGAGTTCCGTTTGTAGCGAGCATGTTTCCAATGTTTCCGCAGCGTTTCGGGGGTGCCGTTTTGTGCGACTCCTGTTGCCTGGCGAGCATGCGCCCTCGGTTCACGCTAGAATGCACTCAACCTTTAAGCGGTTAATCCATCCATAAGATGCACGAAGGAGCTATCTATGAGCGAACCCCTGCGCACCGTGAACGTCGGTCTGATCGGTCTTGGAACCGTCGGCGGCGGCGTGGCCCGTCTGATCAAGAGCCACCACGATGAGTACCTGGCCGCCTACGGCATCGACCTTAAGCTGACCCGCGCCTGCGCGCTTGCCTGGGAGCAGGCCGAAGCTGCCGGTATTGAGCGCGAGGCCTTTACGAGCGACTGGCACGACGTCGTCACCGACCCCGCCGTCGATATCGTCGTCGAGCTCATCGGCGGCGAGCACCCCGCGACCGAAATCTTCACCACCGCCTTCGAGAACGGCAAGCACGTCGTCTCTGCCAACAAGGCCCTGCTGGGCCGTCATGTCGAGACGCTCGCCGAGAAGGCGCGCGCGTGCGGCGTGCAGATTAAGTGCGAGGCCAGCTGCGGCGGTGGCATCCCCATTGTCAGCACGCTCGAGCACGACCTGGTGGGCAACAAGATCCTGACCATCGCTGGCATTCTCAACGGCACCACCAACTACATCCTGTCGCGCATGGACGCCGAGGGCGCCGATTACGCTGACGTGCTCGCCGACGCCCAGGCAAAGGGCTATGCCGAGGCCGACCCGTCCGCCGACGTCGACGGCTTCGATGCCGCCAGCAAGACGGCAATCCTCGCCTCCATCGGTTTTGGCACCCGCGTTACCACCGACGATGTTTACCAGCAGGGTATCCGTACCATCGGCGCCGAGGACATCGCCCAGGCCCGCGAGCTCGGCTACACCATTAAGCTGCTCGGCATCGCCCGCAATACCGACGCCGGCGTCGACGTCCGCGTGCATCCCACGCTGATCCCCGCCGACCACATGCTTGCCAAGGTCAACGGCGCCATGAACGCTGTCTACGTGGTAGGCGACGCCGTGGGCGAGACCATGTTCTACGGTGCCGGCGCAGGCTCCTTCCCCACCGCGAGCGCCGTCGTGGGCGACATCCTGTCGCTCTCCGAGCAGATCAGCCGCGGCGTGGCTCCGCTGCCCGAGATTGAGCCCTATGGTCACAACCTCGCCTTTAAGCCCATGGACGAGCTCCAGACCAAGTACTATGTGCGCCTGAAGGTCGCCGACCGCGTGGGCGCCCTGTCCGAGACGGTCGACATCTTTGCCAAGCACAACATCTCGATCTCGCTCATCAACCAGGTCGAGGACGGCAAGTCGGGCGTCAACGATGCCTGCTCGGTCATCTTCCTGACGCATCGCGCGCTCGAGAAGGACGTCCAGGCTGCCGCGGCCGAGCTTGCCAACGTCGGCTGTGTGGCCGAGGTCGCCAACGTCCTGCGCATCGAGGACGTTGAGGCTTGGACCGAAGGCGTCATGGCCAACTAGTCCACTACTTCGAACCTCAACGAAGCCCAACGCAAAAGGCGCGCTGTCTGCATCAACCGCAGGCAGCGCGCCTTGTTCTGCTTGCAGGGGAAGCTGCGTCCCGGTATTTCAGCTCAGAACGGGGCGCAGTTTCCCTCAGGGCCTTCTTTCAGAAACTATGTCCCATTCTGGGCGCGGATTCTGGGACACGCTTTCCGTAACGGGCCTCTCGCGGAAAGCGCGTCCCACTCTGGACGCGGATTCTGGGATGCATTTTCCGCGACGGCGTTGGCTACCTGCCGTCGTCGTCCTGGGCTTCATCGCGCGCATAGAGCTCCAACATGCGGCGGCGGTATTCGCGCACGGCGAGCTTGGCGCGCTCCAGGCGGCGACGCTCGCGCGGGGTCAGCTCGGACGGGTCGACCTCATCACCATAGGTCTTATCGGCAAGAAGATGCGCCGCGTCCACGATGCGGGCATCGATGTGGCCGCTCGCCGCCTCGGCGGAAAGACGCTCGGCAATCGTATCGAGCGTAGGCAAGCCCTCGAATACGCGACCATGGCCATGCGAAGTCAGCAGCTCGTGCTCACGTGCGAGCAGGCTCGCCAAATCGTGATGGGCGCGCAGGATGTCGAGCGCATCGGATGGATGCTCGGCAACTTCTGCCACGGCGGCGACCGGCGCGGCGTCGACCACGCGGTAGAAGAGCTGCGCGAGCAACGGCATCAAGAACACCGTGATGGCACCGGCAGCGACCATGACCGACGCAATATCTTGCGACAGCGCGCCCGCGTTGACGGCAACGCTTGTCACGGCAACGATGATCGGCAGGGCCGTGGTGCAGTACAGGGCCACGGTAATGCGACCATACGCCGACACATCGCGCGTCGCAGGACAAATGCTCATAGAAATAAGAATGGGCACGGCACGAATAATCAACAACGCCACGATAAAGCCCACGAGCAGACCCGGGCGCGACGCCACGGCCGTCAGATCGATCTTTGCGCCCGATACGGTAAAGAATACCGGAATCAAAAAGCCGTAGGCCAGGCCATCGAGCTTGGTCTCGAGCGTATGGTTGCCCTCGGGGATGATATAGCGCAAGACAAAGCCGGCGGCAAAAGAACCCAACACGATGTCGAGATCAAAGACGGCCGAGAACGCCACGAGTGTGACCAGGATGAGCACCGTCAGGCGCACGAAGGTCTGCGACGTGGTATCGGCGCGTTCCTCGACAAACGCAAAGAAGCGGCTGCCGACACGCTTGGAGCGGCTTGGGACCACAGCCAGCAACACGCAAACCACCGCAAACAAGCCAAGGATTACGAGCGTTTGGATGCCAGTGCGGGCAGACAGCAGCACCGACATGGCGAGCACAGGGCCGAGCTCACCCCAGGTGCCATACGCGAGAATCGAGTCGCCCACACGCGTGCCAGTGAGCGAGCGCTCACGCATGATGGGCACGAGCGTGCCGAGCGCCGTCGAAGTGAGGGCAAGCGTCACGGCGATACCGTCGAAATGACTGACTGAGAACCACGGGGTAAAGCGCACGGCAAGCCAGGCGATACCAAACGTGACGACCCACGTCGCCAAGCCGTAGCGCCCCTCGACGCCCGTGATGCTCTTGGGGTCGATCTCAAAGCCGGCAAGCAGGAACAAGAAGGCCAGGCCCAGCTCGGACACAAGCGAGACCTCAGCATCTACATGGATGACGCCGAGCATATGGGGTCCCAGCACCGCGCCGAGCACGAGCAAAAAGACCGTCTCGGGAACGGGTTTTCCGGGAATCGCCGAGGCGATAAAAGGACTCGCAAAGGCCACGAGTGCGATGATGGCGAGCGAAACGAATGCCATGTGATGCCTTTCTCTTGTTTGCGCTTCACTGTAGCACCCTCGCCGTCCTCAACGCGCCGCGAGCTGTCGTATCATAGTGAGGTTTACAAACATGTGGCTCAAGGCGACCGCAGGGCAGACCCCGCAAACCGACCGCTGCCGCATACCGTACCGTACGCCCAACCGATCAGGAAGGCAGGAACCAATGGTCTCTCGTATCTACGTGGAGAAGAAACCCGGGTTCGACGTCGAGGCTCAGCAGCTCAAGGGCGAGCTGACCGAAATTCTCGGCATCAAGGGCATCGAGGCCCTGAGGATCATCAACCGCTACGACGTCGAGGGCATCGACGAGGAGCTTTTCCGCTCCTGCGTGCCGACCGTCTTTAGCGAGCCCCAGGTCGATGTGACCTACGACGAGCTCCCCGCAAGCGATGGCGCCGTCTTTGCCGTCGAATTCCTGCCTGGCCAGTTTGACCAGCGCGCCGACTCCGCCAGCGAGTGCGTGCAGCTCATCAGCCAGGGCGAGCGCCCCGCCGTGCGCTCCGCCAAGGTCTATATCATCTCGGGCGCTCTGGACGAAGCCGCCATCGAGGCCATCAAGCACTACGTGGTGAACCCCGTCGAGGCGCGCATCGCCTCGCTCGACCTGCCCGAGACGCTGTACATGGAGACCCCCGAGCCCCAGCCCGTCGAGGTGCTCGACGGCTTCCGCGAGCTCGACGAGGCCGGCCTTGCCGCCTTTATCGCCGATCGCGGCCTTGCCATGGACGAGGCGGACATCGCCTTCTGCCAGCAGTACTTCCGCGATGAGGACCGCGACCCCACCATCACCGAGATCCGCGTGATCGACACCTACTGGTCCGATCACTGCCGCCACACCACCTTCGGCACCGTCCTGGACGACGTGACGATCGACGACGCCGTGGTGCAGCAAGCCTTCGACCGCTACATGGAGATGCGCCACGAACTCGGCCGCGACGCCAAGCCCGTCTGCCTCATGGACATGGGCACCATCGGCGCCAAGTATCTTAAGAAGACCGGCGTCATGACCGATGTCGATGAGTCCGAGGAGATCAACGCCTGCACCGTCAAGGTGAAGGTCGATGTCGACGGCGAGGACCAGGACTGGCTGTTCCTGTTTAAGAACGAGACCCACAACCACCCGACCGAGATCGAGCCCTTCGGCGGTGCCGCCACCTGCGTGGGCGGCGCTATCCGCGACCCGCTCTCGGGCCGCAGCTATGTGTACCAGGCCATGCGCGTCACCGGCGCCGGCGACCCCACCGTCCCGGTTTCCGAGACGCTCGAGGGCAAGCTGCCGCAGCGCAAGCTCGTGACCACCGCTGCCGCCGGCTACTCCAGCTACGGCAACCAGATCGGCCTTGCCACCGGCCAGGTCAACGAACTCTATCACCCCGGCTACGTGGCCAAGCGCATGGAGGTCGGCGCCGTCGTGGGCGCTACCCCGGCAAACCACGTGCGCCGCGAGTGCCCCGCCCCCACCGACAAGATCATCCTGCTGGGCGGCCGCACCGGCCGCGATGGCATCGGTGGCGCCACCGGCTCCTCCAAGACCCAGAACACCGAGTCCATCGAGACCTCGGGTGCCGAGGTCCAGAAGGGCAACGCCCCGGTCGAGCGCAAGCTGCAGCGCCTGTTCCGCCGCGGCGACGCCTGCCGTCTGATCAAGCGCTGCAACGACTTTGGCGCCGGCGGCGTCTCAGTCGCCGTGGGCGAGCTTGCCGACGGCCTGTACGTGGACCTGGACACCGTGACCAAGAAGTACGACGGCCTGGACGGCACCGAGCTCGCTATCTCCGAGTCCCAGGAGCGCATGGCTTGCGCCGTCGCCGACGGTGACGTCGAGGAGTTCATGGGCTACGCCGCCGAGGAAAACCTGGAGGCGACCGTTATCGCCGAGGTTACCGCCGAGCCGCGCATGCGCATGGCATGGAACGGCGTCGCCATCGTCGATCTGTCCCGCGAGTTCCTCAACTCCAACGGTGCGCCCAAGCACCAGGTCGCCCACGTCTGTGCCCGCAGCGTGTGGCAGCCCAGCTGGGCCGGCACCACGCTCGCCGAGCGCATGACCTCGCTCGTCACCGACCTCAACGTCGCTTCCAACAAGGGCCTTTCCGAGCGCTTCGACTCCACCATCGGCGCCGCGACCGTGCTCATGCCCTTTGGCGGCAAGACGCAGCTCACCCCAAGCTCGGCCATGGTCGCCAAGTTCCCCGTGGACGGCGAGACCACCACGGCGAGCGCCATGGCATGGGGCTTCAACCCCTATCTGATGGAGGCCGACCAGTTTGCGGGCGCCTACCTGTCCGTGGTCGAGTCCATCGCCAAGCTCGTTGCCGCCGGCTTTGAGCACAAGCGCGCCTACCTCTCCTTCCAAGAGTACTTCGAGCGTCTGCGCACCGAGGCCGAGCGCTGGGGCAAGCCCACGGCAGCCGTCCTGGGCGCCCTCATGGCCCAAGTCGACCTGGGTGCCGGCGCCATCGGCGGCAAGGACTCCATGAGCGGTTCGTTTGAGGACGAGACCGGCGAGCTCAACGTTCCGCCGACCCTGATCAGCTTCGCCGTCGCCGTGGGCAAGGCCGCCCGCGCCGTCTCGCCCGAGTTCAAGGGCCTCACGCACCGCGTCGTCCGCATCGCCCCCGCCACCTATGGCGAGGACTACCGTCCCGACGCCCAGCAGTTGCTCGCCGCGTTTGACGCCGTCGAGGCGCTCACTGCTACCGGCAACGCCCTGGCCATATCCACGCCCGGCTACGGCTGCGGCGCCGAGAGCCTCTTTAAGATGTGCGTCGGTAACCAGATCGGTATCGAGCTTGCCGAGGATGTAGACGTGGAGAGCCTCTTCACCCCGCTCTACGGCAGCTTTATCGTCGAGCTCGCCGAGGACGCCGAGCTGCCCGAGGTCGCCGACGGCGTTGTCGTCGAGCCCCTGGGCACCACCGTCGAGGGCTATGTCATCGACACCGGCTCCGAGGTCATCGAGCTCGCCGAGCTCCAGGAGGCCTGGGAGAGCGGCATCGAGGGCGTCTTCGCCTACCGCAGCGCCGGCGAGACCCCCGAGGTCGAGACCATCGACTTCCGCGCCAAGGATATCCACGTGTACGGCGGCGCCAAGATCGCCCGCCCGCGCGTGATCATCCCCGTGTTCCCCGGCAACAACTGCGAGTACGACAGCGCCCGCGCCTTCCGTGCCGCCGGTGCCGAGGCCGACACCTTCGTGATCAACAACCTCACGCCCGAGGCCGTCGCCGAGAGCACCCACGAGCTTGCCCGCCGCATCCGTGCAAGCCAGATCGTTATGATCCCCGGCGGCTTCTCGGGCGGCGACGAGCCCGACGGCTCTGCCAAGTTCATCACGGCGTTCTTCCGCGCTCCCGAGGTCACCGAGGCAGTCCGCGACCTGCTCAAGGCCCGCGATGGCCTGATGCTGGGCATCTGCAACGGCTTCCAGGCCCTGATCAAGCTCGGCCTGGTGCCCTACGGCGACATCGTCGACGCCACGCCCGATGCGCCCACGTTGACGTTCAACACCATCGGTCGCCACCAGAGCCGTCTGGTGCGCACCCGCATCTCGTCCAACTTGTCCCCGTGGCTGTCGCAGTGCAGCCTGGACGACCCCTACACCGTCGCCATCAGCCACGGCGAGGGCCGCTTTGTCGCCAATGACGAAGTGCTCGCCCAGCTGATCGCCAACGGCCAGGTCGCCACGCAGTACGTGGGCGAGAACGGCAAGCCCAGCATGGACCTTTCCGTCAACCCCAACGGCTCCGCACTCGCCATCGAGGGCATCACGAGCCCCGACGGCCGCGTCCTGGGCAAGATGGGCCATGCCGAGCGTCGCGGCGACAACCTGTACCGCAACGTGCCCGAGCATGTCCCCGGCGATAAGTTCATGCCGATCTTTGAGAGCGGCGTGGCCTACTTCGCTTAAACCTTTCCCATCGGGTACAATCCCTTCGGGTAACAACACCCGCCACCAGCACATCCGGTGGCGGGTTCTTTTTTGCTTCGCGCATGTAGGAAGGACATCATGGAAAGCCGCAAGCCGTATCTCGCCACCCTGCCCGGACTCATCCTGGGCTGCCTCGTCTGCTGCGCACTCTGGGGATCGGCCTTTCCCTGTATCAAGATCGGTTACGCACTCTTTGGTATCCCAGCGCACGATAGCGCCTCGCAGCTGCTCTTTGCGGGCTTGCGCTTCACGCTTGCCGGCGCCCTGGTTATCGTTGGGATGAGTGCGGCCCAACGCCGCCCCCTCATTCCGCAGGCTCGCGACATCAAGCCCATCTTTGTCTTGTCGCTCTTCCAGACTATCGGGCAGTACTTCTTTTTCTATCTGGGCCTCTCGCGCGCCAGCGCCATGTCGAGCTCCATCATCGAGGCCAGCGCCAACTTCCTCGCAATCCTCTTTGCCGCCCTGGCGTTTCGCACCGAGAAGCTCAATACGGCCAAGGTGCTTGGCTGTGCGCTGGGCTTTGCCGGCGTCGCTCTCGTCAACCTTTCGGGCGCGGATGGCACCTTTGGCTTCAGGCTCGATGGCGAGGGCTTTATCCTAGCCTCCACCGTCGCGGGTGCCCTTTCGACCTGCCTGATTGGCATCTTCTCGCGCGAGCACGACGGCGTCTTGCTTGCCGGGTGGCAGTTCTTGGTCGGCGGCCTTGTCCTCACCGCCATCGGCTTTTTGATGGGTGGCGCGCTCTCCCCCACGGCGATTGCCCCCGCCATCGCGCTCATCATCTACATGGCGCTTATCTCCGCGGTCGCCTACTCGCTGTGGTCGCGCCTGCTTGCCGTCAACCCCGTCAGCCGCGTCTCGGTCTTTGGGTTTATGAACCCCGTCTTTGGTGTGCTGCTGAGCGCGCTGCTGCTCGGCGAAGGCGCGGGCACGAGCCCCGTTACCGTCATCGTTGCCCTGCTGTTGGTCTGCGGCGGCATCATCATCGTCAACAAACCCAAAAAAGCCTAGCGAACTCACCTTTTTAGGGAAGGTGTTCGCACACTTTAGCTTAATGGAGTACATCGGTGAGCTGAGGGCCACCACGCACACTAGCGTTCGCCCCTTTTTTCTAGCGTATCTGGACGCCGGCTTTCTTTTTCACGGCCTTGACGCGGTAGAGCTCCGCGTCGGCAGCGCGAAGCAAGTCTTGCCAGGTGTCGACACCATCACCGACCCGTGCGTAGCCGATGGACATCCGCAGCAGATATGGAACCTCGGCACGCGCGAGCTCGTCGTTGATTGCCGCGCACAGACGCATGATGTCCTGCTCCGCCGTCGCCTTTTGAAGCACCACGAACTCATCGCCGCCATAACGTGCGATAAAGCCGCCAGACGCCGAGCAGACCTCTTTGAGCGTAGCAGATATGACCTGGAGGGCATGGTCGCCCTCCACATGTCCATAGTGATCGTTAATCTGCTTAAAGCCGTCGGCGTCCATCATGAGCAGATACACATCTTCTGCCTGACCCACATTTGAGAAGAGCGACAGCATGTAGGTCTCAAAACGGTTGCGATTGTTGAGGCCAGTCAACGGGTCGGTCGAGATGAGCTGCTCCTGGTAAATGATGTAGAGCAGCAGGATGCTCAGCGTTATACCGACACAAAGGCCGGGCACCGAGTATGCGATCTGAAAGGTACCGCCCACTAGGGCCGGAATAGCGAAGAATGCCAGAGTTCGATAAATGGCCTTCTTTTGCAGGCTTTCAACCCGTAGGGAATGCACAAAAGCGTGTAAGGACGTATATATGATGTAGCAGTAGCTCACGATAGGCTGAATCATATAGGCGACGCCGCGGCGGTACACGCCCTGAGCATCGACGTAGAACAAGGCGTGGGTCCAGTAACTGGTAAACGCCAGCACGACCACCAGAGCCGTGGGCAACGTCACGAGCGCCACCCTATAGCGCGCGGTCAAAAGGCGAGAGCCCTGCACCGTCTCGGAATAGATAAACCAAACGAGACACGCGATGGCAAAGAGTGAAAACGAAACCGCGTTGGAAATCCAGTTGGCAGCAATGCCCAACGTGCCGCTCGCACCGTCCGAAAGCGTCCAGATCATATCGAATAATATGTACGCGGCAGAGGTGTAGCCGAGCATGCTAAACAAGAGCTGCTGGGTACTCGAGAACAAGGAGCGACGACTTCGCGCGGCAAGCCCGATAAGAACAATCATGCATAGCAGGAATATCTCAATCTTGAGCGCCTTAACCACTAGACGCCATCCCTTCAATATCCAAGTGGCCAGAATCGCCCAATTCGAATCTGGGCAATAAACACCCCTTTACTCCGCAGGGGCAAAGGGAATAATAGCAGAGCGCCCGAACGTTGCTGCAAGACAGCTTTCGTCCGGGCGCTCGAACGGCGCGAATTGTACGCCGGCATCATTGATGGGTATCGATTGCTACTCGCCATCGATGTCGGTCGCGACGGCCTCCTCGATGGCCTCGACACCGGCGGGCGACAGACCCTCCTTGCCCTGGCAGAACTTCTTGTCGACCCAGCCGGTCAGAATCGGAGCCATGATCGCCGTGATGATAACGGCGGTGGCAATCTGAGCGTACGCGGTGGGTGCGAGCTCGGCGTAGCGCGGCGCGACCTCGGCAAGGGCAACCGGTGTGGTCATAGCCGTGCCGGCGATGGTGGAACAAGCCACGGCAGCCTTGCCGTTACCACCGCACAGGCGCTCGAACGCAAAGGTGATGGGCCCGACGATAAAGAGCGTGATAAGGCCCAGCAGAATGCCCGAGATGCCGCCGGTGATGAAGCTCGAAAGGCTCATAGACGCACCGAGCTGAAATCCGATGACGGCAATCGCGGGATTGGCGCCAGGAACCAGCAGGTTCTTGATGAACGGGAAGAGGTTGCCCAGAACCATGCCAATAACGAGTGGCAAAATGGAGCCGATGATAGTACCGACAGGGATGTTGGCGAGACCCGAAACGCCCAGGATGATCATGGTGACGGCGGGGCCGGCCGTAAAGAATAGGATGCCCACGGCGCCCTGCTCGGACTCATCGCCGAACTCGCCCATGATGCCCGTATAGAGCGCCATGTTGCAAAACGTAATGCCGCCGATGATGGAGACCGAGCTCAGACCCAAAAAGTTATCGTTAAAGAAGTACGCGACGCCCAGGCCCAACGCGGCTGCCACCACAAGCTTGGGGATCAACACGACAATGCCGGTCTTGATGGCGCCCGGCGTGGACTTAAAGCTGATGCCGGCGCCCACAAACAGCAGGATCGCGGCAACGATGGTGTTGGAACCGCCGCGGCAGGCGGCGGTAAAGAAGCCGCCGACCTCAAAGACCTGCGGGCAGAAGGTATTGAGCAAAAGGCCGACGATCATCGGATAGATCATGATGTCACCCGGGATGCGCGGGACCCTGAATTTCTTTTGCTCGTTGGCGGTCGCTTCCTGTGCCATGAAACCCCCATTTCCGCTGACGGGGTACAAAAGCCCACGTCACGCTTTGCTACAGTAAAGTTTGACCATGGTACCAGAAGAAATTGACCAGCTCGGTGAAAAATTCAACAAGTTGGGATGGAACGAGATTCGGCGCCCGCGACGCCACCCCTATATAAGGCTCAAGGCGATATAGAGTACGATGCCCGAGACGCAGCACCACAGCATCGATTTTGTCTTGACCGCCACGACCACGACGCCGGCGGCCGCAATCCAGGGAACCAAGGCAGGCCAGAGTCCCGCGTCGAACGCGCCGGGGCTCACCAAGTCGTTGGCGACCAGCGCGGCAAAGGCAGCGGGCGGGATATAGCCCAGGGCCTCGGTAATACGGGGCGACAGGGTCCGCCCGCGCAAGGCGAACGCCGGCGCGATGCGAAAGAACGCGATAGCAGCCCACGACGACAGCCACAGAACCAAGAACTCGTTAACGGGCATCGCGGGCACCTCTTCCGTCTAATACAGCATCGCACGCCAGCGCAATGGCAATGCCGACCACGACGCTTGCCGGCACGGCAATATTCGTGAGGCCCAAGAACTTGCATACGGCGACGGACACCGCGCCCGAAACCGCCGCGACAACGTTGCCGCGCGACAGCCGCTGCGAAAAGAGCAGGCAGATAAAGAGTGAGGTGCAGACAAAGGCTGCAATGGCGGTGGGAACATCGACAACGGCGCCGACGATGGCGCCCGTCGTACACGAAACGCCCCATGTTGCGATAAGGATCACGTTGAGCACAAAGGACTCGCGCGGGCCCCAATCCTCCCCTTCAACCAACTTGGCAAGCGAGATGCCGTATGCCTCCTCGGTAAGTGTCGCGGTAACAGCCAGCGTCTGACGCTTCGAGACACCCCTCAGATGCGGCGCGATCGATGCCGAGTAAAGCGCAAAACGCGAGGAGATGGCGGCAACGCTCGCGATAATCGAAGGTGCCGGTACGCCCGCCAGCCAAAGATTGCAGATCATAAACTGCCCGCTGCCCGTCACAAACGTGCTGCTCAGAGCAAAGACCATCCAGGGGTCCATTCCCGTCTGCCCCATGATCATTCCGCACGGCGCGCCTATTGCAACATAGGTAAGCATCACCGGCCAGACGGTTCTAACGATTTTGAGCACCATACGCTTCTCATCCTGACAAGGTCTCCGAGCCGCATGTAGCGATACGGCAGAATCATCATCCGACAGCAACCGAGTTCACCTACAATTGCCACCGGATCGAAAGACACAACTTTTTAGGAAGTCATTATGACAGCTATCGATCGAGACCGGGCGCGCGCGGCCTTCAAAAGCTACACCGATGCCTACGATGCCACCAACCCACGCATCGCGCTCAAAATCGAGCATACGTACCACGTGGCCGAGGCATGCGATGCCGTGGCGCGCGAGCAGGGCTGGTCGTCAGAAGATATTGACCTGGCATGGCTTTGCGGCCTGCTACACGATATGGGCCGCTTTGAGCAACTTCGGCGCTGGGACACCTTTAAGGACGCCGAGAGCATGAGCCATGCGGCGCTGGGCATCGAGGTCCTCTTTGGCGAGAATCCCGCCGATGCACCCGCCGTAACGAGCATCCGCGACTTTATCGATGACCCGACGGAAGATGAGCTCATCCGAGCGAGCATTGCCTATCACAGCGATTTCCGTCTACCCGCGCAGCTCGACGAGCGCACGCGGAGCTTCTGCGATATCGTGCGCGATGGTGACAAGATCGACATTATGCGTACCATCGCCGACAGCACCGTCGACACCATCCTTAAGGTGGATGAGGACGCATTTCTCGCCAGCCACTTCTCGGCACCGACGCTGGCCGCCTTTGACGAACACCGCTGCGTCACGCGCGATGAGCGCGATGAGCCCGCCGACTTCTTGGTGGGGCTTATCTGCTTTATGTTTGAGCTCGTCTATCCAGCAAGCCGCGCGCTGGCGCGCGAACAGGGCGATATCCACCGCCTGCTCGACGCGCCCTTTGGCATTACGCGGCCCTTTACCGACCCCGCCACGCAGGCAACCTGGAGCCGCCTAAAGGACGAGATGCGTAACTGGCTGGCGCGCGCCTAGCGCTCAAGCTGGGCTAGCAGCTCCTCGACGACCTCGACGGCGTCCCCAACAACCTTGTACTGGGCAGCACCAAAAATGGGGGCATCCGGGTCCTCGTTGATGGCGATAATGCACTCCGCCCCACCGATGCCGGCGAGATGCTGGATAGCGCCCGAAACACCGATACTCACGAGAAGCTTGGGCGAAACCGATACGCCGGTCTGGCCAATCTGATGGCGATACTCCAACCAGCCGGCCTCCACGACAGGTCGCGTGCAACCAAGCTCGGCTCCCAGAGCCTCGGCGAGCCTTCGCATCAGGGGCAGATTCTTCTTGGAGCCAATGCCGCGGCCCACCACGACCAAGCGCTCGGCATCGGCGATCGAGGCCTGCTGCCCCCACTCCTCGGCGGGAATCGAGATCTCGACACGAGCCTTGGCGTCTTCCGC
This sequence comes from uncultured Collinsella sp., assembly GCA_900543605.1. Taxonomy (GTDB): domain Bacteria; phylum Actinomycetota; class Coriobacteriia; order Coriobacteriales; family Coriobacteriaceae; genus Collinsella. The sequence goes on from UQSK01000003.1 coordinate 34,033, forward strand.
AAGCATCACCTGGGTGATCGTGCCGGAACGGCCGTAGTCAAAGTCGGGCACCTTAAAGATGCCGGGACGAACCGTTGCCATCTGGGGACGATGATTGGGGCAGACGATGGTGGCCATCAGGTTGCCGCCAAACGCCGGACGCGTCTGTTGCAGCAGTCCCGTCTCCGTATCCATCGAAAGTACGGTGCAGTCAGCCGTAAGGCCCGTCTGCATACGCACGGCAACGCCGGGCGCCAGTTCGCGGCCAAAAGCGGTCGCGCCGTATAAGATGGCCTCGGGTTTGCGTTCGGCTACCAAATCGCAGATCAAGCGGGCGTAGACCTCCGCATCGTTTTGGCGCAGGCGCTCGTCGCGACAGGCCAGGACTTCGTCGGCGCCCGCGCAAACCAGATGCTCCAGGTCACCGAGAGAACCCTCGGGGCCCATACCGACCAGTGCCACCAGACGGCAGCCGCGAGCATCGGCAAGCTCGCGGCCCTTGCCCATAAGCTCATAGGCAACGGGAGTCACCGTATCGTGCTCGTCGGTCTGCACGAATACCCAAATGTCTCGGTACGCATCGAGGTCAACCACACCAGCGGCCTCATCACGCTCGATCGAGATAGCGTTGACAGGGCAGGCGTCGACGCACCCACCGCATAGGATGCAGCCGTCGGTTACGCGGGCGCATCGGCTGGATCGCTCGCCTTCCACTACGATGCCGCCCGAGGCACAGGCGCGAACGCAGCGACCGCAGCCGATACAGGCTTCGCTATCGATAATCAGTCCGCTCATCTATGCCATCCCCTCGATAATCTTGGCAAGTTTTGCCGCCTGCTCGGACGCCGTTCCGTCAACGTCCTCGCACGTTTGGTCGCGGTCGGGCATAAACGATCGCACGACCTGTGTCGGTGATCCGGCAAGGCCGCAACGCGAGGGATCGGCGTTCACGTCGGCGGCACTGACCGCGCGCACGTCCGCCTCCTCCGCCGCGCGAATACCGGCAATGCTCGGCATACGCAGCTGGCCGATCTCCTTGGCGGTCGTCATCGCACACGGCATCTCAAGATAGACCGTCTCCTCGCCGGCATCGCAGCCGTGAACAAGCGCCAGTGAACCACAGGTCGTAAAGCCCGCGCTCTGCACGCAGCTCACGTCGGTCACACAGGGAATCTCAAAAGCACCGGCCAGCTCGGGACCAATCTGGGCCGTATCGCCATCCACCGCCATCTTGCCGCAGATGAGCAGGTCGAAGTCCTCGTCGAGCACCTCGATGCCGCATTTGAGAGCATAGGTGGTCGCCAGGGTATCGGCACCTGCAAAGGCGCGATCGGTCAGCAGCAGCGCGCCGTCGGCGCCTCGAGCGATGCAGTCGCGCAGCAGCGACTCGGTCGCGGGGATGCCCATCGACACCACCGTTACGCGCACGTCCATGCCAAAGCCGATAAAGTCGTCCTTCAGCGCCAGCGCGCATTCCAAAGCGCTCGCATCAAAGGGATTAATGACCGCCTGCTTGCCATCGCGCACGATGGTATTGGTCTTGGGGTCCATCTTGACCTCGGTACTGCCCGGCACGGCCTTGACGCACACCACCATATGGAAATCGCTCATCTTCACGCGCCCCCTTTCTGGACGAGCTCATCCAAGAGCTTCTCCGAAAACAGGTTGCCGCGACCCAGCTGCCCGTCGGGGTCGAGCTGGAGCTTGAGCCGCGCCGACTCGACCATGGCCTCGTGACCGTACATCGTCTCCAAAAAGCCCGCCTTGATCTTGCCGACGCCATGCTCGGCAGAAACGGCACCGCCCATGGCCGTGACCTCGGAAGCCCACTGGGCAAAGAGTTCTCCGCCTCGACGGTAGTCCTGCGCATCGCGCGGCAGAATGTTCACATGCAGATGGTTGTTGCCGATATGCCCCCAGGCAGCAGACTCAAGCCCGCTTTCGGCCAGCGTGCGGCGATAGAGGGCCACGACATCGGCAAGGCGTGCATTGGGCACCGACATGTCCGAGCCCAACTTGGTGATGGTGGGATCCGTGCGGCGGCGCTCGTCGATAAGCATGTTGACGCTCTCGGGCACCGCGTGGCGGAAGAACCGCTGGCATTCGCGATCAACCTCGGTGCGCGCGACCCATGTCGCATCGTCGCTGCCGCCCGCAAGCTCTAGTACCCACCCCAAGTGATACAGCTCCTCAGTCGCCTGGGCTTCGTCGTCGCAGTCGAGCTCCACGTAAACACAGACCTTAGCGTCTTTGTCGAGCGCCGGCAGCGAGGCGAACGCGGTCGACTGCTCGCGCTGGCGACGTAGAATATCCAGGGCGCCAGCGTCGAAGTACTCGATGGCAGCCGCATGGGACAGGACGGGGCGCACGGAATCGGTAAAGGACACGGCCTTGTCTTCGCTATCGAAAAAGCAGCTCACACCCCAAACGACCGCAGGCGCCGCCTGCAGGGCAATCTCGAGCTCGGTGATAACGCCGAGCGTGCCGCAAGCACCGATAAAGAGGTCGATGGCGTCCATTTCGTCCGCAACGAAATAGCCTGAGGCATTTTTTGTCTTGGGCATGGTGTAGTCAGGAAGATCGAGCTCGAGCGTACGGCCCGCTGCCGTCACGAGCGACAGGTGGCGGCCTTGGGCAAAAGCCTTGCCGCGCTGAAGCTCAAGCAAATCGCCATCAGCCAGCGCGACGTGGAGTCCCGTGATATGTGGGCGCATGGGGCCGTAGGCGTAGCTGCGGGCACCAGAGGCGTTACATGCCGCCATGCCGCCCAGACAGGCAGACGTCTCGGTGGGATCGGTGGGAAAGAACTGCTCGGGGGCCTCTTGGAACTCCTCGTAGGCCTCAAGCGATGCCTGGTCCCAACCAGCAGTCGGCAGCACCTTCTTACTCAGCTGCTTGCGCAGCTCCGAGAGCACAACGCCCGGCTCCACGCGCAGCAGAAATTGGCCTTGTTCATCGCGGCGAAGGTCCAAGTAGCGATTCATACGGGAAGTATTGAGGATATGCCCGCCGTGGGGCACGGCACCGGCGGCAAGGCCGGTTCGGGCGCCCTGAACCGTTACCGGGACACGCTCGGCATGGAGCTTTTCCAAAATGGCACGGACCTCGTCTTCCGTTGTCGGAAACGAGATGCTCGAGGCCTCGCCCGATGCGCGAGACTCGTCGCGACCATACTCTTCGAACTCGTCGGTGAAGGGTTTGATGGTTGCAGACACGCGAACTCCCCCTTTAGCTAACTACAGTATTTGCAGGGAGATGTTACCGCATCGTTTCGTCGACGTGTTCGAGACCGTCTCCATAATTGGCGATTTTTACGTTCGTGCAATTCGGCGAGCGGCTTGATTTCCTCGGCAGACGATGCTTTTGACACATATGGCCCCGCCGTCGCCGACCGCGCGATTGTCGCTTGAAAAAAGTTGGAGTATTTTTTGCCGCCTTTTACCTGCGGAGACGCCAATCCGTCAAGCATTTGGTCAGAAATTGGTCAAGTAGCGGCTGATACGGTCGGCGTCGACAGCCAAAACCGATAGAAGTTTTGGCCCAGAAACAGGGAGGTTCCCATGGCATATTACTGGCCCCAGTACGGCATCGCCATCGAAGTCGACGACGATCCCCATCTCCTGCCTTTCGACGAAGAGGCATTCCCCGATACGACGGTCTACCACGTTACCACCGATGTGATCTGCGACCCCGAGTCGTTCTCGGCGCTCGCCCACCACGTCGCGCATATCCACGACATCGAGCTCCCTCCCGACTTCGACGAGCTCGTCTACTCGCGCCGTCTGATGCTTCACATGCTCTTTGGAGCGGACCCGTCCACCTTTGCGCGCGTCTATACCGCCAAGGATGCCGCATGAGCGCGAAGAAGCCACCCCACTTTGCAGGCCTGGGTCGTCGCAAGAAGCTCATCGTTGCCTGCTTGGCCATCGTCTGCGCCCTTGTCGCCGTAGGACTATACGCTTGGCAGTCGCAGCCCGTACCCGAGGCGGGCGCTTCGGTCACGACGGCCGAGGGCAAAACGCGTCAGGAAATCCAAGATGAGCTCGACGCCATCGTCCGTGACAACATGATGACGATTTCGGTCGCGCCGGTCGCTCAGCTGCAGGAGGACGGCAAGCTGCGCGTCAACGTGCAAAACGTCCAAGACAATAAATTTCCCCAGCGATTCCGCGTCATCCAAAACGACGAGACCATATACGAATCCGATGTGGTCGAGACCGGCAAAACGGTCGAGACATGCCCCGCCGGCGACATCGAGGAAGGTGAGGCGTATATCGAGATCCAGGCGCTTGACGCCAAGACCTATGACAGCCACGGCAACCCGACACGCGTCAAGGTACGGGTTGAGCAAGCCGAGAACTAGCTTTCCGGTCGACGCGGCACCGCACGCGATTCACCAGCATTCGTCCAATCATCGCGGGGACGGCCCGCGGCGAATAGAAAGAAACGACCATGGACATCACCAGGAATATGAACGGAGCCAGAGCGCTCGTCGTGGGTGCAGGGCTCGCGCTCGCGCTCGCAATGGGCGCCGCCCCGACGCCAGCTATGGCAGCCGGGCGTGTTGGAACCACGAAGGTAATGGTCAAGACCGAGATCGACAACATCAAGTTCAACGCACCGACGGTTATTCCCTTCGTCGCCCAAGCCGACGGCACGCTTCAGGGTCCCTCAGAAGACGCGATCACCATCGACAATCTTTCGGCCTACGGCATCCATGTCACCAACATGAAAATCGACGCCATGAACACCTGGACCATTGCCGCCGACGCCAAGGCCGGAACCGCGCAGAACTCCATCGACTTTAAGGTCGGCCCCGACGGCGCACTCCAGAACGCCAGTGCCGCAACGCAGGGGACAGGCCTCGATCTTTCCAAGAATGCAGCCTTCGACATGGGCTACCAGGGCATTGCCGGCGGCACGGACAAAATTAAGCTCAAGACAAGCGGAAACGTCGCCCGCGTCACGCGCGACATCTTCCACGTAACCGGCGAAGGCGATCAGGTTGCAACGATCACCTGGACGGTCGAGCCCGGTGCGCACACGGCATAAGGCCGTCGCCCTGGCCGCCGCCGTCAGCATCCTAGCGTTTGGCCCAGCCATGGCCTTTGCCCAGCAAGAACAGGCGCAGGCCGCCACGCAAGTGACGGTCGACCTCTCGGGGCTCGACCGCGGCGACCGCGAGGAACCATTGGCGCAGACAGGCGATGGACGATGGCTCTTGGCAGCAGGCGCCACAGCAGCAGGCGCGGGAACCGCCGGCCTCGGCCTGCACATCAAACGCAGCCAGAAACAAAACATGGACAGGCCGCACTAAATTAGCTAAGGAGACCCCATGGCATCGAAGAACCTTTTGCCCGTCGTCGCACTCTGCGGCGCGCTCGCAACCGGAACGCCTGTCGCCGCTTGGGCGACTCCCGTCATGGCAGACTCCTTACCAGCAGCCCTAAGTTCCGCCCCAAATCCGTCGAGCACCATTGCGTGCGAGCGTTTTTCGATCGCACAGGCCGCGATCTCAACCTCGGGATGCCTTCGTCGTAATACGGACGGCTCGATAGTCGTGGATATCAAGCGTTCGAACAAGGCAAACGGCTCCCAGGCGGGGTGCGCCGTCTGCACGTGGCGCTCGGTTGTGCTCGATGCGGATGGCGATCCGTGCGATTTGGAGTTGCGCATCGACATCGCTTCGGTCGATGACTCGGCGAACGGAGCGAAGGTCGCCTTCGACGGTACGTTTTTTGAGAAAGGAGGCGGTATATGTCTGGGCTGCGCCGCCGCGAATGCAGACGACACGCAGCCCACCCTCTCATTCACGGCATCGTTGCGGCTGACCAAAGCCGACACCGATGCCATCGCGGCGGGAGAAGCGTCCCTGCTATTCTACGCCGTCAGCACCAAAGACACAGACGCTCATTTCGAGAAGCCAGCCGGATCACTCAGCCTTACACGAGGGATAGAGGCAGGCCCTATTGAAATCGATGCCCACGCGCAAAGCAGGCAACGCATTCTTGCCGACCCGGCGCTTCTCGAAATGGAGTGGAGCGGATCCGGAGCCATCGGAATTCTCCCCTCCGCGCTTGACGCCAAGACGCTCCCCTCAAACGACGAACCCATCAACGCAACCATACAAGAAGAGAGCGCGGACAAAGAAGCAGGTGCGGGCGACACGCCGTCGCCGACAAACAGCGTCCCAGCTTCTTTCGAAGCACCGAATGAGCCCGCTACCGATCCAAACGATCCCGAGCTCGCAGACAGTCTGGGGCTTGCTGATCCTCAAGAGATCGATGAAGGTAACTGCTGCGTGCTTGCCGCGCTCGACCACACAGAGGTCATCGACGCTGCGAACATCGAAGTTGCCGCCGCCAATCAGCCCGTCCGCAAGTCGGCCATCATCGCATTTCCTGAATCCATCGAGGTCGTCTTTTTGCCATCGGGCGAGGTCGTGGCCCCAACACTGCTCACCTTGTTGGGCGCCAAGAATACTCGAAACGAAATTAAAAAGGTCACGGTTGTCGACCCTGCAACCACCGCCAAGCTGCGTCTATACGCCGTTGCTCCAGACGGAGGCAAGACCTTGGAATTCGATGGTGACACACTCCTAGCCTGGCGACGTCTGGACATTATGCAAGACGTCTCGTATCAGATCGAACTCGAAGGGTTTGATCGTGCCCGCGATGCCAATATCATCGCCGCGGCTATTGAATCCCCACAGCGGCTTATGACACTGCGCTTTGAATACTATCCCTATGTCCCGACAACCACCTGAGGCTTAAATGCTGCGCATCATTCCTAATACCACTTATATAACGTATTAGATGAGTCGCGATGTGCCTCGCATTTCGTTCTGCTACGATTGCCACGTTGGCATCAATACAGGAGGGCTCATGCCGGGCTTGGGAACAATCATCAACGTTGTGCTTTTAGTTGCGGGCGGTCTTTTGGGATTAGTGGGCGGCCGCTTCATTACACCGTGCATCCAAGACACGCTCATGAAAGCATCGGGGCTGTGCGTCCTGTTTATCGGCCTGGGCGGCACCATGCAAAAGATGCTCATCATCGATGGAAAGGCGCTGGCGACCACCGGTACCACCATGCTCATTGTCTCGTTCGCCCTCGGCTCGCTCATCGGCGAGGCCGTCAACTTGGAAGCCGCCATCGAGAACCTTGGCGAATGGCTCAAGCGCAAGACTGGCAGTGAGGGCGATAACGAGTTCACCAACGCTTTTGTCTCGACTTCACTCACCGTGTGTATCGGCGCCATGGCAATTGTGGGATCGATCCAGGACGGCCTGCTCGGCGACTGGTCCACGCTCGCCCTCAAGGGAGCGCTGGACTGCATCATCGTCTGCACCATGACGGCGTCGCTCGGACGCGGCTGCATTTTCTCCGCCCTGCCCGTCGCCGTGTTCCAGGGGACGATCACGCTGTTTGCCGGCGCACTCTCCCCCATCATGACCACGGCAGCCCTCGACAGCCTTTCGCTCGTAGGCTCCATGCTCATCTTCTGCGTCGGCGTCAACCTCATCCGTCCTCAGACCTTCCGCACGGCCAATATGCTCCCCTCCGTTGTCATAGCCGTCATCTACGCCCTCCTGTTCTAAATCTATCTACGTAACGGTATCTCGAACACCTGTTTGATGCTGTGCTATGATATGAGGTCACCGAAGCTGCGTTAGGAGAGGAGAAGCGGTGGCCGACCAGGACATCAAGATGCTCATCGAGCGCATTATGGCCGAGGCCCGGACCCATCAGTCTGCCCGCTTCTCACATGAAGTCTACGCAGACGAGCCGATTCTCAAAACCGGTCGTCAGATGCAGAACTTCCTTCCCGACCAATACCGCAAGATGCGCGAGATATCGCGCTGGCAGGATGACCCCAAAGGCGGCGCGGGCCGCTGGCTATCGGAGGCCGAGCTTTTCTACCGCCAAGGCTTGCTGATGGCCGATTTTGAGGACGACTGCCCCTACAACGGCACCTTTAAGTCGTACTTTCCCACCTACAACGCCATGAGCGACCGGCAGCTGCGCGGCTACTTTACCTGGCGTGCCCAAGTGCGCCGCGGAACCGTCGAGGAAACGTCTACGTCCTTTGCCTTCCTGTATCTCTATGAGCTGATTTGCGGCATTGGCGTAGATGACCCGCTCGATGGTTTTAACAAGATCAAGGTCTTTTGGGATGCCTATCGTGCCTTCGAGCCCGGCATCGACCGGTTTGCACGCGTGTGGTTGCAGGATTACGCCGTGTTCCACGGGCTCGATCCCAAGCTGCTTCGCGACTCTAAAACCGTCATGTTCGATAACGCCCTTATCGAGCTGCGGCGCGCGGCTCGAGACCTTGCGCCTGCACCGGCGCCGTCCGGGCAGGCCCCCAAACGTCGTAAATCCTCTGAGCCGATCCTCCCCCTTCCGCCCGACGAGGCGCGCGAGGAGCGACTCATGGCCGCTATCAACGCCCTCTCCACGTATAACCTCAATAACTCAAGACTCGATCGCAGCCACCATCGCGACCTGCGCCACGTGGCATGCGCCGTGTATGTCCGTATGGCGCGTTACTATGACACGCACCGAAAGACCGGTATCGTGGCGAGCTTGTTTGGGGAGGAGACGGCCATGCCCTATACCATGTTTGCCTCGGCCGTGTTCTTTGCGCCCAATCGCCACGAGGACTGCGAATACCGTCTGGACCCCATCCATATTTACCGTTGTCAAAACGGCTTTTGGGAATGCATGCGCATCCACGGCAGCAGACAAAAAAGCAGCAAGCTCGGTGAGATGATGCGCGCTTGTGATCAGCGTCTGCGCTTGGCACTGGATCCCGGCCATCCCCTTAAGGAAGAGAAGGTCCCCAAATATCTGGCTAAGATTATCGATGACGAGATCGTGGCATGGCTTTCATGGGATGCCGCACATCAGCCCGTCAAGATCGATATCGACCTGAGCCAGCTGGGGCATATCCGGAGTGCCGCTGCGCAAACGCGCGAAGCGCTTTTGATCGACGAGGAACGCGAGGACAGCGCGCCTGTGGAAGTCGAGGCGACGCTTATCGAGCAACCGAACACCGAGTCTGCGCCCGGCATGGCTGCCGAACCTGGCGAGATGGCCATACAGCAAGACGAACCCGACGAGCCGACTGTCTCCACCGAAGAGTTTGGCGTCGTGGCGCCGCTCCTCGCGTCTGTGCCCGCACCCGTAACGCCCGCGCCCACCGAAGCTGCGAACAAACTCGCGCCCGCCGCAGATGCCTTCCTTCGCGCACTCCTCGAGCAAAACGCAGCGCAAGCGGCATCGGCAGTAGCGCACTCGGGCCAGAGCGAGGACATGCTCGTCGACAGCATCAATGAGACGCTCTTTGACCTGGTGGGTGACACCGTAATTGAATTTGGCGTGGCAGGACCGCAAATTATCGAGGACTACGAAGCAGACGTGAGAGGATACCTAGACCATGAGTGATACCGCATCCGCAGCGCCCCGCGTACCCAAACGCGTCGCCGCCGTCATTCTCAACTCGCTCAAGGGTGGCGTGGTCCCGCGCATCGGCCTTCCCTATATCACTGTGGGACGCGAGGTCGAGATTCGCGCCTTGCTCACCGATTTGAGTCTCATCGCCGATGGCGGCGCGAGCTTCCGCTTTTTAGTCGGTCGCTACGGCGCCGGCAAGAGCTTCTTGCTTCAGACCATCCGTACGCACGCCATGGGCGAGGGATTCGTCGTCGCCGATGCCGACCTATCGCCCGAGCGCCGCCTGCAGGGCGGTCAGGGGCAGGGCCTTGCCACCTACCGCGAGCTCATCCGCAATATATCGACCAAGACGCGCCCCGAGGGCGGTGCGCTCAACCTTATTCTGGATCGCTGGGTCGCCTCGTGTGCCGATGCCGATGAGTCTGCCGTCAATGCCCAACTGGCCCCGCTCGAGGAGATGGTCCACGGCTTCGACTTCGCCCGCATGCTCCGCCGCTACCGCACGGCCGTATCCGAGGGCGACGAAGAAGCTATGAGCCGCGTGACCAAATGGATTCGCGGCGAGTACCGCACCAAGAGTGAGGCACGCGCCGAGCTGGGCTCCTCGACCATCATCAGCGATGACGACTGGTACGACTACGTTAAGCTCATTGCGCGCTTTTTGGTCTGCGGCGGCTACAAGGGCATGCTGGTGCTCATCGACGAGCTCGTGAATCTGTATAAGATTCCCAACGCCATCACGCGCCAATACAACTACGAGAAGATCCTAACCATGTACAACGACACGCTCCAGGGCAAGGCGCAGTACCTGGGCATGATCATGGGCGGCACGCCAACCTCCATCGAAGACCGGCGCCGCGGCGTGTTCTCCTACGAGGCCCTGCGCAGCCGACTCGCTCAGGGCCGCTTTGCGCGCGAGGACCTTAAGGACATGCTCGCGCCCATCATCCGTCTGCAGCCACTCACCTATGAGGAGCTGCTGGTGCTCATCGAAAAACTCATGCAGATCCATGCCGGCTACTTTGGCTGGACGCCCACGCTTACCGAGAACGACTTGGTGAACTTTCTCAAGATTGAGTTTGGCCGCGTGGGAGCCGATACGCACCTGACGCCCCGTGAGGTCATTCGTGACTTTATCGAGCTGCTCGATATCCTGTGTCAGAACCCCGATGCAAATGTGGCCGAGTTGCTGCAAAGCGTCGGCGGCGACGCGCTGGTGCCGGCAGCCGCAACAGGCGACGCCGGCACCGCAGGCGGCGACCGCAACTTCGCCGAATTCACCATCTAACCTGCCAAAAAGGGACAGGTTTATTTTGGCAGGTTTTATCTGGGCAAACGCTGAGGCAGTAATGCAGCAAACCATTGCCAGCCGCGTTGAGAAGTTCGTATTTGAGGGGAGGTCCCGTGAACGCCTTTGACCGATATGCTCCGTTTATCCAAGACTTCATCTACTCCCACGATTGGGAGAGTCTACGCTCTATCCAGGTTGCAGCAGCTGATGCCATCTTTAACACGCAAGATAATGTGCTCTTGACGGCATCCACGGCTTCCGGCAAAACCGAGGCAGCCTTCTTTCCCATCCTGACCGAGTTTTGGGAGAACCCGCCCGCGAGCGTGGGCGCCCTCTACATCGGCCCCCTCAAAGCGCTCATCAATGATCAGTTCGTCCGCCTCAATGACCTCTGCGAAGAGGCCGATATCCCTGTCTGGCACTGGCATGGCGATGTCTCGCAGTCGCACAAGGCTAAGCTCATCAAAAAACCGAGCGGTATCTTGCAGATTACGCCCGAGTCGCTCGAGGCGCTCCTGATCCATAAGCACATGGCGATCCCGCGCATGTTCTGCGACCTGCGCTACGTCGTCATCGATGAGGTCCACTCGCTCATGCGCGGCGACCGCGGCGGGCAGACGCTCTGTCTTATCGAGCGCCTCTCGCGCATGGCGGGCGTACAGCCTCGACGCATCGGCCTTTCCGCTACCATCGGCGACCCCGAGCGCACGGGCGCCTTTCTCTCACAGGGAACAGGACGCGATTGCATCATCCCCCGCTTTGAGGAACCGCGCCGCGTGTGGCGCATCTCCATGGAGCACTTCTACAACTCGGGCCCCCAGGCTCAGCAACGAGGATTTGTAGGCACAGGTCCACAAGAAGCCGAGGTGCTTACTTGCGAGCGTATTGAGACGGCAGAGCCCGCGGCGCTGCCGGCCGGCGCCCAAGACGTGCGCCACAGCGGACAGCTTACACAGGAGGAACGCCGTCAACGTCGCGAGCAGGCGCGGGGCAAGGCCGCTCCCAAAGACCGTCGCACTTCCTCGGCCCCCGAGGGCGAAGTTGACATCCCACGAGCGACCGAGCAGGCGCTTCTCAACCCCACCGACACGGCGCCCGACAACGCCGACCCCGGTATGGGCTATATCTTTGAGCATACGCGCGGCCGCAAGTGCCTGGTCTTTGCCAACTCGCGCGAGGAGGCAGAGGCCGTGTGCTCCATGCTGCGCAGCTACTGCGAGAGCCGACACGAGCCCGACCGCTTTCTCATCCACCATGGCAATCTTTCGGCATCGCTACGCGAGACGGCAGAAGAGCTCATGCGCGACGAGGAACAGGCACAAACGACCGTCACCACCTCTACGCTGGAGCTCGGTATCGATATCGGCCGCCTGGAGCGTGCGTTTCAGATCGATGCGCCATTTACCGTCAGCTCCTTTTTGCAGCGAATGGGCCGCACGGGACGCCGCGATCTTCCGCCCGAGATGTGGTTTGTCATGCGCGAGGAAGAACCCGAGCCGCGCACGATGATGCCCGAAACCATTCCCTGGAAGCTCCTGCAGGGTATCGCGCTCGTACAACTCTATCGCGAGGAAAAGTGGGTCGAGCCGCCCGAGCTCGATCGACTCCCCTACAGCCTGCTCTATCACCAGACTATGTCGACCCTCGCCAGCACCGGAGAGCTCACGCCGGTCGAACTTGCCCAGCGCGTGCTCACGCTCAGCTATTTTCACCGTGTCTCGGCAGACGATTACCGTGTGCTGCTACGTCACCTCATTAAGATCGACCATATCCAGGCCACCGAAGGTGGCGGGCTCATCGTGGGTCTCGCGGGCGAGTGCATCATCAACAACTTTAAGTTCTACGCCGTGTTCCAGGAAAACGAGGAGTTCACCGTTCGCAGCGAGTCGGCCGAGTTGGGCACGATCGTCAATCCCCCACCGCCCGGCGAGCGCATCGCCATCGCCGGACACTGCTGGATTGTCGAGGAAGTGGACTGGAAGCGTCATACCGTCTTTGCCACGCAGGTCAAAGGCCGTGTTCCGGCCTACTTTGGCGACTGTCCCGGTGACATCAACACGCACGTACTCGAGCGCATGCGCAAGGCGCTCAACGAGCACGCAACATATCCGTACCTCATGGGTAACGCACGGGCCCGCTTAGCGCAGGCTCGTCATACGGCCAAGCTTTCGGGTGCGGGAACTAAACCGCTCATCAACCTGGGCGGCGATACCTGGGTGCTCTTCCCCTGGCTGGGCAGCTACGCCTTTTTGGCGCTCGAGCGCATGCTCAAGATTAAATGTGCCGCTGAGCTGGGCCTTCGCGGACTCGACCCGTCACGCCCGTACTTTATGCAGTTTAAAATGAAGGCCGACGAGGAGACGTTCTTTGAAGTGCTCGCCGCCGAAGCCGAGAAAGACTTCGACCCCATCGACCTCGTCTATCCCGGCGAGGTGCCCTATTTTGATCGCTACGACGAGTACGTTCCCGAGGAGCTCGTGCGCAAAGGATTCGCCGAAGGCGTGCTCGACATCGAGGGCATGAAGCAGCGCGTCCTCAGCTGGCGCGACCACGCCTAAGACCAGTCTTTTTGGGACGGGGCTATTTTAGCTACTTTATGTCGTCCAACGATTTCGATGGACCGCAAATAAGATCAATCTTGTATGTAGTAGCCGTCAAAATGGCCCCTCCCCTGCAAAAACAGAAGGTAACTGGAAGAAGACCCCCCCTGTCTTTACGGGCAAAAAAGGGGCAGAACGGTAAAGTACACTTGTCGCGTAATGTGCTTAATATTCAGGGATTAGATTTGCTAAGCAGAGCTGCAACCACCAATCGTTGTAATTTTAACGTTACAGGAAAAGCCTAAATTCCTTCATAGTGCCAAACCCGCAGAGTAAATTGCCGACTGCAGCACCAAAAAAACTAAAACCCATCGCGTTCCACGACCTGAGTTTTCAACATATTGTGAATTGCATTAAGGGAAAGTTTCCCGCATCCACGTCTAGTGCAGATGTAGACGGGAAGCTGCAATTATAAGTCACTAGTCTGGGGCAGGATTAAACGGTTCACCCCTGGTAAGATATAGCAATCTTCGCCCGAGACCATTACTATTCCGCCAGCATCGATAAAACGCTGATATTCCTCGGCATTAAGGCCCACCGATTCAAAGCTAACGCGTACACCCGTAGCCATCAAGAAGGCTCGAAACTTCTGGCAGCTCGTCAATCGATACATCAATTCTTGAAGGCATGTATTCCACCAATTTTTAATGAAACAACGGCAGTAATCGCTATCGCGATTGCACCGATAATACCGAGCGCCATCTGAATGGGATATAACCCCAACACATGTCCAAATATGGAGAAAAACATTGCGGAAAAGAGGGCCCTTACCAGAGACGCGGCGGAAAGGATCGTCGCGCGGAGATCGTCCGCTATCGCGTCTTGGATTAAGTTTTCCGAAGTGATGTACACCACTTCTGGGAGGAAACAAAGCACCATGCTAAGGCCAAACAAACACAGCGGATTTGAAGCGAACCACGGAAGAATCATGAAAAGGCCAGCCTCGATTAGCATCGAGCCGAGCATGGTATTTCTTTTCCCGAAACGCGACGAGAAGAAATCTGCTGCAATGTAGGCCGTCGCATTTACTGCATAGGATGCACCGAAAAAGATTCCTATTATGGAGACGGGAGCATCAAATGCGTCGAATACCAACTGATTCAAGTTGTAATAACTCCCGTAGAATCCGTCGAGCATGCTTGTGCCGATGAGGAGAAGCAATACCGCAAAAGCGGATTCTCCAACGCACCAGGTTTCGCGTCTGAAGATCTTGGCTACGTCAAACCTTTCCTCCCCAGAGCTTTCAGAACGGGTCGTTTCCGTCCTCTCAATGGGATACAAAAGGGAAAGTTGCAGAAGATAGAAAACGGAGACACATACGTAGAGGGCACTCCAAGATACCTGGGCAATGAGAGATCCGAGCACAATCGCCATTCCCGTAGCGATTGATTGCGCGGCGAGCAGCCGAGAGTTGATGGTGAGAAAGCGCTCTTCTTGACCGGCATTTCGGGCAATTTCATATAAAAGAGCTTGCTCGGATCCCGATTGAAGGGAGTAGGCGAGTGCCTCAACAAGGGAAAGCACGACAAGAAAGGGACCTGAGAGCAACAGCATGCCAGCCGTATGGAAGAAAAGCAGCAGCACGCCCACTTGAATCGAAAACTTCTTTCCAAAGAAATCGCCTACCAGCCCTGTTGGTAGCTCGAGGACGACCGTTGCGATGTTGAACAGGGCTTGATAAAGCGCGATTTCCGTGACAGACATTCCTTTCTCCGCAAGGAAAAGTAGAAACACTCCCCGATTTAAAACAAATCCCGCGAGAACGAAAAAGGCGGAATAGATGTGCAGTTGCGTAGTGGCTTGCTTGTTCATTTGGCACTTCCAATGACAATTTTGGCCTAGCGGTCGGAATCAACCGAAGAGGAAGCGAGTTGGCGCCGGGCGTCCAGATGCGTCATGCTGAAAAATAGATGAAGCGCATGGTTGACAAAACCATAGAGCCCGTCACAAATTGACTACTCCCAATGCTAGTCATGGAGGACAGTGCCGAGGAAGTCGGTGTCGAAGGGCACAGCTTCGGCAAAGGCGTAGTCGCCGTCGCCGGCGATGAGCAGATAATTCTCCTCGCCGCCGAACTCTGCATCGCCACATGGGACCACCCAGGCGTGGGCGAATACCTCGAGTGCCGTGGCAGTGCAGTCGCGCAGGAACGTCACGTCGCTCCCCTCGTTTGCGTTCACGATATTGGCCACGTAGATACCCCCGGGGTTCAGGCTACCCCGCACCAGGCGCAGCGCCTCAACGGTCGCCAGCTCGCACACGGGCTCGGCACCGCCAAAGCAATCGCTCACGATCACGTCGTAGCGACGATGCCCCACGCTCGTCACACCCAGATACGAGCGAGCCTCAGCGGTAATCACCCGCAAGCGGTCGCCCACTGCGCGCTCCAGCTCGTCCAGGTAGAACCAGCGGCGCGCCAGGCGCGTAATCTCTCCGTCATACTCGATAACGTCCATGCGCAAGCCCTCGTGCGACATCAGCGCGAACTTGGGATAGGCAAACCCGCCGCCACCCAGCATAAGCATGCGGTCGATACCGTGACCATAAGCGTCACGCATTGCGTCCTCGGCCTCAAAAACATCGTCAAATGCGCGATAGTATGCAAAGACCGGCTCCGCCCAGCGCTCGCCAACGTAACTCGCGCTTTGGTAGACGCCGCCTTGCACCAATACGCGGACTTCGTCGCCGCCCTCGTCGTGCACGCGCTTCACACGCGCCAACCCATTGCGGGTTCGCGCAACCTGCAGACAGGCAGCACGAACAGCGACAGCGGCCGCACCAAGCGCCGCGGCTCCCAGAGCAACGCCGGCAACGACGCCGGCAGAAACACTTGGCTTGTTCATCTAGAGCTCCTTCTGCAGATAGAGTCCATGGTCATAAAATCCAAGATGGCGATAGTACTCGCGCGTACCAATCGCGCTGATCACGTTGATGCGCGCATAGCCGGCATCCCGGGCAATCTCGCACGCACGCTCTACGAGCAAACGCCCCAACCCGTGATGCTGCGCCGCCTGGCCCTGGTCGCCCACGCGTGCCGCCATGCCATACACGTGCACCTCGCGAATCATCGCCTCGTCCGGTGTCGTCGGCAACTCATCCGCATGCGCGGCAACAAAAGCACGATCGGGCAGAGACAGGCGCAAAAAGCCCGCGATCTTGCCCTGCGGCGTCACCCACTGCAAAAAGCGCTCGTAAGTCACCGGCGTCTCGTACGCCACTTCCTCATCAAGAGAAAGCTCATCCAAGTCGGCACCCGCCGTGCTAATCTCGCGATAGCGAATCTCGCGCACCGTCGCGCCTTTCCCCCGAGCAGCCAGGCGGTTCTCAACAAGCTGACGCAGGTTGGGTTTCTTGTTGCCCACCATAATGTCATCGGAACTAAAGTCGCGGATCATACGACTGATACGGCAGAACGCCGGCGTCACCACGATGTCGTCGGCCAGCACATCGAGCAGCTCGTCCTCGGTATAGGGGCGCCACTCGCCGCGCTCATAGCGGCCCACCAGACGCGAGCCCTCGATGAGCGCGCACGGGTAGACCTTGACCTCGTCGGGCATAAAGGCGCTCTCGGTCATAAAGTGCTCGTAGTCGCGCTTGTCCCCCTCGGGTGTGGCGCCCAGCAAGTTGAGCATAAAATGCGCATGGATCTTAAAGCCAAACAGGCGCGCAAGCGAAAACGCCTGCTCGATCCGAGCCACCGAAATGCGACGCTCGTTGATATCGAGCAAATGTTGGTCGAGACTCTGAATACCCATCTGGATCTTGGTGCAGCCCAGGCGACGGATGAGCGTAAGCGCCTGCGGCGTTACGGCATCGGGGCGCGTCTCGATAACGAGCCCCACCACGCGATGCTTCGCCGTCTCGTTGATGCGCTGCTGACGCTCGAGCTCCTCCATCGTTGCCGTCTGCCACTCAGTGACCTCGCCCCACGGCGTACCGGGGCCGTACAGCCGACGCACCGCGCGGTTATAGCCACCCACGGCAGCATCCACACGCTCCTGCTCGTCGGCAACGCCGGCAGCAAGCTCGACCTCGTCTGTCGCAATGCCGGCGGCCCGATAGCGCTCGCGGCGCTCTGCTACCACAGGCGGCAGGGCATCGGCGGGAGCGTCATCGAGCAGGCGCCCCGCCTCGGCACGGCTAATGCCCGGACGCGCCAACATGGGGTTGGCCGCCACGCCCGCCACCGCATCATCATTGAGCGCACGGAAGAGCTCCGACATAAACCATGCCTGATACCCTTGCGGATAGTCGCTCCAGGTACCGCCGAGCACAATGAGCTCAATCTTATCGGTCGCATGCCCCATCTGCGAAAGCGCCGTCAAACGGGCACTCACCTGCAGATACGGGTCAAAGCAGTTTTGCTCCGCACGGGCGCACGCCGGCTCGGCGTGCAGATAGCTCTTGGGCATGCGCAGATCATTGGGGCAAAACAGGCAATCGCCCGAGCACGGCCAGGGCTTGGTGATGACGGTAATGGTCGCTACGCCCGAAGCCGTGCGGCGCGGCTTCATGCGTAGCACCTGCAGCAGTTGGCGTTCCAGATCGGAATCGACATTCCACGCAGCCCACCGAGCCGGCTCCTCACGTTTAACCCGCTGGTAGAACGGCAGCAGACGGCGCTTGGCCAAATCGCGTTTGTCGGCACCCTCACGGCGCGCCTCGGCATGTATCAGTTTGACGAGCGCCTTGTCGTCCACGGTCTCGCCGTGACGCAGAGCCTCGAGTATGTTCAAGATAATCTGTTCCATGTCCCCATTGTAAATGCAAAGGCGCCGAAGCCCGTCACGGCTCCGGCGCCTCCATCAAAGAGCATGCCTATATGTACCGATCTTCGAAAACCGCATATCACTCCGGATCAAACGACATGTCGCCCGAACCGACCTCAAAACGATACGTAGCAGACTTATCGCCGTTATCGAATTCAAGATTCAAAATGGTCTCGCCGTCGTAGCCAAGCGGAAGGAAATCGCTCTCGAAGTCGCCGCTGCCCAAGGTGAGGCTCGCCTTAAAGCCCGTCGAGTTCGGAACCGTCATCTCCACATCGCCCGAGCCCACACTCACGTCCATCGACTTCGCGGGGGCCTGGTAGAGCTCGAACGTCACATCGCCCGAACCGACCTCGGCATTCAGGGTATCGGTCACGGTGCCCGTAAACTCAACGTCTCCAGAGTCCAAAGTCAGGTTGAAGTCATGACACGCAATGCCCGCGACCGTCAGGTCACCCGATCCTACATTCGCTGTAATGCCCACCATGTTATCGGCAACTTCGCGCGGCAGTTCGACGGTAACCGTGCGGTCAATGGCGCGCTCGTCATCGCAATCGAACTGGCGAATCTTGAGCGTAGAGCCCTTGATTTCGGCCAGGTTCTGGGTTGCCGCGTCGAAGGCAACGGTCCCCGTTGCCACGCGACCGCTTTCAATTACGCGCACTGGCCCGCCGGAGACGTGTTTGACCTCGACCGTGCTCGACGTCACGTCCAAGTCAAGCGATGTGAACGCGTCGGCATCAAACGTTTCGCTCGAAAGCTGCTGAGGCCGAGCGGAATATTTACCGCCATCGTTCATAAAATCGTCGTCGTCAACCACATCGTCCATACTGGACAAGCCGGATACAACATCGTCGAGATCCCACGGACCATCAAAATGAATCAATGTCCGCGAAATGCCAAAGACAAGTCCGATGATAAGCACAAACGCTCCGATGCCAATGCCCAAGCGCCTCTTAGACTCATGCGAGAGCTTCATCATTCATCACCTTCTTTGGCACTCGACTCAGCGGTGGTCGCGGCAGCCATGTCAGCGTCAACCGCTGTGGAAACGTCCTCCCCTTTAGTCCTAGCGACCGCCGGCGCCGGACCAACCTGGATATCCCCGCGCGCCCAATCGCCATCGAGCGCACGTGCCACCCAGTGATAGATGGGGATCGTAAAGAAGATCAGTGCGGGAAAGGGACTGGCACCAACCAGGAACATCAGTAAAAAGAACAGCAGCCAGCACACGGCCCAATACGGGAACGACTGGAACGGACCCTTCACCGGAGTCGGGCCGGCCGCAACGGCACCCGTCACCTGAGCCGTCGCCGCATTGGCGGCCTGTGCACTCCAGCTTGCCGCTTGCGCCGCCTTGGCGGCGGCGTCACTCGCCTGTGTTGCCGCCTCGGTTGCGCGTGCCGCCGCCTCATGGGTACGGGCGCGCTCTGCCGCCTCGGCCTCGCGCTGACGGGCACGGTCCTCGTTCTCAAACTCGATATCGTCTTCGATCTCATCGCTCGGATTGAGCAGCTCGTCCAAGCTCACACCATAGAGCTTGGCGAGCGAGATCAGGTTCTCGGTATCGGGCGAGCTCTCCGCGCGCTCCCATTTACTGACTGCTTGGCGCGACAGTCCCAGCTTTCGTGCCAGCCCTTCTTGGCTAAAGCCTTTGCTTCGGCGAAGGTCGGCGAGCCGCTGCGCAGTTTCTACATTCATGGTTCCTCCTATGTGATGCCAGCCGTGCCGCCGGACCGTTTTTGTTCTTAAGGCGCCTTGCACAGTTAAAAATGTATCCGCTACCGCCAAAAACATGCCACCTATTTTAGTGAGATTTTTGACAACCGGCGGTTGCGGGCATATATGAGCTGCGGAAATGTGTCCAAACAAAGCAATGACCCGCAGCTCGGTTGTCCCCGTTGCGGCGTTAACGGTAGTATGGTCGTACTGTTTATTCCGCACCGCCAACGGAGGGAGTCTCGCGCCGTGAACCGCGATTTCGCTTCATCGCTCATCCAGCTCAATAACACGTTCTATCGCGAGCACTCCTCCTCCTTCTCCGATACGCGCCAGGCCCCGTGGCCCGGCTGGGTGCGCACCATGGACATTGCGCTCGAACAGCTCGACGTCGCCACGATTGAGCATCCCGTCCGCGTCTTCGATCTTGCCTGCGGCAATATGCGATTCGAGAACTTTGCCGCCGGCGGCGCACTTGCCGCCAAGGGCGTCGACGGCGCAAACCCCTCGGCAGATGCCAGCTGCCCGTTTGAGTTCTATGGCGTCGACTCGTGCCAAGACCTGGCCATCGATGCTCGCGGCCACGCCCTGCGCATTCCCAACCTGCACTTCCAGGAACTCGACGTGCTCGACGCCCTTATGAAGCTCAACCCCGCCGAGACGCCCGACGTGCTTTTCGACGCCCCGCTCGCCGACATCTCGGTCTGCTTTGGCTTTATGCACCACGTGCCGTCGTGCGAGTACCGCGTGCGCGTGCTCGACGCCCTGGTGCGGCAGACGCGCCCGGGCGGTATCATCGCCATCAGCTTTTGGGAGTTTATGAACGACGAGCGCATGGCGCGCAAGGCCGTTCGCGCCGAGGCCCGTGCCGAGCTCACCCCGCCGTTTGAGGGTTACGATTCCGCGCAGTTTGAAGCCGGCGACCACCTCATTGGCTGGCAAAACGACCGCCACGCCTACCGCTATTGCCATCACTTTGACGACCAGCAGATCACCGACCTGGTGCGCGGCGTCCGTACGTTCTACAAGAGCGGCGAGGTCCCCGTGCGCGAGCTTGAGCGCTTCCATGCCGACGGTCGCAGCGGCGAGCTCAACCGCTATGTGATTCTCAAGCGCCTGTAGGCATCGGCGACTTGCCGCCGAGCCGCGCCGCATCTTTCGGGCACATCGTGCCCGCCCCTTCCAACCCATTACCGGAACATGCAGTTATGCGTTCCATATTTATGACCAAGGAGCCTCATGGGAGCCGTCCACGTTCGCACGCCTAAGAACTTTGTGCTCGAGGAGCGCCTGGAGCGCTACACCGATGCGATTGAGACGAACCCCGAGGCCTATGCCGGAGATTGGCGCGGGGCCTGTGCGCCCGTAGACAGCAAGCCTTTCGAACACCTTCACCTGGATCTTGGCTGCGGCAAGGGAACGTACCTTGTAGAGCGCGCGGCCCACGAGCCAAACACGCTCTTTATCGGCATGGACCAAGAGCCCATCTGCATCGCCTATGCCGCACAGAAAATCTGCGAGCAGGAACTGGCCAACGCACTCGTCCTGCCCCGAGGCGCCGCATCGCTGCCACAGCTGTTTGCCGCAGGCGAGCTCGATGCCATCACCATCAACTTTCCCACGCCGCAGCCCAAGGCCAAGTACGCCAAAAAACGACTCGTCCATGTCGACCATCTGATGCTCTACCGCCCGCTCTTTTCAGCCGGCGCTACCGTCACGCTGCGCACCGACAGCAAGCCGTTGCGCGATTACGCCCTGGGACAGTTTGCCGCGGCAGGCTACGACACGCTTTGGGTAAGTGACGACGTCCGCCGCGACCATCCCGAGCATCCCGAGACCGAATATGAATGCCGCACGCGCGAGATGGGTGCCGTCGTCTATGGCATTTGCGCCACACCCGGCGCGCGGCCTAGCGATGAACAGCTCGCGGCGGGCCACGAGCAGGAGCAGAGCCTTGCCTGCTACCTGCCCGACAACCTCGATGAGCTCACCTATGTACCTCTGGGCATGGAAGAGGCCGTCGAGAACTTTAGAAACCGCGCCCGCAAAGGCAAGAAGCGCCTGCCGCAAGAGTCCTAGGGGCTTCTGATGGTCGCGGCGTCAGCAAGCAAGCGCAAATAAGCGCCAGCGAACGGCCCTCAAACCTAAGTGAGTAGACTTTTTTGCAATAGCCAGGCGCAGCCTGCATGGCGAAACATAAAACCGCAGGTAGAACCCTTGCGCAAAAGCCATGTACTCGCGACATTGCAAAAAGTCTACTCACTTAGCTGGCGACTGCACCAAACGGCTGGGCAGAACGCCCATTTCCTGCATTTTCTCGCGCGCTGGCGCCCCACGCCGCCGCTACGCCATAATAGTTGGCGGACAATCGCGAGAGAAAGCAAACACATGGCACAGACCACGACAGATACCGCCGCCAGCACCGTCTCCGGCGCCGGGGCCGCCAGCTCATTCTCGGGCGGCACGGGAACCGAAGCCGAGTTTGGCTCGCTCGGCGCGCTCTCCCCCACCTGGTGGGAGCCCGAGGACGGCAGCGAGCCCGAACCGTGGCTCACGCCCGATCAGGCCTTCGAACGCTTCTTTGAATGGACGAGCGATCGCGGCATTGAGCTGTGGAATCACCAAGAAGAGGCCCTCATGGACCTGGCTGCCGGCGATCACGTCATCTTAGGCACACCGACCGGATCGGGCAAGTCGCTTGTCGCGCTGGGCATGCTCTTTATGGGCATGGCACAGGGCAAGCGCTGCTACTACACGGCTCCTATCAAGGCTCTGGTCAGCGAGAAGTTTTTCGACCTGGTGCAGGTGCTCGGCCGCGATAACGTCGGTATGATCACCGGCGACACGCATATCAACACCAAGGCGCCCGTCATCTGCTGCACGGCAGAGATCCTTGCCAACGACGCACTGCGCGAGGGCGAAGATGCCGACGTGGGCTGCGTGGCCATGGACGAGTTCCACTACTTTGCCGACCCCGACCGCGGTTGGGCCTGGCAGGTGCCGCTGCTCACCCTGCCCCACACGCAATTCATGCTCATGAGCGCTACGCTCGGCGATGTCACCGCGATCGCTGCCTCGCTTAAGGAACACACCGGCGCTACCTGCGACCTAGTTGTCGACGCCCCGCGTCCTGTTCCGCTGAGCTACGACTATGTGACGACCTCCCTCGAGGGCACCGTCGAGCTCGCCATGCGCCGCGGCGAGGCCCCGCTCTATATCGTGCACTTTAGCCAGGATGCCGCCCTTGCGACGGCACAATCGCTCGCCAATTTTGGCATCGCCAGCAAGGAGCAGCGCGAGGCCATCAAGGAGGCGGCCAAGGGCACGAGCTTCTCGACGGCCTTCGGCAAGACCCTCAAGCGCTTGCTCGGCTGCGGCGTCGGCGTGCACCATGCTGGCATGTTGCCGCGCTATCGCCTGCTGGTCGAGCGCTTGGCGCAGCAGGGTCTGCTGCCCGTCATCTGCGGCACCGATACGCTCGGCGTCGGCATCAACGTACCCATCCACACCGTGGTGCTCACCGCGCTCACCAAGTTCGATGGCTACAAGATGCGTCGTCTGCGCGCCCGCGAGTTCCACCAGATTGCCGGTCGCGCCGGCCGCTCGGGCTTTGATACCGAGGGCATGGTGATTGCCGAGGCACCCGAGCACGAGATCGAGAATGCCAAGCTTATGGCCAAGGCGGGCGACGACCCCAAAAAACTCCGTAAGATTAAAAAGAAAAAGGCCCCCGAGGGCTTTGTCACCTGGAACAAGCAGACCTTTGAGCGCCTGATTGAGACGCAGCCCGAGACGCTCAAGCCGCGCCTGCGCATCACGCACTCCATGGTGATTAGCGTGGTCGAGCAGGGCGGCGATGCCCGAGCCCGCGTACACGACCTCATCGAGACGAGCCTGCAGACTCCCGAGGAAAAGGCCAAGCTCGAGGTTCGCGCCGACGAAATCTTCGCCACGCTCATCGATTCCGGCGTCGTCGTTCGCACCGAGGCGCCGCCCGCGCCTGACGCCCCGGCTGACGCCGCACCAGACATCGATTATGCGCTGACGGTCGATCTACCCGAGGACTTCGCGCTCGATCAGCCACTCTCGCCGTTCTTGCTTGCCGCATTGGAACTGCTCGACCCCGAGAGCGAGACCTATACCATGGATCTGATCTCGATGGTCGAGGCAACGCTCGAGGACCCCAAGCAAGTGCTGCGCGCACAGGAGCGCGCCGCGCGCGACCGCGCGATGGCCGAAATGAAGGCCGACGGCGTCGACTATGAGGAGCGTCTGGAGCGCATTCAGGACGTCACGTACGAAAAGCCGCTCGAGGATTTGCTCGACGCCGCCTTTGACAAGTACTGCCAGGAAGTGCCTTGGGCAAACGACTACCAGCTCTCTCCCAAGAGCGTCCTGCGCGATATGCTGGAAAGCGCGAGCGATTTTAAGGGTTACATTCAAAAGCTCGGCATCGCCCGCTCCGAGGGCATTTTACTGCGCTACCTGGCAGAGGCCTACCGTTCACTCGACCGTACCGTGCCCATCGAGAAGCGCGACGAGCGCCTGCGCGACATTATCTCGTGGCTGGGCTTTGTGGTGCGCTCGGTGGACTCGAGCCTGGTGGACGAGTGGGAGAACGCCGGCAACCCGGCAGCCCTCGATGCTGCGCCGCCGCAGGGCATCGACGAGGTCGTGGCGGACCGTCGCGGCTGCACGCTATTGGTGCGCAACGCGCTCTTCCGCCGCGTGACCCTTGCCGCCCGCGAGCACGTTCGCGACCTGGGCGAGCTCGACGACGACTGGGGCATGAGCGAGATCCGCTGGCAAAAAACACTCGACGCTTACCACGAGCAGCACGAGGAAATCCTCACCGACGGAGATGCCCGCAGCGCCGCGATGTTTTCCATCGACGAGTCCGACGAGAAGACCGCGCACGTATGGCACGTGCACCAGATCTTTGCCGACGAGGATGGCGACCACGATTTTGGCATCATGGGCGATGTCGATCTGGACGCCACGCAAGACGGCGGCGAGGTCATCTTCAAAAACTACCGCGTCGGCTTTATCGAGGACCTGCTCGAGGACTAGCCGAACATACTGGAACGAAACAAGCGGGGCCGTTGGCAATATCGCCAGCGGCCCCGTTTTTGCACTATACGCTATGCCTTACTCGGCATCCTCGACCTCATACGAATCCGCCTCGGCTGGCTCATCGCCCGCGTCTGTTGCACCCTCGCGCGCCTCGTCAAACGCCGCCTTCATGGTCTTGTTGCCCCAGGTGAGCTTACGAATAGTAAGCTCATCGGCCTTGTTGTGGGCCAGACGCAGATTCTCGGTACTGCGACGCAGATCATCCTTGGTCTTCTCGAGCTGCTTAATGGCAGCATCAATCTCCTTAATCGCCGACTCGAACTGCTTGCTCGCCAAGTTGTAGTTGCGCGAGAAGCCGTCCTTGAACTTTTCCATCTTGGCTTCGAAGTTCGTGACGTCGATATTCTGCTGCTTGTACTCCGCTAGCTCCTGCTTATAGCGCAGCGAACCCATGGCGGCGTTGCGCAGCAGCGTGATCATGGGAATGAAGAACTGCGGACGGATCACGTACATCTTCTCGAAGCGATAGCTCACGTCCACGATGCCGGCGTTGTAAAGCTCGCTCTCGGGTTCGAGCAACGTGCAGAGCACCGCGTACTCGCAGCCCTTTTGGCGGCGATCGTGGTCGAGTTTCTTAAAGAAGTCCTCGTTCTTGTGCTTGGTCGCGGTCTCATCGTTCTCGTTTTTCATCTCGAACATAATCGAAATGACCTCGTTGCCGCTCGCGTCGCACTCGCGGAAAATGAAGTCGCCCTTGGTGCCCTCGGACGCATCGTTATCCTTCTCGAAGTACGCGTTAGGAAATGCCGTCATGCGCAGACGGTTAAACTCGGTCTCGCAGTGCTGCTCGAGCGACTCGCCCACCATCTTGGTGGACAGGCGGACCTTCATGTCCTTAAGGCGCTCAATCTCTTCGTCCTTGTAGCGAATCAGGTCATCGCTCGCGCGCTTGGCCTGCGCAAGCTCGAGCTCGTGTGCCGCCTTGGCCTGTTCCTCGCGAGAATCGCGCACCGCCAGCTCGCTCGTCAGTTTGGCACGCGCCTCATCGCGCTCTCGCTCCGCCGCGGCGACCGCCTTCGATAGGTTCATTTTTGCCATCAGTTCCTGCTCGCGCAGCTGGGCACGCAGGTCCTCGGCCTCTTGCTCGGACTGAGCCTTTGCGGCGGAAAACTTCTCTTGCACCTTCGCGCGATAGTCAGTAAGCGCGCGCTCGGCCTCGCTGCGAGCGGCATCGAGCTCACGCCGCGACTCTGCCGCGGCAGCGGCAAGCGCCATCTCCTGGGCCTTGTCCGCCGCGGCGAGCCTGGCCCGCAGCTCGGCAATCTGAGCGTCGCGCGCGGACAGGTCGTTTTGAGCAGCATTGCGTGCCGCCGCCTCGGCAAGCTTGGCTTCATCATCTTTGCGCCCCAACTGCGCACGCAAATTGTCGATTTCGCGCTGAAGTTCGGCGTTTTCCTTTTGAGCATCGGCACGGGCCTCAACCGCCGCACGCTGACTTGCGCTCTCGCGCTCTGCGGCAGCGCCCTCGAGCTTGGCGCGCAACTCGGCAAGCTCGGCATCGCGCTTGGCGACTTCTTGTGCCAGCTGCTGAGCTGCAGCGTTCTTCTGCTCGACAAGCTGAGCATTGCGCTGAGACTCCGCCTTTTGCAAGGCAGCCGTCGAACGCGAGCGCTCAAGCTCCAGCGCCTGCTCGCCCTCGCGCTGAACTGCCTTCACACGCTCGTCCAGGTCGCGCGAAAACTCGGCATCGCGCACCTGCTTGACGATATCCGCATAGCCGGATGCATCGACCTTAAATACTTCGCCACAATGCGGGCACTTGATCTCGTTCATAGCAGCTCCTCGATGGACGCAAATTTCAACCGCCTACACTCTACCGCGCCGCACGGACAAAAAAGGCGCCGCCGCCATAATGGCAACGGCGCCAGAACCACCACAAAGGTGCCTGTCCCCTTTGTGGTGGTTCGAGAATTACAGTCCAAAATAGCCGAGGATTTGATCACGACTTACGGGCTTGTAGTCATTGGCGTCGAGGCCCACATCGTAGCGGTAAATGGGGCGCTCGCGATCGCGGTTGCGTGCGTTGGTGCGGTCACCCCTGCTGTGGATATGCCCATGCAGCATAATGGCGCCACGTGCCTTGCCGTTCCAGCTGAGCATGGGGTAGTGGCTCATCACCAGACGATGACCCTTGGCATAGCCGGGAGCAATCTCCAGGTAATCGCGCACGTCTTCCCAAATCTGCGGTACGTCGGAATCTTCCCAGTCGCCGTCATGGTTACCGCGGATGAGCGTCACATTCTTGCATTCGATACGCTCGCGCAGGCGCACCGCCTCCGCCATGGGCAAGCGATACGTAAAGTCTCCCAGGATATAGAGGCGGTCGTCCGCAGCCACGCACTCATTGATGGCATCGATGACCTTGCGGTTCATCTCCTCGACCGAATCAAACGGCCGATCCATGTCGTGCAAGATATTCGTATCGCCCAGGTGCAGGTCGGCGGTAAACCACATCATCGTCTGTGTCCTCATTTCGCAACGCGTCTAACACGTGCCTAGTATACAGACGCTCTGGCGCGTCGGTTAGCCAAAGAGCCCGCCGAACAGACCTCGACGGCGTTTGTCTTGCTTTTTCGAAGCGTCATCCTGAGTTTTCTTATCCCGCCGCTTCTTACGGTCCCGCTCCAGCTCATCGTCATCGAGCAACAGGTCCCACTCAAACGGATCATCCGTCAAATCGAACAGGTCATCGTCGTCAAACATGGCCGCCTCCCTTACCGATTAGCGAGCATCCACCACGTAGAGTCCAACGCGCACCTGATGCCACGGGCTGCGTTCGGGAGCAACCTGTTGCACGCGGGCCTCAAATACGTCCTCATGGCCGTAATACATCATCAAGGACAGCGGGCCGACCTCGTTTCCCGGGATATAGCCAAGTTTGGTGTTGCCGTAGTAGATTGCAACCGCCTCGGGATCATGGGGATTATCGCGCTCGGCGCACAGCGTCAGCTTATCGCCCGCTTTAAGATCGCCTAGGACCAAAGCGCCGTCGGCATATTGAAATCCTGCGATGTGAAACGACAGAAGAACACGTGAAGGCTCGTACATAGCAGCTCCTCTAACGGCCGGATAAACCGGTGTGTAACCTTATTGAGAAGTCTACGGTCCCGTGCGGACACAAATACATCCTGTCTGCGTCCTTCAATCGTTTGCCTCAACGCTTGCGCGACAGAACGCTTGCAGATAAGATAGGAACACGGATGGCACCCGTTGCCGCGGGTCTTGCCAACTCCGATACACGTTTTCATCGTGAGAAGTGGCCGTCTTCGCTTACGCGGGGGCGGCTATTTCATTCGGCCGATAAACAGACCGAGTTCGATAGCCGCAATCAACAACGCCAATAACGAAATAACGTCGCTTACGTTCATACCAAATCCCTTCTAAAGGGAGTTGGCCCATCCGTGCTCCATAACAGTAGTCTAACGCAAAATGCAGGTAATAGGAACACTTGTTCGTATTACCTGCGCCCTTTTCTAATGCACAAACATGCGCACGAACTTGTGCTTCCAGCTTGCGTAGGGCGCATACCGAAACGGCACGTCCAGCCAGGTTGCCTTGTTCACGATACTCTTCTTGTGGCTAAACGTATCGAAGCTCTCGCGTCCATGGTACTGCCCCATACCGCTCGCGCCCATGCCGCCAAAGCCCATATGGCTCGTAGCCAAGTGCATGATCGTGTCGTTGACACAGCCACCGCCAAATGGCACGTAACGCACAAAGCGCTGCTGAACTGCGCGATCCTGGCTAAAGATATACAGAGCCAGCGGCGTCGGACGATCCGTAATAAACGCTTCGGCCTCGTCTAGGCTCTCAAACGTCAGCACCGGCAAGATGGGACCGAAGATCTCCTCCTGCATCACGGCGTCATCGGGGGTCACGCCGTCCAAAATCGTCGGCTCGATCTTCAGCGAAGTCTCCCGCGCGGTGCCTCCAAGCACGACCTTATCGGGATCGATCAGCCCGCGCACGCGCGCAAAATGCTTGGCGTTGACGATATGCCCGTAATCCTCGTTATCGAGCGGATGCTCGCCAAACATACGGCGGACCTCTTCCTTGATGAGGCCCAGCAGCTCGTCGTGCACGCGCGTATCGACCAGCAGATAGTCGGGCGCTACACAGGTCTGGCCCACGTTGAGCCATTTACCAAATGCGATGCGGCGTGCCGCGACCTTCAAGTTTGCCGTCGCATCTACGATGCAGGGACTCTTTCCGCCCAGCTCAAGCGTCACGGGCGTAAGGTTTTCACTTGCGCGCTCCATGACGAGCTTGCCGACCGGAACGCTACCGGTAAAGAAGATCTTGTCCCAGCATTCATCGAGCAGCGCTTCGTTCTCGGCGCGCCCGCCCTCGACAACCGTCACCAGGCGCGGATCAAATGCCTCCTCACAGATTTGCTTGAGCACCGCGCTCGAAGCCGGCGCATAGGCGCTCGGCTTGATGACCACGGTATTGCCTGCGGCAAGGGCGCCAGCTAGCGGCTCGAGCGTTAGCAAAAACGGATAGTTCCAGGGCGCCATGATGAGCGTGACGCCATAGGGCACAGCTTGCGTTTTGCACACGCTCACGGCATTAGCGAGGTCACACGGACGCAGGCGCGGACGACTCCATCGAGCCACATGAGCGATCTGATGACGAATCTCGGAAAGCGACGTGCCGATCTCGCACATATACGCCTCGTCATGTGACTTACCCAAATCGGTCTTGAGCGCATGGGCGATATCGACCTCGTGCGCACGAACCGCATCGCGTAAACTCACGAGCGCGCGACGTCGAGCATCGACATCAAACGTGGCGTGCGTCTTAAAGTAGGCGCGCTGATCGCCGACGATGCGCGCAATTTCCTCGGTGTTCATGGACCCTCCTAATTCTCGTCCTCAAACATACCACCTGCAACGACTTCGTACATATGCTCGAGCTCCAAGCGGTCCATTAGAAGCGGAACGGGGTATAGCGGATTGGCCTCGGCATCGGCATGCGCCGCCATCTCGGGAATGTCAGAGCGGCGAATGCCCAAGACATATTTGGGGATTCCCAGGGCCTCGTTCATGCGGTCGACCCAATCGATAAAGGCCTCGGCCGCAAGACTATCCTGCGCGGTAGCCGGCGCAATGCCCGCCATGTGAGCAAGATCGGCAAGCTTGGGGGCGGCGGCGTCACCATAAGCGCGAAGCATGTGCGGCAGGATGATCGCGTTGGCCAAACCGTGCGGAATTCCGTATCGGCCGCCCAAACTGTGCGCGATGGCATGCACATATCCGACATAGGAGCGCGTAAAGGCAACACCCGCCTTATACGCCGCCGAAAGCATATTGCGACGCGCACGCATGTTGTCGCCATGCTCATAGGCTTCGAGCAGATTGTCGTGGATGAGCTGCACCGCCTGTCGCGCCATCTTGCGCGTATAGGGCGTGGTGCTTCGCCCGATAAAAGCCTCGACGGCATGCGTCAGGGCGTCCATGCCCGTCTGCCCCGTAATGGAGGCGGGCAGACCGCGCGTAAACTCGGGGTCGTGCACCGCAAAGCGCGGGATAAGTACAAAGTCGTTGATGGGGTACTTGTAGTGCGTCTCGTCATCGGTAATTACCGCCGCAAGCGTGACCTCACTTCCCGTGCCTGCCGTGGTGGGAACGGCGATGAGCAGCGGCAGGCGACGATGAATCCGCAGCAGGCCGCGCATCTTGTTGATGGGCTTGTTTGGCTGCGCGATGCGTGCGCCCACGCCCTTGGCGCAGTCCATGGCTGAGCCACCGCCAAAGCCGATAATGGCCCGGCAGTCGTTCTCGCGATACAGCGCCGCCGCTTCCTCCACGTTTGAGACCGTGGGGTTCGCACGCGTTTCGGCATAGACCGTAACGCCAATCCCCTGAGCCGTAAGCGCACGCTCGAGTGATGCCGTGAGCCCCAAACGGGCAATGCCAGGGTCTGTCACGATAAGTACGCGCCGAATCGAGCGCTTCTGAAGCACCGCGGGCACATCCTCGGCATGCTCTAAAATGCGCGGCTCGGTATAGGGCAGGATCGGCAATGCAATGCGAAAAACCGTCTGATATGTTCGGCACCAGGCACGACGGGCTAGATGCATAAAGGAAACTCCTTCATTTGTTGATAGGTCAACATTTGCTCGCCCGATTGTACTCAGCGACGGTCAAAGACGGCCTGCCAATCGTTAATCAATCAACATCTTCATATCTCAAAATTGTTTTATTAAAAATCATTCCTAATAGGCTTCACATTTGGTTGCATTTATGGATAATAGAACTCGTCAAGACGCACGTCCGGAGAGGGCCCTTACGGGACCGGACGAGCGCACAATCGCCATCGATCGAAAGGATCGAATCATGAAGTTTGTTTGCCCCGTTTGCGGTTATGTGGAAGAGTTCGACGGCGACCAGCTGCCCGAGGACTTCAAGTGCCCCCAGTGCGGCGTTCCCGGTTCTCGCTTCCTGAAGCAGGAGGAGGGTCAGCTCGAGTGGGCTGCCGAGCACGTCGTGGGCGTCGCCAAGATGGAGGGTGTCTCTGAGGACATCGTTGCCGACCTGCGTGCCAACTTTGAGGGCGAGTGCTCCGAGGTCGGTATGTACCTGGCCATGGCCCGTGTCGCCCATCGCGAGGGTTATCCCGAGGTTGGTCTTTATTACGAAAAGGCAGCCCATGAGGAGGCCGAGCATGCCGCCAAGTTCGCCGAGCTCTTAGGCGAGGTCGTGACCGACTCCACCAAGAAGAACCTCGAGATGCGCGTTGAAGCCGAGAATGGCGCCACCGCCGGCAAAACCGATCTTGCCAAGCGTGCCAAGGCCGCTAACCTCGATGCCATCCACGACACTGTCCACGAGATGGCTCGCGATGAGGCCCGTCACGGCAAGGCCTTTGAGGGTCTGCTGAAGCGCTACTTTGGCTAAGCCAGCCGCCTGAGAGATAGCCTCTAGCTCGATAAGGCCCGGACTGCATGGTTCGGGCCTTTTTTCGTGTCTCGAGAACTCGTAAACGCCCTGAAATAGGACCGCCTTCGGCATCGGCTTCTCGTCAAAAACCAAGTGAGTAGACTTTTTGGAACTTGCCGAGCAGACCATCCATATTGCTTTATAAAGTCGCAGGTAAATGGCTTGTTGCGAAAACGGCCTGGCCGCCATCAAGCCAAAAGTCTACTCACTTAGTTCCGCAGCCGTCCACGATCGAGCTGTTTTGTGTCTAACGGGCATCTTTTCGTCGATTACTCCCAGTTTTGTCCAGTCAACGAATAGTTCAGACCGGAGTAATGCCTCAGCCCTTTGCTCATCCGAGCTTTTATCACGATATTCAGCATCAAACATCCTGCATACGGCCTTAACAATCGCGCGGAATCTATCCTCATCGGATATCTGTCTGTGTGTCAGGAGAAGCACATCGTAGCCCATGGCCTGAAGCGCCGTCATGCGGTCTGCGTCACGCAAGCCATCCCCTGCGCGTCCGTGCGAGGCCTTTCCCTGACATTCAATGGCCACCTGTCGCCTGCCGTCCGGCGAAGGAAGTAGTAGGTCGATATATACACGGGACTTTCCCACAATCGCTCGAGCACTTGTGCTTAACGTCACTTCGACATTGAGCTCTATGCCGCAAAAACCTTCACCTCCCAGGGCTCGCGGCAGTCCAAGCAACAAATGCGCCTCGACCTCAAAAGGCGACGCGGCACCCAATGGAACGAGCTGCGATACCGCCATAAATCTATTGCCGTAACGCATCCCGCAAACATCTGAACAAAAACGGTCAAGGTCTCCGCCCAAAACCAAAGCGTCTCGACGCCATAAATTTGAGGCGGTGCCGTCCTCGGGCGGGCAGCGCACCCAACCGAACGTTGTCGAAATCGCGCCCGAATCAATTGCACGCGAAAGCTCCGCCTCAAGTGCCGCCGGCAGGGCACACACCGCAAACAAGCCGCACATCTCCGCCAACACAAAAAGAAGCTGGAGATCCGTCAGATGCCGCGACATGATAAATGCCGTCAGTAGAGGAGACGTAACCAAAAATCCATGCTCCGTTTCCAGTACGGATTCCCTGGGGAGCTCACCAAGAAACAGCCGCTGCCTAATGCTGACAGGACAAGTCCGCTTGTTTCTCGTCCGAACCAATGTATACAACGGAAAGCCGAGCACAACCGCAGCCGTCGGGTTGCGGGCGAGGTCATATCGCTGCCGGTCTTCTTCCGGCCGTGGAAGCGGCGGACACAAAGCGCGGACTTGAGGGGGCAAACGCCAGTACCTAAAAGCCGATATGTCACAAAGTAGATCCTTCATAGGCACAGGAAAACACGAATTTCAACCCAGCCTATCTCGCATTGGCGCGAGCGCACCAAAAATGGCGCCGAACGGACTGCCAAGTTTTCAACAGCCCTCCCCAACTGGCCAAAAGCTTGCCGAGAACTGGACGAAGTTCTGTTGAAAACCCCATTTTTTCTCATGCAAAAGCTTTACGCGGCAAGTGAGTAGACTTTTTTGAACATCCCAAGCAGGCCGGTCATCCTGCTTTTCAAAACCGCAGGTAGATGGCTTGTTACAAAACTGCCTGGTCGCCAAAGTGCCAAAAGTCTACTCACTTAGATTGCAGAGTGCCCCCGTTAGCTGCAATTCCAAGGTGTTAAGCACTTTTGGACTCAGATCGTCATACTGGACAAGAATTTTAGTTGAGCCTTCAGGGACAGATGCGCCATCGGCACACCAAAAACAGTCACCGATATCGATAAAAGGGATACTCGAGCGCGTGAGGGCCTGCGCAAAAGAGCTTCCGCCCGCTTCGCACTCCGCAACCACAGTGCAGTAAAGGCCTGCGTCTGCATGCTCAATCGAGACCTCCCCCGCCGGAAACGCTTTCCGTACAAGCGCCGCCAGGCCATCACGCGCCTCGCGAGCACGAACGCGCACGCGGTTCACATGGCGCTCGTAATCCCCCGATTCCAGCAAACGTGCTAATGCCACCTGGTCTACGGAGCTGACCGACGAGGCGTAAAAACCCAGCTCGCACCTAAACCGTTCCATCAACTCATCGGGCAACACCATGTACGCCAAACGCAGGGCCGACGACAGACTTTTTGAAAACGTGTTGGTGTAGATAACCGACTGAGCGGCATCGATTGATGCGAGCGCAGGAATCGGCTTGCCGGCAAGGCGAAACTCACAATCGAAGTCGTCTTCGATGAGATATCGGCCCGGCTGCTCGGCGGCCCAGCTGAGCAGCGCGTAGCGACGCGCAATGCTCGTCACAAGGCCGGTCGGATACTGATGGGACGGCATCAGGTGAAGGACATCGGTCCCGGTTTTCTGCAGAGCGCCCAAGTCCACGCCCCCATCATCCAACGGGATATGTCGAACTTCGCAGCCCATAGCCTGATAGATGCGCGTCAGGCGCAAATAGCCCGGGTCCTCAACGGCATACACCTTATCCGCGCCAAGCAACTGAACCAACATGGTATCGAGCAGCTGGGCGCCCGCACCGATAACAATGTTGTCGGAATCGACATTCATGCCCCTTGTCCCACGCAGGTGGTGAGCGATTGCGCATCGTAGCCGAACGGTGCCCTGTGCCGGTGCGGGCGAAAAGATCTCGCGCTCGTCTTCGGACGTCAACGTCGCCCGCAGTGCGCTTTGCCAAAGCCGCGCCGCCTCCAAAGCGGAAGGAGAGAGTGCATCAAATCGCTCGACCTGTCCGTGGACATCATGCGCGCTGGGGCCCACAGAGACGGTATCTCGGTCGATGCTCCCCGCAGCCAAAGGCAAAACCGGTGCATCCGGAAGCTCGCAAGCGTAGTAGCCACGCCGCGGCTTTGAACAAATATAGCCCTCGGCAAGTAGCTGGCTATATGCATTCTCGATGGTAATGACACTGATTCCCAGATGACTGGCAAAGGCGCGCTTAGACGGCAGATGTTCCCCCGCCGCAATACGTCCAGCAACGATATCATCTCGAATTTGCTGGTAAACATACTCATAGAGCGATGCTCCGCCGCGTTGTTCCAAATTGTAGTCAAGCATGAGCCTATCACCTGACCTTATTAAGTCATTCAATCTGGTATTAGTCTGACCTTGTCATTATCTCGAAAACTGAGTATTTCGCCATACCTAGCTCCCCGATAGGATGTTCCGTCAAGCAATGCACACGCCAACAAAGGGAGCAACCATGGCAGAACAGACCAGCAAGGCCGATCGTGTCAAACTCAATCGCGAGCTCGCGCAGATGCTCAAGGGCGGTGTCATAATGGACGTCACCACGCCCGAGCAGGCACGCATCGCCGAAAAGGCAGGCGCCTGCGCCGTCATGGCACTCGAGCGCATCCCGGCCGATATCCGTGCCGCAGGCGGCGTCTCGCGCATGAGCGACCCCAAGATGATCAAGGGCATCCAAGAGGCCGTCTCCATCCCTGTTATGGCCAAGTGCCGCATCGGTCACATTGTCGAGGCGCAGGTCCTGCAGGCCATCGAGATCGATTACATCGACGAGTCCGAGGTTCTCTCCCCTGCCGATGACGTCTATCACATCGACAAGACCCAGTTTGACGTGCCGTTTGTCTGCGGCGCCCGCGATCTGGGCGAGGCGCTGCGCCGTGTTGCCGAGGGCGCCACGATGATTCGCACCAAGGGCGAGCCGGGCACGGGCGACGTCGTTCAGGCCGTGCGCCACATGCGCAAGATCCAAAAGCAGATCCGCGACGTTGTTGCCCTTCGCGATGACGAGCTCTTTGAGGCAGCCAAGCAGCTGCAGGTTCCGGTCAAGCTGGTGCGCGAGGTCCATGCCACGGGAAAGCTTCCCGTCGTGAACTTTGCCGCCGGCGGCGTGGCAACCCCTGCCGATGCCGCGCTGATGATGCAGCTGGGTGCCGAGGGCGTCTTTGTCGGCTCGGGCATCTTTAAGAGTGGCGACCCCGCCAAGCGCGCCGCCGCCATCGTCAAGGCCGTGGCAAACTTTACCGATGCCAAGCTCATTGCCGAGCTTTCGGAGGACCTGGGTGAGGCTATGGTGGGCATCAACGCCGACGAGATCGAGATCATCATGGAGGAGCGCGGGCGCTAGTCCAGCAGAAAGGATCGCACATGAGCGATTATGCAGACCAGACGGTCGCCGTGCTGGCGGTCCAAGGCGCTTTTGCCGAGCACGAGGCAAGACTATCCGAGCTTGGCGCACACTGTATTGAGCTGAGGCAGGCGGCCGATTTGCAGCAGAACTTTGATCGCCTAGTCCTCCCTGGCGGCGAGTCCACCGTTCAGGGCAAGCTGCTTGCCGAGCTCGCTATGATCGAGGGGCTTCGCGCCCGTATTGTTGAAGGCATGCCCGTACTGGGAACTTGCGCCGGCTTAATTCTGTTGGCGCGCGACCTTGCTGCCCATGACGATAAGGGCACGCCGCGTCTGGCAACCATGGATGTGCTTGTCGAGCGCAATGCCTACGGCAGGCAGCTCGGCAGCTTTCGAACCAAGGGGCAAATAGCCGGCATCGACGGTGAAGTGCCGCTGACGTTTATCCGCGCGCCCCGCATCGTCGAGGTCCACGGCGACGCCAAGGCCTTAGCGAAAGTCGACGGTCGTATCGTCGCCGCCCGTCAGGGCAACCAGCTCGGTGTTACCTTTCACCCCGAGCTCGACGACGACACGCGCCTCCACGAGCTCTTCCTCCAAATGTAGGCAAAGTAGAAACGAGCGTGAATTTTCGGACACATAACAAATGAGAGTGGATAATCTCCAACTTTGAGCTTGAATGCAGGCTCAAACCGAGAGATTATCCACTCTCATGCTATGCAGTCGTTGGGGACGTTCTTAAACGACTAGTCAAACAAGAACGTCCAGCAACCACAAGGAGTGTCCCCAAGTGCCGGCAGAAAAGGAACGTCCCCAAGTGCCGGAAATAAGCTACCCAACGGATCATTTTGGCAACAGAAATTACGCTGATGTTTCGGAAACGCCAGCGAGCGCCGCCCAGGGCGAACAAGTTGGCATGAAAAAGGCAAGGCATAGACCTTCTGGTCATGCCTTGCCTTTTGAATGACAAATTGTCGCTCTGGGCGGCGCGCAGCGTCAAGCCGTTACGCGGTTTGGCAAAACCGCGTAACCCACTACACAGCCTGCGCCAGCTTCTCGGCTCGCTCGGCGGCGGCGAGCGCCTCGATGACGGTGCCGAGCTGATCGCCCAGAAGGACGCCGTTGTAGGTGGAGTTGAAACCGATGCGGTGATCGGTCACGCGGTCCTGGGGCTGGTTGTAGGTACGGATCTTCTCGGAACGGTTGCCGTGGCCGATCTGGCTCTGGCGCTCGGCACCAAGCTCTGCCTGCTGCTTCTCGAGCTCCATCTCGTACAGACGAGCACGCAGCATCTGCATGCAGACCTCGCGGTTCTGAATCTGGGAGCGCTGCTCCTGCGACTGCACCACGGTGTTGGTGGGCAAGTGGGTGATGCGCACGGCGGAGTAGGTAGTGTTAACGCACTGACCGCCAGGGCCAGAGGCGCAGTAGGTGTCGATGCGCAGGTCGGACTGGTTGATCTGGACGTCGATTTCCTCGGCCTCGGGAAGCACGGCGACGGTAGCCGTTGAAGTCTGGATGCGGCCCTGGGACTCGGTCTTGGGGACGCGCTGGACGCGGTGCACGCCGGACTCGTACTTCATAACGGAGTAGACGCGGTCGCCCTCGACCTTGAACTCGATGGACTTAAAGCCGCCTGCCTCGCTGGGGCTGGAATCGAGCACGGTAGTCTTCCAGCCGCGCGACTCGCAAAAGCGCTGATACATCTTGTACAGGTCGCCGGCGAAGATGGCCGCCTCGTCGCCACCGGCGGCGGAGCGAATCTCGACGATGGTGTTCTTGTCGTCGTTGGGGTCACTCGGGATGAGCATGTACTTGATGTCTTCCTCGAGCTGGGGAAGCTTTTCCTCGTTTTCGGAGATGTCCATCTGGAGCATCTCCTTCTCATCGGCATCGGTGGTATCGTGCAGCATTTCCTTGGCAGCCTCGATGTCATCGAGCGCACCGATGTACTCGCGCGAGGCGGCGATGAGGTCGGACTGGTGCGCGTACTCCTTGTTGAGACGCGTGAACTCCTTAATATCGGAGGCGACGGCCGGGTCGGAAAGCTTCTTCTCGAGCTCCTCGTAGGCCTTGATGATCTTTTCGAGCTTGTCGCGCATGGCGGGACTCCTTTATATGCGTGAAGGCGAAAATCGGCAGAATTGATGGGGCGCGAGGCGCCACTGCGGGGGTAAGCCCAGCTAGAACATGTCGATCTTCAGATACATGCGCATCCCTTCGCGTATGGGGTACATAGTTGCGGTCTAACCCATATATGATAGCGTGCGCAGGCATACCTGCATATAACCCGCACGGAATGCGACAAAGGGTCAGTCTCTTTCCTTGAATACAACTTCATCCGAACGCCTCCCGCATTCATCCGCACATATACGGATAAATTTGGGAATCCGATACCCTGAGGGCCGGATCGGCCGGCCCCGGGAGATCGGAGGACGCCATGTCCGGAAAGGGCGGGAAGGGCGCCGCGAGGGCGGTCCCGAGGACCCACGGCAGGCTCACCGGGTACGAGCGGGACACGGTCCAGAGGATGCTGAAGCGCAGGGTTCGCTCGGCCACTTCCTCGAGAGGTTCAAGGGCGTATCGACCCGCAGGCTCCACAGCTGCCTGATGTGGTTCAGATGGCTGCGCGAGGCCGCACGCGTCGGGGACAGGACGTCGCTCATGCGCGAGCAGCTCGACGACGGGCGCTACGAAAAGATCTGGAAGAAGATGATGGAGCCGGAGTACGAGTTCCATCTGGAGCCGGACGTGCAAACGGCGGGTTAACATAGCCTTTCACCAAAAGGGCGAGCGGCCGCGCCCTGCGACCACCCGCCCTCAATCAAAGCCCTTCTCGGCCGCCGTAGCTACCGGTTCCGGCGCCGCAGGATAACGCCTGCGGCGATCAGCACCACCGCGCCGCCCGCGATGCCACCCAGGGCCATCGGCGACAAGCTGGTATCGCCCGTATACGGCAGACCCGGCTTCTCCTCCTTCGGCACCGGTGACTTGCTCGGCGGATTGGTGGGCGGCTCCGTCGGCGGGGTGGTCGGCGGCGTGTACGTGTTCTTGAACACCGGCGCCACGGCGCCGTCATAGGTTACCGTCGCCACCAGATGGCCCGCACCGTCGTCCGTCACCGTCACCGTTACCCGGTGCTCGGCCGCGTCGTACGTCACGTTCTTCTGACCGTCGTCCACCTCGGAGATGCTGTAGGCGTACGTTCCGGGCTTGTCGTACGAGATCGCCTCGAAGCCCACCGTGCCGTCCGCCGCGTTCTTTGCGGTCTGCAGCACCTTGCCGTCGGCATCCTTCAGCTGGAAGGAGAACTGCCCTTCCTTCAGGTCCTCGCCGCTCAGCACCTTGGAGGCCCCCAGCTTCACCTCAGTCGCGGCCGGCGCGTAACTGTTGCTGAACGCCACCGCATCCGCAGCCTTGCCGCCCTTGCTGTAGGCAACCTGCGCCTCCAGCGCGTGCGTCTCCGCATTCTCCGTCACCGTCACCGTCGCGGTAAAGACCGTCGTGTCGTAGGTGACGCCGTTCGCCGTCGCCCCTGCCCGCTCGGACACGGTGTAGACGTACGTCCCCACCTTGTCCAGCTGCAGCGGCGCGAAGCCGAACGTGCCGTCGGCGCCGTTCTGCACCGTCTGCACCACGTTACCGTCGGCGTCCTTCAGGTCGAAGAAGAACTCACCCTCGGCCAGGTCGCGGCCGGTCAGAGCCTTCGTTCCGGTAATCGTCGCCGTCGTTGCCGTCGGCGTGTAGGTGTTGGTGAAGGTCAGATCCGCAGCCGTCTTGTTCGCCGTCGCGGTCAGCTGGCCGCTGCCGCCGGCGTCGGTCACGTTCACCGTCACGTCCAACACCGCATCGCTGTAAGTGATGGTGCCATCTTGGCCCGCAACCTCCTTCACCTGGTACGCATGCGAACCAGTCGCAGTGTACGAGATGGCTTTGAAGGTAAACGCCTTACCCACGTTCGTGGTCCGGTCGATCTCCTGCCCCGTGTCCGCGTCAATCAGCGCGAACATGAACTCGCCATCGGCGGGCGTCCGCGTGGTGGCCGGGTCGGCGTTCTCAAGCACCTTGGTGCCAGAGATCTGGTAAGAGGTCGCTCTCGGCTGATAGCTGTTCGCAAACGTCATGGTGTGGGGGGTGACGCCGTTCTCGGTGCCCTCGTCGCTCGGTTCCACCGTAGAGCTCTCCACCACCAGCTTGCCGTCGTTGTTGTCCTTCACCACGTAGGTCAGGGTGTACGTCTTGCCGGTGTAGGTCACGCCCGGCACGCCCGGCGCGTCGTCCGTCGGCTGCACCTCGCGGACCGTGTAGATAAAGGTGCCCGCTTGGTCGAAGGTCAGCTCGTCGAAGGCAACCTTGCCGTCGGCGTCGTTCTTCTGGGTCTGAAGCACCTTGCCGTCGGGCCCCACCAGCTCGAACGCGAAGTCTCCCGCCTTCATCTGGTAGCTGCCGCCGTGCACGTCAACGCTCTTGGTGAGGGCGATCGCGCCGGAGCCCGTCGCCTGCGCCTTGTAGGTATTGGTGAAGGCAGGCTCCGTGGCGTCCTTGCCGTCGTAGGCAACGCTCGCCTGCAGCGTGCCGGCGTTGTCCGTAACCGTCACCACGACATGGTGCACCGTGGCGTCGTAGGTCACGTAGGTCAGGTCGCCCTTCCGCTCCACGATGGTGTACTCGTGCGTGCCCGGCTTCGCGTAGGAGAAGGCGTCGAAACTGACACTCCCGTCCGCGCCGTTGGTCGCGGACCGGACGGGCTCGGCCCCGGCAAGCTGCTCGGCCGTCAGGTTGCCCTCGTACACATCGAAGGTGAATTCGCCGCGCTTGAGCGCGATCGGCGTGCCGTCATCCTTCTTCACGTAGCTCTTCTGCGCGCCCAGGGCCAGGACGGTCCCGGCCGGCTGGTAGGTGTTGGTGAAGGTCTCCAAGCCGGATGTGCTCGTCACGACCGCCTTCGCGTTCAGCGTGCCCGTCCCGTCGTCCTTGACCGTTACTTTGTAGATGAGTGGATGGGTGTCGTAGACCATGCCCGGCTCCGTGCCCGGCTGCTCCACGATGGTGTATGTGAAGTCCTTGCTCGCGGCGCCGCCCAAGTCGGAGAGCTGGAACTCGCGCGTGAAGCTGACCTTGCCGTTTGCATCGTTCTTCGCGGTGTCGAGCACGTTGCCGGCAGCGTCCTTCAGGTCGAAGGTGAACTCGCCGCCCTTCAGCTTAGTGTCGTGCGTGAAGCCCGGCGCGACCGCAACGACCTTGGTCGCCGTCAGCTCCACGGAGCCGGTTGCGTCGTAAGTGTTCTTGAAGGTGGGGGCATCCGTCTTGCCGTCGTCGTAGGTGACGCTCGCCTCCAGCTGGCCGGCGTTGTCCACGACCGTCACCACGGCATGGTGCACCGTAGCGTCGTAAGTCACGTGGGACAGGTTGCCCTTCTGCTCCGCGATGGTGTATTTGTACTCGCCGGCCTTGGTGTAGTCGATGGTCGGGAAGGCAACGGTGCCGTCCTCGCCGTTCTCAGCGGTCTGGATGGGCTGCTTGCCCTTCAGCTGCTCAGCCGTCAGATCACCCTCGTACAGGTCGAAGGTGAACTCGCCGCCCTTGAGCGTGGCCTGCGTGTTGTCGGACTTCACGTACGATTTCTTCGCCGTGAGCGTAGCCGAGGTCTCGGCAGGCTGGTACTTGTTGGTGAAGGTCGGGGCGTCATTCCTGTCGTCATAAGTGACAGTCGCCTTTGCCTTGTCACCGTCCGCCTTCACCGAGACGTGGACCTTCACCGCCGTGGAATCGTAGGTGATGGTCGAATCGCCGCCAGCGACCTCCTTGAGCGTGTAGTCGTACTCGCCTATGGTCAGACCGGTGAGGATGAGCTTTATCTTGCCGTCCTTGTCGTTCTGGACAGTCTGGATGGGATCAACCGTAGTCGTGTCGCCTTGATATAGGCCGAAAGTGAACGCACCAGCCGTCAGGTCCTTGCCCCTGAGGGTCTTCGTCGCCTCGATAGTGGCGTCGGCCGTCGGCTTCGAGTTGGTGAAGGTCGGCACGGCCTTCTCGCCGTCGTAGGTGGCGACCGCCTTCAGCTCGCCCTTCTCGTCGGTGACCTTGACGTGGACCTTCACGTCCTTCGCGTCGTAGACGATGGTCGAGTCGTTGCCGGCAACCTCCTTGATGGCGTAGTCGTGATCGCCCGGCGTAGCGTAGTCGATGGCTGCAAAGGCGACCTTGCCGTCCTTGTCGTTTTGGACAGCCTGGAGCTCTTTGCCGTCGTTGTCGAGCAGCTGGAACGTGAAGTCGTTCCCTGCGAGCTCACCACCTGTGAAGCGCTTCTTCGCCTTGAGCGTTACCGAGGTCCCCTTCGGTCGGTACGTGTTCGTGATCTTGGCGATTTTGTCAGCGACCTTGATCGGGTTGTCCTCATGGCTCACGCCGTCGTCGGTGTAGGTCTGCTCCATCTTGACTGCCGGCTGCGACAGCGTGCCGTCGCCGTTATCGCTCACCGTCACCGTGACGCGGTAGGAAGCGCTTGAATACCCGAACCCGGGCAGCCAGCTAGCGTCGTTTTGAGACGGCGTGGCCTCGGCGATGAGATAGGTGTAGGTGCCGGGCTTGGTGTACTCAATCTCGCCGAAGTCGAACTTGTCCCCGTTCTCAACGGTCTTCACAACCTGCTTCATACCACTCACGGGTGCATTCTCGGCACCGTCGGGCATCGGCGTGCCCTTGTCCGCGCGCAGGTAAATCTTGAAGCTATCGCCATCTTTCCAGTCACGGCCCTGGAGCACCTTCTGCGCCCAGAACGCATTGGTGAGCGTCACCGGCGACTTTACGCTGTAGGTGTTCGTGAATACCAGCTTGTTGGCGTCGGCCAGTGTGCCGTCGGCGTTCTGCTTTGCGATCGTGCCGGAGATGCTGTCGCCCTCGCCACTCAGGGCGTTGCCGCCCTGCTCGCGCTTGGTCAGCGTGAAGCCGGCCGGCATCTTGTCCGTACCGATCAGCTCCTGCACCGTGTAGGCGTCGTGCTCGGCGAGGCCGTACACGCGGATCGTCTGGCCGGCCGTGATGGTCTGCTCGCGACCGTTCGTCAGGTCGAACATATCGCCGACCTGCTTCTCGCTTGCGGCCCCAGCGTTCTTGAACACTGCAGCCTTGTAGGTCTTCCCATCAGGCACGGTGAACTTGAAGGTGAACTTTGCGTCCTTATTGCCCGTCAGGCCATTGGGCACGACAACCTTCTTCGTCACCTCAAGGCTCGCCTCGCGTTCGTTCGCCACGCGCACGCAGGTGGCGCCCGTGAACAGGGCGTTCAGGTTCATGTCGCCCAGATTGGCACGGGCACCTTTCGACGTGGTCCCCTTGGGCCGCTCGTCCTGCATGATACCCATACGTATCCAGCCCGTCTCGGTCTCCAAGCGATAAGGTTTACCCTCCTCGGTGGGCCCATACTGGTAGACACGTCCGTTGGCGCCGTACTTGAGGTGCACCTCATCCTCGCCGCCCTTGGCGTCATTGTTCCAGGAAAGGTTGTCGTTGCCGTCGAGCTTGCCGTCGGACGTCTGGCGCTGGCCCTTGATCCACGTGAGCGTGTTGTCGATGTCACCCTCTGCGCCAAACTGGCCCAGGCTCTTCATGAGCGCGCCCGGACCCACGAACGTCGAAACACCGTCATCGTCCGTACCAGCATCGGCATGGACGCCGTAATCGTCCACAATCACCTTGGTAAGCGTGTCGTTAAGCAGGAAGCCCTCGGGCGCCGAGACCTCCTTTAGGAAGTAGGTCCCCTTCACGAGCGGCCTGTTACCGTTGCTCGTATTCGGGAATATGCCCGCACCTTCGGGCAGGACCGGGTAGTCGACCGACCCCGTCGTCAGGGTGTCGTAGGGGGTCTGCTTGCCATTGAGCATGACCTTGCCGTTCTCCGTAGTCACCTGGCTGGAGGTGTACAGGGCGAACTTCGCCCCGTCAACGGGCTTACCCTCGGTATCGGTCTTCTGCACGAACAGGCGATTCTGGATGTTCGTGACGAGCAAGCGCGTGGCGAACTGTCGCTTGAAGTTCGTGCCGTCTGCGATGTCGTCGCTGTACACGTGGACGGTGTTCTCGGGAGTCGCGTCGCCGATCGAGCTCGCCTTTGTATGGTAGATGGCCACCGTGTACTCGGCATTCTTGCGGTCATTACCGCTCAGCAGGTAGTAGTACTTGGAGATGTCGCCGGGCAGATTTTGAATCTCTACCTGGTACTGGCCGCTCGTGTTGAGCGTGAAGGCGTGCAGGTCCTTCTTCGCCGCCTCGATAGCGCCGGCCTTGCTCGGATTCTCGGCGAGGGTGTACCCCGCTCCCGTCGATGGGTCGCCCGACACGGCGTACCAATTGTTCTGATCTTTGATACCCGTGCCTGCGCTTTTATCGCGCTTGAGCACCACAGCGAACAGTATGCCGGAGTCCAGGTTGACGGTCTCGTTGGACTTCGTCAGGTCATTATTTGCCTTGTACACGGTCGGCGGCGCGGTGATGGTCTCCTTCGCGGCGGCGAACGCACCGGTCTTCCACACGACGCTGCCCGCGTCCATACCGCCGCGGTTGATGATG
Source organism: uncultured Collinsella sp. (assembly GCA_900543605.1). GTDB lineage: Bacteria > Actinomycetota > Coriobacteriia > Coriobacteriales > Coriobacteriaceae > Collinsella. The sequence goes on from UQSK01000003.1 coordinate 78,590, forward strand.
ACACCGCCCGCGTCGTTCTTGTCGCTCGCGGGCACGTACTCGAGCTGCATGCTGCCATCCGTCGCCGTGAGACTCGAGCGGTAACCGTTGGGCGCCTTTGTTTCCTTCAGGAGGTAGTACTTGTAATGATACTCTTTATAAAGGTCATCGAAGTTGATAACGCCGTTGTCCGCCTTATTTGTGAGCGTCAGTTGTCCATTCGCGTTCGTGGTGCCGGAGCCAAGTAGGTTATTTGGATTGGCGGTCGTGTCAGCGAAGCTCTCGTCTGTCTTGTACAGCGCGAACTGAGCACCCTCCACCAGACCGCCATCCTGGTCGAACTTGATAATGTCGGACTCGGGAACCGTCACGAGGTTGAACTTGAGCCTCATGTTGGAGTCGGTGGCGCCACGCTCCAAGTAGAAGAACTTGAGCGTGTGGTTGGTGCCGTCAGCGAAGGTGCTGCCGTTGAAGCCCGAAATATCCCGCCCCGCATCCTCGAACTTGCTTTTCAGCGTGCCATTTGCGGAATTGTTAACGCTGATGTCGCCCGTTTGGAAGTTAATGGTCAGATCAGCACTGGCGTGGATACCGCCAATGTCGCCCACGAGGACATCGTCAATGAACACCCAGACGTCGTCGTCTCCGGCGAACTCGAAGGTCATGGGCTTGTCAGCGTTCGTTTTGCCATCCTTCGGCTGCACGAAGCGCGACGACATGGAGAGGCCGAAATAATGGTTGAGGGGTCCGTTGTTCTGCGACGTAATGCCGTTCGGGACGAGTTTGCCGTCCTCTTCCTTGAATACCCCATCGGCCGCATCGAAGGGGAAGAACTGGCCTACTGAATGAGGCTCAGCCCCCGCTTGCATAACGCCGGCAGCATTGTAGACATCAAATGCATTCTTATTGGCGTTGTACGCCGCGTAGTTCCGCGAGCTGTCATACTCGTAGTAGCCACCCTCGGCCTGCAACAGACCCGTCACACCCATATGGGATATCTTGCCCGTCTGGACGGAGGAATCAAACAGGTAGCCGAGGGATTTTCCGCCCCAGCTGTCGGTGAGTTTCGGGTAACCACCGGCAAGAACATTGTTCACGATGTCGGTGCGGACCCGGGAGCCACCCGTATACTGGTTAAGTTCCTCGCTGGCTCCTTGATCCTTGAACTGGAAGCGGTGGTTCTTGTTGATGCCGCCGTTGCCGGAAACCGACAGATGGTTATCGGGATTCACCCAGTAATCAAACAGGTTGATTGTTGTCCCCGAAGGCGAAATCGTCGGAACCGTGTGGTTCGAAATTGCCGCCTCGGCACGAAGCGGCAGGAAGAAACTCGCCGTCAGCACGACGGCGAGGGCCAGAACAATCACATATGGCGAGACCGGGCGCAGCCCGCGACGACGGCCACAAGACATGACGGACCACCGCTCGCGCGGCCGATGTTCACCAGGAAGTTCCCTGCTTAGACACCCCCCCCCGGTAGCAATATTCACGAGTCGAGACGTCATCTCTCTGAGCTCCTGCATAATTTCCTCCCCAATCACACGGCGACCTGCCCGGGCGCTCCCCGGGGGCCGAGGCGATCTGGCACATGCCCGCGGTCGTTCAAGGAATACCAACCCCAGCATATGTCTCTTAAGATATCTTAGCCTTTTTCTATTACAGTTTTTGTCTCATTACCGATGAAATCGGCTCAGTCCCTTTGTCACATTCTAGAGCTGTCTCTTATACACATCTGACGCTGCCGACGACTTAATAGGTGTAGAT
>UQSK01000004.1 GCA_900543605.1 uncultured Collinsella sp.
GAGATTACTACGCGTCTCGTGGGCTCGGAGATGTGTATAAGAGACAGCTCCTTGGCCGGCTTCTTGGGATCGAAGCAGGCGGGGTTCTCGGCCATGTAGGCCATGAAGCCCTTGGTGTAGGCCTGACGCAGCTCGGTGGCGTAGTTGACCTTGCAGATGCCGTTCTTCACAGCCTCGGCAACCTGCTCATCGGGCACACCAGAGGTGCCGTGCAGGACCAGCGGCACGTCGACGGCGTCGCGGATGGCCTTGACCACGGACTGCTCGATGTGCGGATCGCTCGTGTACACACCGTGGCTGGTGCCAACGCCAATAGCGAGGGAGGTGCAGCCGGTACGCTCGACGAACTCCTTGGCCTCGGCCGGATCGGTGTAGGGGCTCTCGCCCTCAACCGCGGGACCGTCGTCCTCCTTGCCGCCAACCTTACCGAGCTCAGCCTCGACGGGCACGCCCATGGCGCGGCCAGCATCGGCGACGGACTTGGTCAGGGCGATGTTGTCCTCGAAGGACTCGTGCGAACCGTCGATCATGACAGAGGTGTAGCCAGTGCGGAAAGCCTGCATGCAGCGGTCATAGCCATCGCCGTGATCGAGGTGCAGAGCGACGGGCACGGAAGCGCGCTCGGCGGCAGCCTTGACCATGCCGTAGAAGTAGTCCAGACCAGCGGTCTTGATGGTGCCCGGGGTGGTCTGCATGATGACGGGGGACTTGGTCTCCTCGGCAGCGGCCAGAACGGCCATAACAAACTCGAGGTTCTCGACGTTGAAAGCACCAACAGCGTAGTGGCCGGCCTGAGCGTCCTTGAGCATCTTTTCGGTGGTAACAAGTGCCATGAGCGTTTGCTCCTCTCCCTCGCCCGCATCTGGACATCGGGCGTAGTTGTTCACAAGGCGTTTTACCTTGCGTTTTTCTGCGCTCATTGTATGAAATTCAGCGTCTTTGCACGTGCGAGATATTGAGCCCATGCAGGTCAATACAGTCGTTTTTGAAAAGTAAACGGAAGGAATTGGAGCCGAGTGGGCGTGTTCGATATTGAATTTTAGGCGTTCAGCGTCTTTCTTTTATAGAAAAGATAAGTAATCGAAAGGTGTTTTCTTACTCAAAAAGAAAATGAACGAAAATAAAGTCAACACAATTCCTGCATATTTATCCGAGAATGGAGCAGCCATGACCCAAGCTACCAACCGTGCTTTTGCCGACGAACGCCGTACCGCCATTATGGAAATGCTCGAGCATAATGCCTCGGTGCAGGTGGCAGAAATTGCCCAGACCTTTGGCGTGTCCTCCGTCACCGCCCGCGCCGACCTGGACGCGCTCGCCGAAGCAGGCAAGCTGCGCCGCACACACGGCGGTGCCGTCTCGCTCCACAAACGCCTGACCGTCTCCACGCAGGATCGCCGCATCAATGTCAACGTCGCTGCCAAGCAGGCCATCGCGCAAAGCGCCATCGAGCTCGTCAATGACGGCGACACGCTGCTCGTCGACTCGGGCACCACGGCGCTCGAGTTCGTCCGGCTCCTCGACCAGCGCGACGGCATCACCGTCATCACGGCAGACATTACCATTGCCGATTACATCGACGAGAGCATGCCCTCGGTCGATGTCGTCATGCTGGGCGGGGCGCTGCGCAAAGGCCATCGTTATTTGTACGGACCGCTCACTATGCAGGCGCTCCAAATGGTCCATGCCGATCTGGCCGTCATGTGCCCCGGCGCCTTTGTCTCCAGCTGCGGCTTTACGACCGACTTTCCCCAGATGGCCGAGACCAAAACGGCTATGATCGCCGCGGCCCATCAAAGCGTCGCCCTCATGGACGCCAGCAAGGTCAACGGACGCGGCATGTACCGTTTTGCCGAGCTGACCGATGTCGACACCATCGTGATGGACCGTGACCCCGATCATGCCGTCGCCACCTCAATCGCCGAGGCCACCGACAGCGCACGTCCAGCCCTCATCATCGCCGGCGCTTAAACAAAAACCACCACAAAGGTGCCTGTCCCCTTTGTGGTGGTTGTGATGGTTGAGCGTCAAAAGTGAACGTGTCGCTACTTGGACAGCTCGTCGGCGAGGGCCTCGATCTGGGCGCGCGAGGCGTCGTTGAGCGAACCCAGGACGGTCACTTTGTTCTGCGTCAGGGTGATGTTCTTCATGCCCTCGAGCTCCTTGGTCATAACCTTGGCAGCCGCGGGTGCCCAAGAGCCGGCCTCGACGAGCGCCACCGTACGGTTCTGGTAGGCGTGCTCGGCGAGCGTATGGATGAAGGTGCTCATGCACGGGAAGATCTCGCCCTGATAGGTGATGGAAGCGAGCACCAGGCGGTCGTAGCGGAACGCATCCTCAACGGCCTCGGCCATGTCGTCGCGAGCCAGGTCAAAGACGGAGACCTTCTGGCCGCGAGCCTCGAGCGCAGATGTGAGCTCCTCGACGGCAGCCTTCAGATGGCCATACACGCTCGCATAGGCGATCGTGATGCCCTCGTCCTCGGGCTGATAGCTCGACCAGGTGTTATAGGTGTCGAGGTAGTAGCCCAGGTTCTCGGTCAGCACGGGGCCGTGGAGCGGGCAGATGATCTGGATGTCCAGGTCGGCGGCCTTCTTGAGGACGGCCTGCACGAACTTGCCGAACTTACCGACGATGCCAAAGTAGTAGCGGCGAGCCTCGCAAGCCCACCCTTCCGGATCCTCGATGTCGTTGGCGCCAAACTTGCCAAAGCCGTCGGCACTAAAGAGCACCTTGTCGGTGGACTCGTAGGAGAAGATCACCTCGGGCCAGTGAACGTTGGGGGCGCCGATAAAGGTCAGGCTGTGGCCGCCCAGGTCGAGCACATCGCCCTCTTTGACGACCATCTTGCGCTCGGGGTAGTCGGTGCCAAAGTAGTTGACCATCATGCGGAAAGCACCCATGCTGGCCACGATCTGCGCCTGGGGATAGCGCTCCATAAAGGCAGCGATACCGGCGGAGTGATCGGGCTCCATGTGATGGACGACCAGGTAGTCGGGCGTACGGCCATCGAGCACGGCCTCGAGGTTGCCGAGCCACTCGTCAACAAAACCGCCGTCGACGGAATCGGCGACAGCGATCTTGTCGCCCAAGATAACATAGCTGTTGTATGCCATACCGTTCTCGGACACATCGTACTGGCCCTCGAACAGGTCAATGTCGTGATCGTCGACACCGATGTAGCGGATATCCTTGGTGATCTCCATCAGGCAAAGCCTCCTAGATAGACAAAAGAACCCGTCTATCATAACACTCGTCTTCATAGACACGGCTATCTGCCAGCATCCTTATCGATTGTTATTGAGGCGGAATATACCGCCGTTGACCTGCAAAAACTATGCGCGCAGTATCGCCGTGCTATGTCGAATAATGAGCTGGCCGGGAATACGGATGGCAACGGTTTTGCCCGCCGTACCCGCCTCGGGAACCGCATGCTCAAACACCTCGCGTCCGCGCTGATGTAAATCGAATCGCACGGTCGTGAGCTCGTTGTGTGCTACAAAATCATCGAGCGAATCATCGACACCCACCACGCTCACGTCCTCGGGCACGCGCAACCCGCTATCGCGCAGCGCTGCAATTGCGCCATTTGCCATCTGGTCGTTTGCCGCGTAAATCGCCGTCATGGTGTGATCGTGCTCGGCCAGGTACCTGCCGGCCTCGTAGCCGCTGTTGGCAGACCAGTCGCCCTCGAGCGGCTCTGCCGGCTCGATGTGTTTACGCTCGAGTGCATCCTGCCAACCGGCGCGACGAAATTGCTCGTCGACCGAGAACGACGGGCCGCCAATATAGCGAATCTGCTCGTGTCCTAGCTCAAACAGGTGATCCATAAGCAATAGCGAGCAGCCGTAATGATCGGAGTCGACCGTGGTCACCCGCGGGTGCGCGTACATGGTAACGATGACCGTGCCAATGCCCGGCAGTGGATCAAACGTCTCAAAATCGGGCGCCATGCGGCTCATGCCGATGATGATGCCGTCCACCGGCAATGCGGCCATACGACGCGTGGCCTCGGCAAGCGAAAACTCCTCGGTCTTGGACATCTCGACCAGCGTGATGGCGCAATTATGCTCGCGAGCAGCGCTGGCGATGCCGTCAATCATTGAGAGGTTGCCAAACTTGGTGACATCGTTGACGCATAGGCCAACCGAATGGTATCGACCGTCGCGCAGCGAGCGACCGGCATAACTCGGACGAAAGCCGAGCTCTTGCATAGCGGACTGCACGCGCTGGCGCGTCTGCTCGTTAACGTTGGGCAAGCCGTTGGCGACGCGCGAAACCGTCTGCTGCGAAACGCCAGCAGCGCGGGCGACGTCGGCCATGGAGACCGGACGCGTACCTGTATCGTTGGACGGGCGCCTTGCCACAGGATCACCTTCACCCTTGCGAGATCTGAATAGCGTGAATGCCGGCCCGGGCAGGAGTTTAGCCCGCGCCGAGGCCCGCTATCGTCGGACGCATGTTAACGTACTCTACTTTTTCAATCCGCATCTCTTCTGCTTTATAAGTCCATACGGCAATACCGTTCACGGCTGAATTTCTACCGATTACCAGATTCTCAAAAAGTGACAAGAGTTGTATTATGAGTACGTTAACATAGCCCGTAACGTGCGGCATCGTGAACACTTGGTTCATGCCGCTTCAAGTTGTTAACGTACTCATAACGGCGCAAAACTTACCCGTACGCGCCAAGGAAAGGACTCCCATGACCGCCCCCGACGAAAAGACACTCGCCACGCTCACCAAGCTGTTTGAGGAGGAGTTTGGGCCCATCGGCGATCGCCAGGTGCTCTATGTGCACGCGCCCGGCCGCTCCGAGATCAGTGGCAACCACACCGACCACGAGGGCGGCCACGTCATCGCCGGCTCGCTCGATGTCGCTGTCGACGGCATCGCCGTGGCAACCGACTCCAACAAGGTCCGCGTCGCCGACGAGGGCTATCCCACGTTTGAGATCACGCTCGACACGCTGGGTATTCAAGAGTCCGAGAAGGGCACGTCTGCGAGCCTCGTCCGCGGCATGGCCCACGAAATCGCTGCTCTGGGCGTTGAGCCCCAGGGCTTCGACTTCGTCTTCACCTGCTCTGTCCCCTCGGGCGGCGGCCTTTCGAGCTCTGCTGCTGTCGAGGCGGCATACGGTCGCGCCATGGAGACGCTCTGGGGCGCACCCGCCATCGAGCCCGTCGCGCTCGCCCAGATGAGCCAGCGCACCGAGAACAACTACTATGGCAAGCCCTGCGGTCTGATGGACCAGGCCGCTGTGTGCCTGGGCGGCCTTGCCTACATGGACTTTGAGGACCAGGCTCAGCCTAAAACCCAGAAGCTCGAACTCAACTTTGAGGATCACGGCTATGCGCTCGTGCTCGTTAAGGTTGGTGCCGACCACGTGGCCGCCACCGACGATTACGCTGCCGTTCCGCGCGAGATGCAAGACGTCGCCGCCGAGTTTGGCAAGGCACGCCTGTGCGAGGTAAACGTGGCGGACTTTGACGCCAAGCTCCCCGAGCTGCGTGCCAAACTGGGCGACCGTGCCTGCCTGCGCGCCGTTCACTACTGGTACGAGAATGGCCTGGTCGATAAGCGCTGGGCAGCCCTGAACGCCGGCGACATCGATCAGTTCCTGGTCCTGACGCGCGAGTCCGGCGCCAGCTCTGCCATGTACCTGCAGAATGTCGTTGCCAAGCTGGGCTCCGAGCAGCCTTCGATGTATGCCCTGGCACTGGCCGAGCATGTGCTCGACGGCCGTGGCGCCGTCCGCATCCACGGCGGCGGCTTTGGTGGCACCATCCAGGCCTTCGTACCGCTCGAGCTTGTCGACACCTTTATCACCAAGATGAACGGCTGGCTGGGCGAGGGCTCTGCCCGCCACTACGCAATTTCTGACAAGGGGGCTTACGCGGCATGGCTGTAATGACCGACGTGCGCGAGGCCGCGCAGAACCTGATCGAATACGCTATCCACCGATCGATGATCGGCCAGGACGATCGCATCTGGGCCTACAACACCATTTTGGAGTGCATCGGCGCCACGGGCCCGGCGCTCGACATGGCCTGGGCGCTCCAGGTCGAGAAACTCTCGCTCTTGCACCCCGATACCCTGCCCAACTTTGACCTTGAAGGCACACTTGCCGCGCTTGCCGAGGCGGCTGTTGCCAACGGTGCTGCCGAGGACACGGTATCGGGCCGCGACCGCATCGCCATGCGCATCATGGGCGTGCTGATGCCGAGGCCTTCGGTTGTAAACGAGGAATTCAACGGCCGCATGGGCGTCAACGAGCCCCGCGCCGCGACTGACTGGTTCTACGGCCTGTGCTGCGACGCCGGCTACGTGCGCCGTGCCGCCATCGCGCGCAACATCAAATGGAACACCCCAACCAACTGGGGCGACCTGGAGATTACCATCAACCTGTCCAAGCCCGAGAAGGACCCGCGAGATATCGCTGTGGCAGGTGCAGCCAAGAACACGGGCGAGAAGTATCCCGCCTGCCAGCTCTGCATCGAAAACGAGGGCTATCCCGGACGCTCCGCCGCAGCCGACGGCGGCGCCCATCCCGCCCGCCAGAATCTGCGCGTTATTCCCATTCAGCTTAATGGCGAGCGCTGGGGCTTCCAGTACAGCCCGTACGCGTACTTTAACGAGCACTGCATTGCCATGAGCTCCGAGCATCGTCCGATGCACGTCGACCGCAAGGGCCTGACCTGCCTGCTCGACTTTGTGGACCTGTTCCCGCACTATTTCATTGGCTCCAACGCCGACCTGCCCATCGTGGGCGGCTCGATCTTGTCGCACGACCACTTCCAGGGCGGCGCGCACGAGTTCCCCATGATGCATGCCGCCGAGGTCTCGCAGTTTAGCGTGCCCGGATTTGACCAAGTCACCGGCACTGTGCTGCAGTGGCCGCTCTCGGTGCTGCGCCTGCACTCGCATGACCGCGCTCAGCTGCTCGACGCTGCCGAGAAGATTATCCTCGCCTGGCGCGAGTGGACCGATGAGTCTGTGGGCGTCATCGCGTACACAGCCGATGGCGTGGCGCACAACACCGTGACGCCCGTCATCCGCCGCGTCGACTCTCGCGGAAATGCCGGCGGCGAAATCTACGAGGCCTACCTGGCGCTTCGCTGCAACATCACGACCGACGAGCATCCGCTGGGCGTGTTCCACCCGCATGCCGAGTACCACCACATTAAGAAGGAGAACATCGGCCTGATCGAGGTCATGGGCCTGGCCATTCTTCCGCCGCGCCTGGTTCCCGAGCTCGGCGCTGTCCGCGAGCACCTGCTGGCGGCCAAGGTCGATGCCAGCTACGACCTTGCTAGCGCGCTCGAGGGCGATGATCTATGCCGCAGCCACGCCGCATGGGCCAAGGATGTCTTTGCCCGCCGCGCCGACGAGCTTACGGCAGACAACGCCATCGATATCCTGCACGAGGAGGTCGGCGTGGTGTTTGGCCACGTGCTCGACAACGCCGGCGTCTTTAAGTGGGACGAAGCCGGCCGCGCCGCCCAGCAGCGCTTTATCGACTCGCTGTAGAGCACAGACCCGGACGCTCAACGGCAGCCCCCACGACATAGCCACCTACACGACAACGGCGCCCGCCGGCAACATCGCCGGCGGGCGCCGTTTTCTGATGCAAGGGTAGCTAATTTGCACCAAAACAAGGAGTGTCCCAAACTGCCGGCAGAAAAAGAACGTCCCCAGATGCCTACCTAAACCCTCACATTATTCGATGGAAAAACGTGGTTGCCTCCCACATTATTCGATGGAAAAACGTGGTTTGCTCCCACATTTTTCGATGGAAAGACCAAAACGGTCTTATACTAACCATGATCGTTAGGAGGCAGTATGCAGCGACAGCTAATGGACGAACTCATCGCTTGGAAATCTAGGGCAAACCGTAAGCCCCTCCTGCTTAAAGGGGCCCGCCAGACGGGAAAAACCTGGCTTCTCAACGAATTCGCAGGCCAGCAGTATCAAAACGTCATCCGTTTTGACTTTATGCTCGAACCGGGCGTACGTTCGCTGTTCGACGGAAGCCTTGACCCCAAACGCATCATCTCCCAGATAGAGCTCCTGCGCGGCCAGACCATAACGCCGACAGACACACTCATCATCTTCGACGAAATCCAAGAGGCACCGCGTGGCATCACCTCGCTCAAATACTTCAACGAGCTGGCGCCGGAATACCATATCGTGGCAGCCGGCTCCTATATGGGGCTCGCGCTCCGACGCGAAAACGAGTCGTTCCCCGTCGGCAAGATTGACCAGCTTACCATGCGCCCCATGGGGTTTGTCGAGTTCGTTCGTGCCGTCGATGGCGATCCGCTCGCAGATGCCATCCTTGCCGCAGACATGGACCTGCTGGCAAACGTTTCCGAAAAGCTCGAGCGCCTGCTCAAGGAATACCTCGTTGTCGGTGGCATGCCAGAAGTTGTCTCCGCTTTCGCCACCTCCCACGATTTCATCGAGGCCCGCAGGCTTCAGCAGCAAATCATCGAAGCTTACGAATCCGATTTTGGCAAGCATGCGCCAGCCCGCATCGTCGAGCGCATGAGGCTGGTTTGGAAATCCCTTCCCGGCCAGCTCGCAAAGGAAAACAAGAAGTTCGTCTACGGTGCGCTCCGTCCCGGGGCGCGCGCACGCGATTTTGAGGAAAGCCTCCAGTGGCTCATGGACTATGGAATCGTTCATAAGGTACCACGTGTTTCCGCCCTAAGAGCACCACTCACAAGCTACGAGGATCTCTCGGGCTTCAAGCTGTTCTGCATCGACACCGGCATCCTCGGAGCACTCTCCGGCCTCTCGCCAGCCATTGTTCTGAACGGGCCCGCAGTTTTTACGGAGTTCAAAGGCTCGCTGACCGAGCAATACGTCGCACAGGAGCTTTTGTTCCAAGGCAAAACTCCCGCGTATTGGCCATCCTCCTCCGGCAATGCAGAGACTGACTTTGCCATCGACCATGCGGGGACCGTGCTTCCGCTCGAGGTCAAGGCGGCAGAGAACCTCAAAGCAAAGAGCCTGAGGATTGCCTGCGAGAAGTTCAAGCTCGAGCGCTGCGTGAGAACATCGTTAGCGGCATATAGAGACGAGGGCACGCTCGTCAACATTCCGCTCTGGGAGATTGGGCAAATCGACAAGCTGGCATAGGCGCTGTGGAGGGGGTGTCCCGTAAGGAGTGTCCCAAACTGCCGGCAAAAAAGGAACGTCCCTATCTGCCGCATTCCCGAAGCAAAGCAACGCCGATGTTTTGGCCACGACAGCGAAAGCCCGCCAAAGCGAGCAAGGTGCCTTGAAGCGAGGCGGCATTGACCTTCTGGTCATGCCGCCGAAGCTGAAAGGCAGATTGCCGCTCTGGCGGGCTTGCAGCGTCGGCTGGTTACGCGGTTTGGTAAAACCGCGTAACTCTAAAGCTCCGTCACTTCAACGTTGTTGTAGATCTCGTCCCAGCGGTCCATGACCAGGTGGCCGGTCTTGGGATCCATGGCGTTGAGCTTGCCGCAGGTATTGGCGGTCTTGAGCACCGTGACGTCGTCGGCACCAGCAGCAATCGCATGCGCAAAGCCGGCGATGGTCGAATCGCCGGAACCCGTCGCGTTTACAGCCGCAATCGCGGGCGTCTTGGCGCGGAACGCGCGACCCTCATGGAAGCCCACCGAACCGGCAGCGCCCATCGAAACGACAACCCAGGGAATACCGGCAAAGCGGCCATCGGCGGCGAGCGCCTCGCGCAGGGCATCGACATCATCGGTCGTAAAGGACGTACCCAGCAGGCCGTTAATCTCGGTAAGGTTGGGCTTTACGAGCTCAGGCTTAGCGTCGGACTCCAGCGCGGCCTCCAGCGATGCACCCGAGGTGTCGAGCAGCACTTTGGCGCCCGCCTCTTCGGCGATCTTGACGAGCTCGGCATAGTAGCCGGCATCGACGCCACGCGGCAGCGAGCCCGAAAGCGTCACAACGTCCGCCTTCGCTGCAAGCTCGGCGAACTTGGCCGTAAAGGCCTCGAGCTCGGCCGGGGCGATCTGCGGGCCGCTCTCCAGCAGCTCGGTCTGATTGCCCTCGTGCAGAATATTCAGGCAAATGCGCGTCTCACCGGCGATGGGCACAAAGTCGTTCTTGACGCCATCAGCATCCATGAGCTCGGCCATATAGGCACCCATGTGGCCGCCGAGCAGACCGGTCGCGAGCACGTCGTCGCCCAGCTGCAGCAGCACGCGGCTCACGTTGAGGCCCTTACCGCCAGCGGTCTTTTCGGGCGTCACGCGGTTAACATCGTCGATGATCAACTTGTCGAGCTGATAGCGCGTATCAATCGACGGGTTCATGGTAACGGTCAGAATCATATTGAACTCCTGTTTCCGAGGCACGACACGCGCGGCCCCAAACATACGATAGCTCGTTAAAGGATCTCGATCTCAAAGCCGCGGGTAACGGTCTCCCCCGGCTTGGCCACCAGGCAGCCACGCTTGTGCTCCAGAATATCGTCCTCGTCGGAGCAGGTGGACAGGCCGCCCCACGGTTCCACGGCCACAAAGTCACCCTCGGGCTTGCTCCACACAATCAGGTACGGCATATCGGGGAACGTCAGTCGCACGCCCTTGTCCTCGGTCTTCTTGGTCAGCGTAACCACGCGGCTCTCGAGCACGTCAAAGATGGTCTCCGCGAAGTCAAAGAGTTCGTGGGTCAGCGGCAGATCATGGCCAACCATCGGGTTCTTGCTACGATGCTCAACATCAATCAGGCCCGTCGAGGGAACGGCAGTACAGAGCTCGGCGGCCTCGCGCTGCTCAAAACGGAGCTCGTAGTCGTCATAGGACTCGCCCTCGTCAAGCGGGCACTTAAAGCCAGGGTGACCGCCCACAAAGAACGGCATGTCCTCGGTGCCCTCATTGGTCACCTCGTACGACACGGCCACCTTCTCCGCATCGATCGTGTAACGAGCAACGATCTTAAACGGATACGGGTGCTGCTCGAGCAACTCGGCATGGTCGGCAGAGCTTAGGCTCAGCGCGACCATGTTGTCGCTCTGCTCCTCGAGCTTCCACTCCTGTTTGCGAGCAAAGCCGTGACGGGCGAGCTTAACCTCGCGGCCGCCCATGGTCATTGCGTGACCGTCGCGAAGGCCGCCGCAGATCGGGAAACAAATGGGTGCCTGGCCCGACCACACCGCCGGGTCGCCCTGCCACAGGTACTCACGGCCGTTGGCCGCAATAGAAGTGAACGATCCGCCAGCCGTGCTCAACGCAATGCGGACAGAGCCGTTATCAAGAACAAACTCCATGGGAATCTTCTCCTTCACATATCATCTCGCACGATCCATTGTGAACGTCGTGCCTTTAGAAGAAAGGTAATGAGGCAGCGCCGCAAACAAAAGAACAATGCACGTCCAGCCCGCTGGGCCAATTGGGCTGATAGCAAACCGGCCCGCGCCCCATCACAGAAACGCGAGCCGTCAACGGACTAGTTAATTACGCCGGATACCCGCTAATCGTGGTATTCGCCGCGGTCCCACTTCTCCAGGAACTCGTCAAAGAAGTGCGGGTCAGCCTGAGCCTCGGCGTCGGCCTTATTGCAGGCATCGATCTTGGCGATCAGGGCATCGTGCTCGGGGGTCTTCTCGTAGGGCTCCTCCAGGAAGGCAAGCATGATATCGGCCATCAGGAACTCGCCGGTAATCTTGCCGCCAAAGCCCACGATGTTGGCGTTGAGCTCGCGACGGGCATACAGGGCAGAGGTCATGTCGCGAACCAGGGCGCAGCGGGCGCCGGGAACCTTGTTGACGGCGTTGGTGATGCCGATGCCGGTGCCGCACAGGGCCACGCCAAAGTCGGCCTTGCCGCTGGCAACAGCCTCGCCCACGGCCTTACCGTAGATGGGATAGTGCGTACGGGTGTGGCTGTAGGTACCGCAGTCGAGCACCTTGTAGCCAGCCTGCTCCAGGCGGTCGGCCAGATAGATCTTCTCGTCCGTAACGATATGGTCGCAACCGATTGCGATGGTCTTCTTCATCAGAACGTCCTTTCGTCTGAATTCACAAGTTGAGGTAGAAGTTCGAGTTCTCGGTGGCTCTCGTTAGGCCATCTTGTTGAGCATGTCGACACGGATCTGGTGACGGCCGCCGGCGTACTGGGCGCGCAGGAACTCGCGGGCGATCTTCTTGGCGACCTCGGTGCCCACAACGCCCGGGCCCATGGTGACCATGCGCGAGCCGTTGTGCTCGCGGGTCATGTAGGCGGAACGCTCGTCGGAAATGTTGGCGACGACCATGCCCTTAATCTTGACGGCGGCCATATAGGAGCCGACGCCGTACTTATCGAATGCGAAGCCCTGGGAATCCTTGTGCTCCAGCAGGTCCTTGGCAACGGCGGTCGCGGAATCGACAAAGTCCGCGGCAGGGGTCTCGGAATAGTCGACGACCTCGTGACCGTCGGCGATGAGCATCTCCTTGATGGACTCCTTCATCGACATACCGTCGGCATCGGAAGCGATTACAACCCTCATGACATCCTCCTTGAGAGATACGCAGGTGCGTAGTTTCTGTTTGGAAGTGTTGAATCGCGTTCAGGTCCGGGCATCTGAATGTGCGGTTCTTCACTGTTCATGTTTATTTGAACACATTCGAACAGTAACTGCAACAACTATTTGTTTATCTTTGTTCTTTTTTGAACAAATACCGTTCACAGGTGATTGCTGACCGTTTGAGCCGGGCGCGGACGCAGCGACCATGTGTTCAACAAACAAAAGGGCGGCCGAGAATGTGTCTCGGCCGCCCTTCGGCGGTATTCCCCGGTATATACAGCTGTTTTAGCTACTCGGACTGCCCGCCCTTTTTGGCGTGCTTGGAAGGAGCGCTCAGAAAGCGGCCCGTCAAATAGTTCGCCGGGCCGGAGATATCGATCCCCAGCAGGGTGTGGCCCAGCCACAGAAACGCCACGAGCACCAGCAGCGGGATAACGCACGAAGTCACGATCATCACGATGACGCCTTCGATAAGGTCGGTCACCTGGTGCACGATCTCGTCGGTCATCTGCTTGGCACCACTGGTTACCGACGTGACCAGGCTCGAGGCCCCATCAGTCAACTGCTCGAGCACGTTTTTGGACTCCGTGGCCTCGGATTTTTTCTTGTTCGATTTTGAGCTGGTCTCGACTGACTTGTCCGTGGTGTCGGTCGCATCCGCAGCCTTTTGCTCGACTTGCTCAATACTTACGCGATACGTTTCATCGACCTTCTGCGACACCCATACGCTCGCGGGCACGAGCGCCATGCCGATCACGGCAACCACCAGCACGCGCGTCGCCACACGGCGCAGGACAGCACTCGTGCTCCAGCGCCCGTGAATGCCGAGCGACACCGCAAAGAGCACCAACGCAAACGGGATTAAGATGCCCAGGCCAACCGACCACAAAATGGTTAGCAGGTATTTCTCTAGGTAGAGCACGGCAAGCACGATACCAAGGTTGCCTGAAAGCTGCGCGAGCTGCTCGGCAACCGGCGTTCCCGTATCACCCGGCAGCGCGGTAATGCCCGCAGACAGCGCCACGCATGAAGCCGTGAGCGCCAGTACGTTACCCTTCTTTTGGTCGATGACCTCGATGGTGGAGTCCCAAGTTTTGGTATCGGCGAAATGCGGACGAGCTACAAAGCCCGACAGCAGCGCCAGGACCACGAGCGCAACGATAAAGCCAATCTGCAGCTTTTTGTTTGCGCACACGACATCGGACAGACTGGGCTGCAGCTCGGTTACCGTCGTGTGCTCGGTTATCTGGACAGGACGCCCATGAGCCATCTCGTGCGCGTCTCTTTTTTGTATTGACCCGTTATCCGGCATTTGGATACCTCCTCAGTCCGGCGTTTAATGCGAAAGGAAGTATACCCACCGAGCAAAAATCGAACGGGAGGACGAACGGAGCGCGCCAAGACTGTCCCCAATGACTAGTCGTTTAAGAACGTCCCCAATGACTATCTCGGGATGAGTTGCGGGGAGGAGGACAGAAAAAAGCCCTGCCGCGGGTAGCGGCAGGGCTTTTGGAAAGGGGCTTGGTTGTGAGGGCTCGTTAGGCGAGCTTGGCCTCGAGCTCGGCAATGCGCTTGTAGGCATCGATGGTAAAGCGGGCCTGCTTCTCCAGGATCATAGTGGTCATGAGGGTATCCTGAGCGTGAGCCATGATGAAGGTCATCTCCATCTCGCCACCGCCGGCCTCCTGCGAAAGCAGCTTGGTCTGCGTGTCGTGGGCACCGATGAGCGCATCGCTGGCATCCTTGTGCAGCTGCTCGGCCTTCTCAAAGTCACCCTCGCGAGCAGCATCGAGCGCTGCAAGCAGATCGGTCTGGGCGTCACCTGCGTATGCGACAATCTCGAATCCAACCATCGAGATTTCTTCTTTGGTTGCCATATTGCGTTCCTTTCACATATGAACCAACGGAGAGCATCGCGTCCGGGCATACGCGCTGCGCTGTGTATGACAGAAACAATAACATTCAAACAAAAAGGAACAATGCAAACCGTTATTTCGAGCCGTGAACGGTCTTTTTTCGCCCGTGAACGGTTTCCAAACCATTTCGAACAATATCAAACATGATTAGCGTAAACCCAAACAGGACCGCACCCTAACGCAAATCGCGCACCGTATCGCCCTCTACGAGCACGCCGGGGATCAGCATGTGCTCCACGCCAGACGCAACCTCCTCGGCACCGGCGATCTTATCGACTGCCCACATGCCGACACGCTTGTTGTCAAAGCGCACAGTGGCCAGGCGACGATCGGGCACGATGTCGCCCAGACTGTCATCAACACCCACCACGCTCACGTCCTCGGGCACGTGCTTTCCGCGCGACTCGAGTCCGCGAATGCAGCCGTAGGCCATGGCGTCGTTGGAAGCATAAATAGCCGTACAGGTCGGATCGTCCGCCAGAGCCTGACCGGCAGCATACCCGCTCTGTGCCGTCCAATCGCCACGAACGAGTCGCGGTGGCTCAATGCCATGCGCGCGCAATGTCTCGCGCCACCCCTCCTCGCGCTGCATGCCCGAAAGCGAGCGCTCGGGACACGAGATAAAGTGCACGGTCTTGTGTCCCTGCCCCAGCAAGTACTCGACAACCTGGCGTGAGCAATCGAGCTGATCGTTATCGACCGTCGAGCACAGTGGGTGCTCCAGCATGGTAACGAGCACCGTCTGCATACCGGGCAGCGGCTCAAAGGTGCCAAAGTCCGCCGGCATGCGGTTCATGATCACAACCATGCCGTCTACCGGCAGCGCGCTCATACGCGATGATGCGCTCTCGAGGGTATAGGGATGTCCATCTACTTTAGTGAGGGTGATGGCGTAGCCGTGCTTATCGGCGGCGGCGGCAAAGCCCTCCATACGGTCGAGGTTGCCAGTACCGGTAATGTTGAACATGGCGACACCGACGGTCTTAAACTTGCCACGGCGCAGCGATCGACCGGCAAAATTGGGGCGATACCCCAGCTCGCGCATGGCGGCACGCACGCGTTCCTTGGTCTCGGGGCGCACGCTGGGCGAATCGTGCACGGTGCGCGAGACCGTCTGCTCCGAGACGCCCGCGAGGCGCGCTACGTCTTTGACGGATACCGATTTTTTAACAGCGGCCATAGGTCGATCTTTCTATGTCAACGATGCCATTGGTGGCACCTTGCGCAGTCATTTTTAACGCCTTCAAGTATATCCAACGCCTCCCCCACCATACGCTCACCACCAAAAACCTACCGTTCACCGACATTTTTGCTTCCCCGAACGGCTTTTGTCGACCAAATGTTAACGTTGCCATTGTGCAAACACAGAGCCACCGGGCGGCTCAAACGTTTACGCGTAAGGAATCGACGGTTCGCAGGCACAGGAACCACCGGTTCGCGTCTTTTTTTGTGTCGCAAAATGGCAACGTCAACATTTTGGCAACCGGACGCCAAAAGCTACCATCGTTGCTAACCCACCGACTCTTAGGAGCATTGCATGGAGCAACTCATCGCCATCATCGAAAAGGGCCAGCCCTTTTTCAACGCGATCGCCCGCAACAAGTACCTCAAGGCGATCCGCGACGGCTTTATCTCCGTCATCCCCATCATCATCTTCTCGTCCATCTTCTGCCTGGTAGCCTCGGTCCCCAACATCTGGGGTTTCTACTGGCCCGATGACATCAACAACGCCCTGTGGAAGTGCTACAACTACTCCATGGGCATCCTGGCCATCGCCTGCGCCGCCACCACGGCCAAGCACTTCGCCGACGCTCAGAACCGCGATCTGCCCAAGAACAACCAGATCAACTTCATCTCGTGCATGTGCGCGGCCATCATCGGCTTCTTGCTCCTTTCGAGCGACACCATCGCCACGGACGCTGCCAGCGGTTTCAACACCACCTACCTTGGTTCCAAGGGCCTGCTGACCGCTTTCATCGCTGCGTTTGTGACCGGCATCATCTACAAGTTCTTCATTAAGCGCAACATCACCGTCAAGATGCCCGAGCAGGTTCCGCCCAACATCTCGCAGACCTTTAAGGACATCATCCCCTTCTCCGTCTGCATCACCGTCTTTTGGGTTTTTGACATCGTCTTCCGCGCTGCTTTTGGCTTCTGCTTTGCCCAGGGTGTCATCCAGGTGTTCCAGCCCCTGTTCACCGCCGCCGATGGCTACATCGGCCTCGCTGTGATCTACGGCGCCATGAGCCTCTTCTGGTTCGTGGGCGTCCACGGCCCCTCGATCGTCGAGCCCGCCATCGCCGCCGCTCTCGTTGCCAACATGACCGACAACCTGGCTGCGTTCCAGGCCGGCCAGCACGCTTCCGCTGTCCTGACCCAGGGTGCCCAGTACTTCGTCGTCTGCATGGGCGGCACCGGCGCCACGCTCGTCCTGGTCTTTATGTTCTGCTTCCTGGCCAAGTCTCAGGAGATGCGCGCCGTCGGTAAGGCCGCCATCGTCCCCGTCTGCTTTGCCGTCAACGAGCCGCTGCTGTTCGCCGCACCCATCGTGCTCAACCCCGTCTTCTTTGTCCCGTTTGTCTTTGCCCCGATCGCCAACATCTGGATCCTCAAGATCTTTATCGACTTCTTGGGCATGAACGGCTTTATGTACACCCTGCCTTGGACCGTCCCCGGCCCCATCGGCACCATCATGGGCCTGGGCTTCCAGCCGCTCGCTTTTGTGATGCTCGCCCTTATCCTGGTCGTCGACTTCGTTCTGTACTACCCGTTCTTCCGTGCCTATGACGCCCAGAAGTGCGCCGAGGAGGCCGAGATCTCCCAGGAGGAGCTCGCCGCCAAGAACGCCGAGAAGGCCGCCAAGCTCAACGATGCCTTCCAGGGCAAGGCTGACGCCAAGAGCGTTGCCGCCGGCGCTGCTGCCGAGGCCGTGAAGGCCGACTCCCCCGCCGCTTCCGCAGCACCCGCTGCCGAGACAACGACCGCCAGCGACCTCAACGGCAAGCGCGTGCTCGTGCTCTGCCAGGGCGGCGGAACCTCGGGCCTGCTCGCCAACGCGCTGGCCAAGGCCGCCAAGGAGCGCGGCATTAACCTCGAGACCGCTGCCGAGGCCTATGGCAACCACGTGGACATGCTCCCCGACTTTGACCTGGTCGTCCTGGCCCCGCAGGCCGCAAGCTACCTGGCCGACCTGCAGAAGGACTGTGAGCGCGTGGGCAACAAGTGCGTCGCCTGCCGTGGCAAGCAGTACATCGAGCTCTCCCAGAACGGCGACAAGTCTCTCGCCTTCGTGAGTGAGCAACTTTCGAAGTAAGTAACGCCCAGGGCCAGCCGACCATCCAAGACCGGCTGGCCCTTCGATTTAGACGATTGGATCATCATGTCCGTTAATCCTGCTAGCGTCACCAACCCGCCCGCGCAGTTTCCCGAGGACTTTGTCTTTGGCGGCGCCACCGCTGCCTACCAGGTAGAGGGCGAGACCCGCACTCACGGTAAGGGCAAGGTTGCCTGGGACGACTTTCTGGAGGCCCAGGGGCGCTTCTCCCCCGATCCCGCTTCGGACTTCTACAACCAGTACCCCGTCGACCTGGAGCTGTGCGAGGAGTTCGGCATCAACGGCATTCGCCTCTCCATCGCCTGGAGCCGCATCTTCCCCAACGGCACCGGCGAAATCAACCCCGAGGGCGTCCAGTTCTACCACGATCTCTTCGCCGAGTGCCACAAGCACCACGTTGAGCCGTTCGTCACGCTGCATCACTTTGACACGCCGCTTCCCCTCTTTGAGAAGGGCGACTTCCTCAACCGCGAGACCATCGACGCCTTTGTGGACTTTGCCACCTTCTGCTTTAAGGAGTACGCCGACCAGGTGACCTACTGGTTCACCTTTAACGAGATCTGGGCCGACGCCTCCAACACCTACATCGAGGGCACCTTCCCCGGTGGCGTCAAGGCGCATCTGGCCGAGGCCTTCCAGTGCGAGCACAACATGATGCTCGCCCACGCCAAGGCCGTGCTGGCCTTCCACAACGGCGGCTTTAAGGGCAAAATCGGCGTCATCCAGTCGCTGGAGTTTAAGTACCCGCTCAACGAGAACGACCCCGCCGACATCAAAGCCGCCAACAACGAGCACGTGCTGCAAAACCAGTTTTTGCTCGACGCGACGTTCCGCGGCGAGTATGCCCCCGACACCCTCGAGTGCGCCAACCGCCTGGCTGCCGTCTCGGGCGGCACCATCGAGATCTTGGACGAGGACCTCGAAATTATGCGCGAGGCAGCGCTCTACAACGACTACCTGGGTGTCAACAACTACCAGTGCCGCTTCCTCAAGGCTTACGACGGCGAGAACGACCTGCACCACAACGGTACGGGCGAGAAGGGCACCGGCCGCTGGCGCGTCAAGGGTATTGGCGAGCATGTGAACAAGCCTGGCATCCCCACCACCGACTGGGACTGGATTATCTATCCCGAGGGTCTGTTCGATCTGCTCGTCTACATTAAGCAGCGCTACCCCAACTACAAGCAGATCTTCATTACCGAAAACGGCATGGGCTACAAGGACCCCTACAAGGACGGTTTTGTGGACGACCAGCCGCGCATCGACTACATCGAGCAGCACCTGCGCTGGCTGCTCAAGGCCATGGAGGTGGGCGTCAACGTGGGCGGCTACTTCTTGTGGAGCCTGCAGGATCAGTTCTCCTGGACCAACGGATACAACAAGCGCTATGGCTTCTTCTACGTTGACTTTGAAACCCAGAAGCGCACGCCCAAGGCAAGCGCCTACTGGTACAAGCACGTGGCGCAGACCCGTCGTCTGGACTAGTGGCTTGCGACTAGCGGGATTGCCCCGCTCACACAACCTGTCCCCATTTCTCAGCCGGGGGCGGCACGTCACACGGCGCGCTGCCCCCGGCCCTTTTGTGCAGGTCGAAAGCCGTTTATCTCAATCTGTAATATCTAGCCGAGTTTTTCGGTCCTAGCTGTTACAGATTAAGACAAACCGGGGAGGCCGGGTCGAATTGTCTAAATCTGTAACACTAGAACCGGTTTTGGACGTCTAGTTGTTACAAATTGAGATAAACGCACAGGACAATCCTCTCAATCTCGATCTGTAACATCTAGCCGAGTATTTCGGCCCTAACTGTTACAAGTTGAGATGAACGAGCCGAGCACGTCTACGCCCGCAGATCCTTCACGCTGGAACGCTCGACCAGCACGCCCGAGACGAGCGTACGGCTTCTGGAACTCGGGGCTTCCAGACCTGCGACGACCTCATTGAGCGCACGGATGCCCAGCTCGCGGTGGCGAAACTTCACCGACGTCAGAATCGAGTTGGGAATCGTCTTATAGAGCTCATCGTCGAAGCCGATCACGGACACATCATTGGGCACACTGAGCCCTTTGTCACGTAGAGCCATCATCACGCCGTTTGCCATGCAGTCGTTAGCAGCGAGGACCGCCGTGCAATCGGGCTTATCGGCAAGCACAAGGCCCGCGGCATAGCCACTATCCGCATTCCAATCGCCTTGCAGAGGCTCGGGCGGCTCAATGCCACGCGCCTCGAGTGCCGCACGCCAACCTTTCATACGGCACTGGCTCGACAACGACTCTTTCTTACCAGAGACGAAGTACACGTTTTTATGCCCGTGGTTCAAGAAGTACTCGCACGCCATGCGCGCGCCGCCCTCTTGGTCGTCACTGACGGTGGAGCAGGTAGGATGTTCCATCGGTGTGATAATCACCGTCTTGAGGTCTTTCGGCGCCTCAAAGGTATCAAAGTCATCGACCATCTGACGCAGGTTGAAGATCATGCCATCAACAGGTAGCCGCGACATCCTGCGCGCCGCATCGGCAAGGGTCATCTTCTCCGCTGCGCACTTCTTAATCATCGTGAGCGCAAAGCCGCGTTCTTCGGCGGCATCGGCGATACCGTCAATCATGTCCACGGCACCGCCCGACAAGTGGAACATCACCACGCCGATGCACCCGTAACGGCCCAACTTGAGTGAACGCGCGGCAAAGTTGGCTCGAAACCCGAGCGCCTCCATGGCCGAATGAACCTTATCGCGTGTCGACTCTCGCACGCTATCGGGCTCGTTGATCACGCGCGACACCGTCTTGAGAGAAACGCCCGCGGCAATCGCCACATCGTTCATCGAGACGTTTTTCTTGTCCATCGTTGCCACTGCTTCTCCACTCGGTTCTCTATCGCTTGTTTTTTGCGTTCTAGCATACACTACCTGCCTGACTGATAAATCAACCATTCACCGGACAATATCGACCGCTCGCCCGTATATCCTTGTTGCTCTTCCAGAAATGTCTTACGTTGTCATTAACGAAATGACAACGTTGTCATTTCGCAATGCCTTCCTTAAGCAGGAAGGCTTCCGGGCAGTCCTGACCATCCATCGACGACCAGTTACATCCACATGCATCGCGCATCAAGTAGCAAAGGAGCTCTATGGACGCCATCGTAAAGATGCTCGAGAAGCATCAACCGTTCTTTGAGAAGATCTCGAGGAACGTCTACCTCCAGGCCATCAAGGACGGATTCCTTGGGTGCATGCCCATCGTCCTTACCTCTTCGATCTTTCTGCTGATCGCCACGCTTCCCGGCGTAGTTGGCATTACGCTGCCCCAGCCGCTCATCGACTGGTGCAACAAGCTGTATAACTTCACCATGGGCGTCATGGGCATCATGGTTGCCGGCACCACCGCCAAGAACTTTACGGCTTCCATGAACCGTCGCATGCCCGCTGGCAAAGTGCTCAACGACGGCTCCACCATGGTGGCCGCCCAGTGCAGCATGCTGCTGCTCGCTGTTACGCAGTTCACCACCAAGCTCGACGGCTCCGAGCTTTCGGTCTTCGACTGCACCAGCATGGGTACGCGCGGTCTGTTCTCGGCCTATATCGCCGCGTTCATTACCGTTTGGGTCTATAAGTTCTGTGTCTCGCGCGATCTGACCATTAAGCTGCCCAAGGAGGTCCCGGGCGCCATCGCTCAGAACTTCCGCGACATTATCCCCTTTGGCGGCGCCGTCATCACCTGCGGCATCATCGATGTCGTCGTGCGTAACCTCATGGGCGTTCCGTTCTCCGAGCTGCTTATCAAACTGCTCTCCCCGCTCTTTACCGCTGCAGAAACCTATCCTGGCCTTATCCTTATCCAGGCGGCCACCGCGTTCTTCTGGTTCATCGGCGTCCACGGCCCCTCGATCGTCCAGCCGGGCATCGACCCCATCCGTCTTGCCAACCAGGCTGAGAACCTGCAGGTTCTGCTGGCCGGTGGTCACCCCGCCCATTCCCTCACCTTTAACATGTCGCTCGTGGGTGAGTTCGGCGGCACCGGCGCCACGTTCATCGTGCCGCTTCTGCTGATTCTCTTTATGAAGTCCAAGCAGCTCAAAGCCGTCGGTAAGGCCTCGATTGTTCCTGTTGCCTTCGCCGTCAACGAACCGCTGCTCTTTGGCGCGCCGATGATCCTTAACCCCTACATGCTCGTCCCCTTTGTTGCCGCCGGCTGCGTCAACGTAAGTGTTGCCAAGTTCTTTATCGATAACGTGGGCATGAACGGCTTCTCCTTCGTGGTGCCTTGGGCCACCCCCGCCCCCATCGGCATTTTCATCACCACGAACTTCCAGCTTATCGCTCTGGTGTTTGTCGCGATCATTATCTTGCTGGACGCCATCATCTACCTGCCGTTCTTGAAGGCGTACGATAAGCTGCTCTGCGACCAGGAGGCCGAGCGCGCCGCCGAGCTGGGTCTCGAGTCCGATGGTGCCGCTTCCATCGCCGCCAACGCCTCTGCGCCCGCTGTCGAGCAGGCCACCGCTTCCGTCGAGACGACCGTTGCCGCCGCCGACAGCAAGCCTGTCGCCGATCAGCCCGAGCCCGCCGCCGACGCATCCGCCAAGAAGGATGTCGATGGCCTGAAGGTCCTCGTCCTGTGCGCCGGCGCCGGCACCTCTGCCATGCTTGCCAACGCCATCAAGGAAGGTGCCGCGCAGACCGGAGAGAATATTGCTTCCTCCGCAGGCGCCTATGGCCAGCACACTGCCATCATGGATCAGTACGACGTTATCGTGCTTGCCCCGCAGGTTCGTAGCTACTACAACGACATGAAGGCCGACACCGATCGCCTGGGCATTAAGCTGCTCGCTCCGCGCGGTAAGGAATATATCGACCTCACCCGCGACCCCGCCGGCGCCATCAAGTGGCTCCGCGAGAACCTCGACTAGGTTCCTCCCTCTGTTGGTGCCCGGATCCCCAGTTCGGGCACCCTCCCTATTCGAATCCCACAGAAAGGATGACTCATGACCAACCCCATGCAGTTCCCCGACGGCTTTGTGTTTGGCGGCGCCACCGCTGCTTACCAGGTTGAGGGCGAGACCCGTACGCACGGCAAGGGCAAAGTGCCCTGGGACGATTTCCTGGCTGCTCAGGGTCGCTTCTCCCCCGATCCCGCAAGCGATTTCTACAACAAGTACCCGGTCGATATCGACCTGTGCCAGCGCTTCGGCATCAACGGCATTCGCGTCTCCATCGCTTGGAGCCGTATCTTCCCCAGTGGCACCGGCGAGATTAACCCCGAGGGTGTCGCTTTCTATCACGAGCTTTTCGCCACCTGCAATAAAGCCGGCGTTATCCCCTATGTCACGCTCGATCACTTCGATACGCCCGAGGCCTTTTACCAGAACGGCGGCGAGGGCTTCCTGACGCGCACGACGATCGACGCCTTTGCCGAGTACGCCAAGTTCTGCTTTGCCGAGTTCACCGAGGTCAAGCACTGGTTTACCTTTAACGAGATTCCCGCGACCGCCGAGGGCAGCTTTATCGTCGGCAACTGGCCGCACGGCGAGAAGTATCGCCTGGACAAGGCCTTCCAGCTCATGCACAACATGATGGTGGCCCATGCCAAGGCTGTCGTCGCCTTCCATGAGGGCGGCTTTGAGGGCGAGATCGGCATTGTCCAGAACCTGGAGCCCAAGTATCCCCTCGACCCCAACAACGCCGCCGACTGCGAGGCCGCCCGCATGGCCGATGTCATCAACAACCGGTGGGTACTCGACGCCACCTTCCGCGGCCACTATGCAGCCGACACCATGGAGGCTGCGACCAAGCTGGCCCATATCGCCGGCGGCGAGCTCGACGTCCGCGACGAGGACATCGCCGCGCTGACCGCCGCGCTCCCCTACAACGATTGCCTGGGCGTCAACACCTACAAGTGCCAGTTCCTGCGTGCCGCCGAGGGCGAAAACGACATCAACCACAATGGCACCGGCGACAAGGGCTCCTCGCGCTGGTTCCTCAAGGGCGTGGGCGAGTCATGCGTGCGCGAAGGCGTACCCACCACCGATTGGGACTGGATTATCTATCCCGAGGGCCTCTACGACCTGCTGCTCCGCATTAAGAACGATTACCCCAACTACAAGAAGATCTACATCACCGAGAACGGCATGGGCTATAAGGACGACTTTGAGGACGGCTTTATCGACGACGCCCCTCGCATCGACTACATGCGTCAGCATCTCGCATGGATCCTCAAGGCAATCGACGGCGGCGTGAACGTCGACGGTTACTTTGTGTGGTCGCTGCAGGACCAGTTCTCCTGGACCAACGGCTATAACAAGCGCTATGGCCTGTTCTACATCGACTTTGAGACCCAGAAGCGCTATCCCAAGGCGAGCGCGTACTGGTACAAGAACGTTGCGGAGACCGGCCTGCTCATGGCCTAGTTTCCGCCGCATAACCCCTGTCGGCCGCATGCGAATCCCTCCACGGATTCGCATGCGGCCTTTTTGTTTTGGTGAGCCCGTGCGGTCCGTTTATCTCGATTTGTAACATCTAGCAGGGATTTTCAATCCTAACTGTTATAGATTTAGACGAACGAGCAACCAGGGCTAAAAGATCTTAATCTGTAACACGTAGCCCACTTTCGACCGTCTAACTGTTACAGATCGAGACAAACGTTCGAACCAATCCAAACAATCTCAATCTGTAACGTTTGGCCGAGTTTTTCGGTCCCAACCGTTACTGATTGAGACAATTGGATAGTCAAATCCGCGCTTTCCAAGCAGCTGTGAAGCGCGCCTCTTTCCTTGTTTTCAGTATCACGAACATACTTTCGGTATCATTTCATGTTATTATGATACCGAAAGTATGTTCGTGATACTGAAAGGAGCCATATGCGCCGGTTTAATTACGCCACAGTCCCAGCGGAACTCGAAGCAACTCCAATCACCAACCTCCTCCTCTCGATACGCGAGCATAAAGGCCGACAGCTTGTTCTGAGTCAAGTCAAACCCGAGCTTCTATCGTCCCTTATGGAGGAAGCTAAGATCCAAAGCACCCAATCCTCCAACGGACTTGAAGGAATTGTTACCACCCAAAAAAGACTCAAAGCAATCATGGCGTATTCCGCCAAGCCAAGCTCCCGCGCAGAGGAAGAAATCGCTGGATACCGAGATGCGCTGTCGCTTATTCACGAGCAGCACGATTTCATTCCCGTAACGCCATCGGTCATTTTGCAGTTGCATCGTGACCTCATGGCGCACACGGCAATCTCGTATGGGGGCCATTGGAAAGATAGCGATAACGAAATCATCTCCATCGACGATCAAGGCAATCGATTTGTGCGCTTTAGGCCGCCTTCGGCCCTAGCAACCCCCGGACTTATCGAAGAAGCCTGTCGGTCCCTCAACGACGCCTTATCTCGTCAAGTTTGCGATCCCCTCCTTATATCGCTCCGCTTTATCTTCGATTTTGTTAGCATTCATCCCTTCAACGATGGCAATGGCAGGATGAGCCGGCTCCTTACAACGCTGCTGCTCGAAAAGACTGGATACGATGTTGCGCGTTACATCAGCATCGAACGACTTATTGAAGACAACAAAGCGCTTTACTACAACGCCCTCGCTGCAAGCTCCACTGGATGGAATGAAAATCAAAACACCGAAGTAGCCTTTATCCGTTTCATGCTCGGAACAACCCTGGCCGCCTACCGACAGCTCGAGCAGCGTACCTTAATTGAATCAAGCACTCGTCCCATGTCGAAGCAAGCGCGCATCGCTGTTCTATTTCAACAGAGACCCGGCGTCATTAAGAAATCCGACATCCGGTCCAGCTGCCCCGATATCAGCGAGGTAACCGTTAAACGAACCCTCGGCCAGCTTGTTAGTTGCAGCGCAATCGAAAAAACAGGAGCGGGTCGTTCGACGGGCTACATACTCAAAGACGTCCATGCTCTAGAACTATTCTTGCAAGCCACAATACCCGATGGCGAGGCCGCAATAACAAAAGAGGCTTCAAAGGATAAGCTCCTTGAACGTGTAAACCACGCCGAGAATGAAAGCAGAGAAGGGCTCTATGAAGACTACGATTCATTCTCAAGGGACATAAAGACGAGATACGGAGTCTAGTCATATCTCAGAATAGCCTCATCCTTGTTGCCCAAAGTTATTTGCACGTCATTGTGAAGCGGTAACCCCGCGCTGGCAAGGGCAAAAGTCCTCCTGCTGCGCTAGCTAGCAAATGACCTGCGTGTGCTCCTCGATGGCGGCGCGATCCTCGGCGGTAATACCCGGCTCGCACACCACGGCGTCCAAATTGTCCAAGCGGCAGAAGGTGTAGAAGTCGCGCTTGCCGATCTTGCTGGAGTCGGCGATCAGATAGCGCGAGTCCGCTTTGCTAAAAGCGAGCTGCTGGATACGGCCCTCGTCCATGTTGGACGTGGACACGTCGCCGTCCAGAATGCCGTTGGCACCGATAAACGCCGTGTCAATCCCTAGTGCGCGCAGGGTATCCTCGGCCATGGGGCCCACAAAGGCGTCGGTGCGGCAACGGTACATGCCGCCCACCGGGCACAGCTCGCAATCCCCGCGCGCCTCGAGCAGGCTAAAGGCCGAAAGCGAATCGGTCACATAGATGGAAGACAGTTTGTCGGTGACTCGGAGAGCGCCAATGCGATCTCACGACGGCTGCGCGCATTGTCTCAATTAGATACTCAACGAAATACGGCCCCGCAGCTCAATAAGCTGCGGGGCCGTACCATACACCGACGAATCAACGACGAAGTGCATCCACTATTTGGCCAGCTCCTGAACGATCCAGTCAATTGCACCTTCGGGATCGTTGGTAAGGTCGATATACTCCTTGCCCCTTGTGGTGAGCAGTTTAATTCCAAGGCGATCGGTATCGGCCTTCATAGCGTCATAGTACATGCGTGCCTGGGGCGCCAGAACAATCACGTTGTACTGATCCATCGTCTCATAGTGGCTTCCGTACGCACCGGACTGAGAAACCAGATCGATACCCTTAGCAGCGGCACCTTCGCGAAGAGCATTTGCCAAGAGAGTCGAAGTGCCGGCACCCTGGCAAAGCACAAGCACGCGGATCTGCTCCGCCTTGTCCTTTACCGCCTCGAGAGCTTTTGCGACATTTTCCTGTGCGGCAATAGCATCTGCATCCGAGGTTCCTGCAGTCTCCTTTGCAGACTCTTCCAAACAAAGCTGATGGTCATACGCCTTGCAGAACGGATAGTAAATCACAAAGTCGACGACCAACAGCACTGCCATCAATACGAGAGAACGCAGATCGAGACCCGTGGTGAGGAACGCACCAATTGGGCCGGGAAGCGCCCACGGCATGGTATACATGGGGGCGTTCATTCCAATGACGTCAATGAAAAATTTACCGATAATGGCGTTGACCATAGGAGCCACTAGGAAGGGCACGAACATATAGGGATTGAGAACAATCGGCATACCGAAGATAACGGGCTCGTTAACTCAAAAAATCACCGGGATAATCGATGCCTTGCCCATGGCTTTAAGCTGCTTGGAGCGCATAAGCATGATCAGGATAATAGGAACGATGAACGTGCAGCCAGAACCGCCCAGACCGCCGATGAAGCTTGTAAAGTCCTGCGTGAGAGCAATTGACGGATGTCCACCTGCTTGGAAAACCTCAAGATTGGTAACGGTATTGCCGTAGAGCGCAGCATTAATCGGACTCATGACAACCGAAGCACCGTGGATACCCATAAATTGGAAAAGTGCGACCGCGCCTTCGATAAGCGCCATGCCAGGATAGGTGTCGACCGCGGAGAACAGCGGCGAGATGAGAGCGGATACCAAATTGGCGAACGGCACAGCAAGCAGCTTGCGGCTCGCAAGATCGATAAAAGCGCACGCAAGGATCGAAAACCCAAATGCAAAGATATCGCGAAAACTCTGCGCAATAGAGCCAGGGACCTCTTTGGGAAGCTTGATCGTCACATTATGGCTAATGCACACCTTATAGATATTAACGGTCAAGAATGCGGCTACGAACGCAGCGAGAAAACCCTTAGTTCCCATATAGCCGGTTTCAAAAACAGATGTATCTGCTCCGCCAATCGAGACAACATCGTTCGTCACCGATAGCAAGAGCATGCCGCACATGGCACAAACCATGCACGAGGTGGGGTTGAGAGATTTACCCGAAGGCATGCGACGGTTCATCGACATGGCAAGTGAGCTCGCCGTGGTGCCGGCCACCATAATGCCAAGAAGTCCCATGGTATATGCATAGATTTTATTGAAGAAATCCAGCACCTCAGACGGAAGCGTGATGCCTACATAGGCAGGGAGCGTCGAAAGAAGAAGGAACAGGCTCGAGAACAGCACAATTGGCATATTCGAGAGAAAGCCATCCTTAATCGCCACCAGATAAATGTTCCTCGAGATTTTGTCGAATAGAGGCTGGTGTTTTTCAAGGAATTTGACGATAGCGTCCATAACACATCCTTTCATGATTCCCGGGCACACAACGATTTATCCGGACTCAACCGTCGTCGTCCCCGTTTGTATCCACTTATGTAAGTGAATACGTTCTTGTGCGAAATGTAATATCATTTGCGCGATTTGTCATAACCAATTCTTTTTCCGCTTTTTCGATATGTCAAGAATTCAAATACTTATTCGGTGAACGGTAGTTGATTAATATAAGGTTTTCCCAGCTAAAGGCTATTTTTTCCGAGCAGTACAATAAGTTTGCAACCGTTCACCGATTGGATATAACATATTGAATATATTGTTGTAACAATATTAGAGACAATGTCACAAGCCTGTCGTTCTAGTCAAAGGAAGTAACAATGCCCAAACGATTACTGAACATGTCCGCATCCGATTTTGCCGCCACGTCACCCATGGATCTAAAACAGGCAATTCTGGCTTCCGAGGGACGTACCATCATGGCGGAAAACGTACCCTCTTCCCAATTTCTCGGCGGCGTTACTAATGCAGAAATTGAACGTGCCGCAGGTGCCGACCTGCTTCTGTTTAACGCGCTCGATGTGTTCGATCCAGTTATTGCCGGTATTCCAGATGATCTCAATGAAAACCCGGTCACTTGGGTGAAGCGAGCATGCGGAAGGCCCATTGGCGTCAATCTGGAGCCAGTTGATAACGAGGCAGAGATGTCTGAATCCCGAACGGAAATCCCCATGGGTCGTCGCGTCTCTCCCAAGACCTTAGAAAAGGCTAACGAACTCGGATTTGATTTTATCTGCCTGACGGGCAACCCTGGAACCGGCGTCTCCAACGATGCAATCGCCCATTCGATTAAACTCTCCAAAGAGCATTTCAATGGCCTGGTCATAGCCGGAAAAATGCATGGAGCGGGCGTTGCGGAACCTGTCATGACGCTCGAAATTGCGCGCAAGTTTGTTGACCTCGGCGTCGATATCCTTCTCGTGCCAGCCCCCTACACCGTCCCTTGCTTCCAAGAAGCAGACCTGCGCGCCATCGTAGACTTTGTACGATCCCACAACGTAGGCAAGTCAATTGAAGAGAAGGTTCTCGTCATGGCGGCGAACGGGACGAGTCAAGACTCCTGCGACAGCGAGACCATTAAGAAAATAGGCCTTGCAGCAAAAGCAGCCGGCGCTGACCTCCAACATATCGGGGACTCCATGAACGGTATTTGCCTGCCCCAGAATATCTTCACGCTCGGACAAGCCCTTCGTGGATACAGGCATCAGATCGTCATGCTGAGCCGCTCTGTGATACGTTAAGGTTACCTTGCCCACGTTACATCCCGACTGAGGCAACCATCAGGTATAACCAACATGCAAACTGAGGCTCTAATGCTCGATACACACGAAAAACGGCCACTCTATTTACAGCTCACCGACGCGCTGCTCAAGCAGATCGTCGATGAATATCAAGCAGACGATAAACTTCCAACAGAAATGGAACTCTGCGACGAATACGCCGTAAGCAGAACAACCGTCCGACTTGCCATGAGTGAGCTGGAGCGTCGTGGAAGTATCTATCGAATCCAAGGTAAGGGGTCGTTTGTTGCACCGAAACGCGTTAGCGAGCTCAATTCACTTTTAGACTTTGACTTTGCAAGCCATTGCGATGGCGTTGATCCAGATGCCATTACCAAACATTTCGGCGGCCTCACATCAGGTCGTCCAATTTCCGTAATGATGCTCCAACAATTTGGATGTCAAAGTCGCGACAAAATTCAGCGTCTTGAATTGACCTACGAACTTGAAGGCAGCTTCATAGGCGCTGATACGTTCTTCATTTCAAAGTCGCGCGTTCCGAATAACCAGTTAGATTTTCAGGCATTTAGCAGAATCATGGACGACTTGTCCAAGTCTATCCAATCTGTTAGGGAAAGCTATAGAGCACGTCAGCTTAGCGATTCCGAAGCCAGTAATTATGGTGTTGCAAAACTTCCGGTCATCGAACTGACTCATTATGCTTACGGCTCCGGAGGCAAACTAATCTCAATTGTCTGCCGCACCGTCTTAACTGGGCGAATCCCTTATCAAAACTTTATTTTCAAGTCCTAATGTTCTTTTTCTTTTGTCTCGATCTGTAACACGTAGCCGAGTTTTTAAGTCCTAACCGTTACAGATCGAGACAAACAAGGTAGGCCCCGCCGAATTGTCTCAATCTGTAACATCTGGTTGGTGGTTTCACCCCTACCTGTTACAGGTTGAGACGATTTGATAGTGGAGTCCTTATTTGCGCGTCATATCGCGTAGCGCTGACGCGCTGGTTTCCACAATGACAGGAGGTAAAAGTCCTCCCGCATCACCCGTTGGCAATCCCGTAGCGATAACTAGCAAATAACCTGCGTGTGCTCCTCGATGGCGGCACGATCTTCGGCGGTAATACCCGGCTCGCACACCATGGCATCCAAACTGTCCAGGCGGCAGAAGGTGTAGAAGTCGCGCTTGCCGATCTTGCTGGAGTCGGCGATCAGATAGCGCGAGTCGGCCTTGCTAAAGGCGAGCTGCTGGATGCGGCCCTCTTCCATATTGGATGTAGACACGTCGCCGTCCAGAATGCCGTTGGCACCGATAAACGCCGCGTCGATGCCCAGCGCACGCAGGGTATCCTCGGCCGTTGGTCCCACAAAAGCGGCGGTGCGGCGACGGTACATGCCGCCCACCAGGCACAGGTCGCAGTCTTCGCGCGCCTCGAGCAGGTTAAACACCGAAAGCGAATTGGTCACAATGCGCAGGCGAAACGCCGGCAGCAACGAGGCCATCTGCTCAACCGTGGTGCCCGTGCCCAAAAAGATGGTCGAGCCTTCCTCGATAAGCTCCACAGAACGGCGCGCAATCTGCAACTTTTCCTCGGCATGCTTCGTGCGCTTTTCGCTGTGCGAATACTCATGGCGCAGCATAGCGTGTGGACGGCCCTGCGCACTGCGGGCTCCGCCGTGCACGCGCTCAATCTCGCCCAGGCTCGCAAGCTCCTCAAGGTCACGGCGGATCGTCATATCCGAGACACCTAACGCATCCGAAATCTCCTTGACCGAGACCGTTCCCTGTTCCTCGAGCAGCTGCCGAACCTTATCCTGTCGCTCCGCTTTAATCACGATGAGTCCTCGCTGTTCCACGCTCACGTCAATTCAAACAATAACGAACAAATTGTATCAGACTCGCGCGCGTCAAAAATGAACGCCCGCACAGCTCCAATCATCACTTTTTTGAGAAAAATATCCCCTGCTTTAGTGGGGTGTAGTGATAATCTCGCGTGTTCGCGCTACAGTTTGTCGGAAATACCTCGATGTTAGGAACCAAATGATCACTTCCGAGCTTTTCGGCACCGCGCCGTGCGGTACCCCCGTTCATCGTTACACCCTCAACGGGCCCGAGATCTGCGTTCGAATTATGGACTATGGCGCCACCGTGCTGGGTATCGATGTGCCCGACATTCCCGGCAACGTGCGCGATGTGGTTCTGGGCTTCGATAAGCTCGAGGATTACTTTGACAACCCCGCCTGCTTTGGCGCGACCATCGGCCCTGTGGCCAACCGCACTGCGGGTGCAACGATCACCATCGCCGGCACGGACTGGCATATGCCCGCCAACGAGGGCGCCAACAACCTGCACAGCGACCTTGAGCACGGCCTGCACAAGCGCGTGTGGGACGTTGAACTCGACGAGACTCACAACGCCGTTCGCATGACCACCTCGCTTGAGGATGGCGAGCTGGGCCTGCCCGGCAACCGCACCTTTACGGCCATGTTTACCGTGACGCGCACCGGCGTCTTTCGCATCGAATATGGCTGCGAGAGCGACCGCGCCACGTACGTGTCCATGACCAACCACACGTACTTTAACCTTGCCGGCCATAACGCCGGCATGGACTGCGAGCACTTCTTTGTTGTCAACGCTGCCCACTATCTGCCCATCAACGACCAGAACATCCCCACCGGCGAGATCGCTCCGGTCGAGGGCACGCCGTTTGACTTCCGTGAGCTGCGCCCCGTTGCACCCGGCATGGAGGCCGACGACCCGCAGATTAAGCAGGCACGTGGCTACGACCACTGCCTGTGCATCGATGGCTATCAGTACGGCCGTAATCTGCGCCGCGCGATGCATGTTGAGGAGATGTGGACCGGCCGCGAGCTGGACTACTACACCACCGCGCCGGGCGTTCAGCTCTACACCGGCAACTGGCTGGGCGACGAGCACGCCAAGGATGATGCTAGCTATGGCTGGGGCGCCGGCTTTGCCCTCGAGGCCGAGATGTACCCCGACACGCCGCACCAGCCGCTGTTCCCACAGGGCGTCGTGGGCCCGGGTCACCCCTACAGCAACGTGATCGAATACCACTTTATGAGGCACTAAGCCCACAACGCGACATATCGCACAGCAGCGCCCGCCGACACCACCGCCGACGGGCGCTTTGCTACCTAGTCATTGGGGACGTTCTTAAATGACTAGTTGGATGGGGTCGGGATTGGAGCTGGGGAGATAGCGGATTTCTAGCTCTATGCCGAGCGCCTGCAGCTCTTTGAGGGCTGCGACATCTGCGTCATCTACGGCGACTGCGGGCGTTATGGGGTGCTTGCCCTCCCCTGCCTGCATATGGCCGATGCTGATCTTGGCGATCGGCACACCACCCTTAACCAGCGCGAGTGCATCGACGGGTGAGGCTACCATGATCAGAATCCACTGACGCGGCGTTGCGGTATGAATGATGTCGATGGTCCTTTGCACCGAGAAAATCCGTGTCCAGACGCCTTCTGGCGCCGCCACCCTCATTGGTGCCCATTGGCGCGAATCCGCCGCGATCTCATCGTTAACGATTAGGACAAGGTTGGAGCCCACGGCCTCGTTCCACAGCTCAACATCTTGCCCGTAAATGAAACGGTCATCGATACGCGTGAGAAGGATCTTGGGTTGAGCCATCACTGCCCCGTTCTGTTTGAGACCCGTAAGAGCAAGATATCGCGTCTCCAATATTAGTGCATTTAAAGTGAGAAAAGCCGTCAGAACACTTGCGCGGATGTGCGATGTCCCGTATCATAAACAGCCGTTGACGCCTCAGTTGCGTCACCACATGGCCGCCAGCGTAGCTCAGTTGGTAGAGCACCGCTCTCGTAAAGCGGGGGTCACCGGTTCGAGCCCGGTCGCTGGCTCCATTGCACAAGATAGCCGCCTTCGAGCGGCTTTTTTGTTGCCAATTCGCCCACTCGGTGGACTTCGGGTTTAATGCTTAGGGGCGGGGATTTACCAAAGTGAAATTTTAATGAAAAGAAACCCAGCTGTAACAATTGCCATGGTGAGGGCTCGAATTGGTCATATAGATCTAAAATAGTCACGATCCCTTCTCTTTTGCTGGCACGATATATCTATACAAGGTTGTGAACGGAAAACAAAAATACGTCGATTGCTATCCGACAAACGGGTCTGAAATTGCATTCACAGGCATTTCGGGGCAGATTGATACACATGTACGAAAGGGAACCTATGTGGTGCGTTGGGTTGGAGCTGCTGCAGGCCCGATATGGATTGCGGTCTTGCGTCCCGATGTCCAAATAGGTTTCTCTCTCTAGACGGGAAGTTGCTCATGGACGTCATATATGACGGAGATGACTGGGTCGACCATTATACTTGGCGCCTGGTCGGCTCGAACGACAATGGGGATGTGGTGTTTGATGGACTATGTCCAAAGCATCTCCATCCTTTTGTCTCGTCGTTAATTGAGAGTTCCGCTCGTGTTGCCCCCTACAGCTCGGCATCGTTTCATGATACGGACGTTTTGAAGACCATAAGGGAGTCAATTGACGAGGGCACGATGAGCGGCCCGCTGTTTTCTCGGCTTGTGGGGCTAGATGAGATTGGCTCGAAACGACTGCTTGCGGGCGAAAAAGTGGAACTCACTTATCGGTCGATGATTTCAATCCTGCGGCTAGCCGATGTTCTTCGCAAATAAATGAGGCGCACATCCGCCAATCCAAACACAACGCCACCGGCAACTCCCCTATTCAACAATAAAGCCCCGCCAACCGCAATCCCCAAGGGAACCGCGATTAACGGGGCTCAAGCGCACTCCTCCAAGGGATAACGCTCGCAACACGAACAGCTCAGCCGAGCAGCGCGTTACTCCTCCCAGTAAGCATCTGCAAGCAGCTTAAAGCAGATCTTCTTGACCGGCTGTGCGCCATCGCCCGGGAACTCGAGCGTGGGCATATGAGGCTCGCCGGCAACGAACAGTGCAAACTTGTCGTCAGCAAGATCGCCGGCGATCGAAGCGTCGGAATCGACCAGATCGTAGTCGTCCTTCTCGTCAAACTCCTGGACAAGCGTCAGGCTGCCCGTGGCAACCTTAAAGGCCTCGCGACCCTCAATGTCGATCTGCAGGTCGTGATAGCGCTGATGCGTCTCATAGTGGGCCTCGGCCTCGGGACGCGTCGTGGAAGCCATGACGTTCGCAAAGACCTTGTCGCCCAGAATCGGATGGCTGCCGACCTCGAGCTCCGCCGGGTCGTTCTCCTCGAGCCAGTCAATCAGCACGTCGAGGCCCTTGAGCATTCCGCGGTACTCCTCAATATCGCCCAATGCACCGTAAATCATCTAAATCCCCTCTCGGATCGTTTCTTTGGCGGCTACTCGGCAAACGCATTGCCGACGCTGTTGCCGCCCACATACGTCTCGACCAGAGTAAGGTCGGGATTGAACACGACAACGTCGGCGTCGCGCCCCGGCATAATGCTACCGCACTTGTCGTCGACTCCAACCACAAGCAAACGACCGATGCCGGAGCCGCAGCACAACCTCTTACAGCTCGGTCACGACAACGCCGTTGTAAACCTCGTCCCAACGGTCCATGACCAGATGGCCGGTCATGGGATCCATGGCGTTGAGCTTGCCGCAGGTGTTGGCGGTACGCAGCACCGTCTCGTCGTCTGCGCCAGCAGCAATGGCATGCGCGAAGCCTGCGATAGTGGAGTCACCAGAGCCCGTAGCGTTAACGGCGGGGATATCGGGCGTCTTCGCGCGGAACGCACGGCCATTGTGGAAGCCAACGGAGCCGGCAGCGCCCATGGATACGACGACCCAGGGGATATCGGAGAAGCGGGCATCAGAGGCGAGCGCGGCGCGGAGCTCGTCCACATCGTCGGTGGTAAAGCTCGTGCCCAGAAGGCCGTTGATCTCGGTCAGGTTTGGCTTGACCAGCTCGGGCTTAATTTCGGACTTAAGGGCGGCCTCGAGCGAAGCACCCGAGGTATCGAGCAGCACCTTGGCGCCGGCGTTCTCGGCAATGCCCGTGATCTTGGCATAGTAGTCCGCCTCGACACCGCGGGGCAGCGAACCCGAGATGGTGACGACGTCGGCCTTGCTCGCAAGCTCGGTAAACTTGGCGGTAAAGGCATCGAGCTCCTCGGGGGCAATTGTCGGGCCGCTCTCGAGCAGCTCGGTCTGGTTGCCGGCATGAAGGATATTGAGGCAGATGCGGGTCTCGCCCTTGATGGGCACAAAGTCGTTGTTAATACCGTTGGCGTCCATGAGCTCAGCCATGTAGGCGCCCATGTGGCCACCAAGCAGGCCGGTTGCCACAACGTCGTCGCCCAGCTGACCCAGCACACGGGCAACGTTAAGGCCCTTGCCGCCGGCGGTCTTTTCGGGCGTCACGCGGTTGACGTCGTCGATAACGAGCTCATCGAGCTGATAGCGCGTATCGACAGACGGGTTCATCGTAACGGTGAGGATCATTTTTAGCTCCTTATCTCGCAGGCTCCTTGTGCCTCGCGATACGAGTCGACAAAACGGAATTACAGAATCTCAATCGTGAACGAGCGAACGATGGTCTCCTTGGGCTTGGCGACAAGGCAGCCGCGCTTATGCTCAAGTACGTCGTCCTCATCGGAGCAGGTCGAGAGGCCGCCCCAAGGTTCAACTGCCACAAAATCGCCCTCGGGCTTGCTCCACACAATGAGATATGGGAAGCCCTCAAAGCTCAGGCGGACGCCCTTGTCCTCGCCCTTTTTGGAAAGCGTGACCTGACGGCTCTCGAGCACGTCAAAGATGGTCTCCGCAAAATCGAAGAGCTCATGCGACAGGGGCAGCGTCTTTCCCACCATGGGGTTCTTGGATCGGTTTGCCACGTCAATCAAGCCAGTCGAGGGAACGGCGGTGCAGAGCTCCGCAGCCTCGTCTTTCTCAAAGCGCAACTCGTAGTCCGTATAGGCCTCGCCCTCATCGAGCGGACACCTAAAGCCGGGATGACCGCCGATAAAGAACGGCATGTCCTCGGTCCCCTCGTTGGTCACCTCATAGGAGACGCGCACGGCGGTATCCTCGAGCGTATAACGAGCGACAAGCTTAAACGGGTACGGATAATCGCTCAGCAGCGCGGCGTTATCCTCCGAAGCCAGGCACATCGCCAGCTCGTTCTCGCCTTGGCTCAGCAGCTTCCACTCCCGTTTGCGCGCAAACCCGTGGCGAGCGAGCTTTACATGATGCCCGGCAAACGTCATGGCGCTGTTGTCGCGCAAGCCTCCGCAAATCGGGAAGCAGATCGGTGCCTGGCCAGACCACACGGCGGGATCGCCCTGCCACAGATACTCGCGACCTCCGGCCTCAATCGAGGTAAACGAACCGCCAGCCGTGGACACCTTAATAGAAATCGAATCGTTGGAGAGAGCGTATTCCATTGCCCATCCTTTCGAACAACTGCTTTTTTTTGCTCGCAAGAACCCGTCTCGGCCCTGACCAAAGGACAAACCCGCACGTTCATCGACGCGTCCGGTATCCCAGCCATGTAACGGGGTACCATACAGACATTGATGCAATTACAGCTGAAAGGCCTTCTTATGCGAACCATCATCCTCTACGCCTCGCGCCATCACGGCAATACGAAAAAGCTCGTGGACGCCATCGTCGAGGCACACCCCGAGATCGATACCCTCGACGTCAAGGCGCTTGGCAAAAACGAGTACCCCGACCTGCACGAATATCATTTGATCGGCGTCGCAACGGGCATCTATTACTCCGAGATCGACAAAGATATGGCACGCGTGCTCACCAATGTGCTGCAGCCGCAGGACAAGGTGTTTGGCCTTATGACCTACGGTGGCAAAAACAAGTGGTACGGCAAGGATATCGATGGCATCTGCCGCATGAGGCAGGCCATCTTTATGGGTGTCTACGGCTGCCCCGGCTTTGATACGTGGGGGCCGTTTAAACTCACCGGCGGTGTCCAAAAGGGACACCCGACCGCTGAGGAAATTAAGGGCGCCGTCGACTTCTTCGACAAGATCGAAGACGAGTATGGCGACATCATCGTCGAAGAATACGCCAAGCGCGAGAAGCGCCTAGCATACGAGAAGGAGCATCCTGCAGGAGGCCTGGTGGCCGGCGTCAAGCGCACGGCAAAGAAGATCGCTAACAAGCTGTAACTGTGAAGGTGCTTTTGAGCGTTTAACCCATACGGCGGGTCCGAGCAGATTCGGGCCCGCCGTCTTTTTCTATCGTTACTCGGTAAAAGCGTTGCCGACGCTCTGGCCGCCAACATACGTCTCGACGAGGGTGAGCTCATGGTCGAACACGACAAAGTCGGCGTCGCGACCCGGCATGATGCTGCCGCACTTATCCTCGATGTGCGCGGAGCGTGCCGGCACCTCGGTTGCCATACGAATGGCGATATCGGCGCTGGCGATGCCCCAGTCGACGATGTTCTTGACGCCCTGGGCAAGCGTGAGCACCGAGCCAGCAATGCTCTTGCCGTCGGCGAGCCAGCACAGGTTGTCCTTCATGATGACGTCCATGCCACCACTGGTGTAGCTGCCCTCGGGCATGCCGCCGCAGCCAAGGCAGTCGGTGATGAGCACCGTGTGCTGCCAGCCCTTTGCCTGCAGCAGCGCCTTGATGGCGGCAGGGTTAACGTGCTTGCCGTCACAGATGATCTCGGCGTAGGTCTCGGGCGTGGACATGGCAGCGCCCACGACACCGGGCTCACGGTGATGCAGCCCGCGCTGACCGTTATAGGTATGCGTAAAGCAGCTGGCACCGGCGTTGATGGCGGCGATGCACTCATCGTAGGTGGCGTCAGAGTGACCGATGCTGGTCACCACACCCTTGGCATTCAGAGCAGCCGCATAAGCAGCGGCACCGTCGCGCTCGGCCGCCATGGCGCTCTTGACGATGCGACCACCCGCAGCCTCCTGCCACTGATCGAAGACCTCCTCGGAGGGATCGATCAGGTAAGCGGGGTTCTGCGCGCCCACGTGCTTCATGGTAAAGAAGGGGCCCTCCAGGTAGATGCCCTGAATGCGGGCACCGCAGAAGTCGGGGCCGCGACCCTCGTCCGCCTGAGCGATGGCGGCGCAGGCGTCCTTGATCTGCTCGACGCCATCGGTGAACGTCGTGGGCAGCCAGCTGGTGGTGCCGCGACGGGCGAGCTCGGTCGAGCTGATATCGATGCCCTCGGGATCGTTATCGGTAGTTGAGTGGTTGTAGAAGCCATGGATGTGAGTATCGACCATACCCGGTGCGATCCACGATCCCGTGTAGTCCTTAATCTCGCAAGAGGGCTCGTCGGCTTGCCAGGTGCCAAAGACGCCATCCTCGACCATAAGATAGCCGCCCAGTTGCGGGCCTGCCGGCAAGAAGAACTTGTCAGCCTTAATTGCGTACGTGCTCATATGCACTCCTTGCTTCTAAAGCAGTTGACTGTAGTGATGCTTATACCCAGCTCACGTAAAACAAAAAGCGCCCGCCCGCCGTTATGAGCGGACGGGCGCCCTTACAGGGGGACGCGATTAAGCGGTGAAGGGGTGAATCGTCACGCCCTTAACCACGCGGTTGACCGTGCCGGTGGGGCTCGGCGTATCGGGCGTGTTGCCCACGCGCACGGAGTTGAGCAGGCTGATAGCCTGGGCAAACATCACGAACGGCAGAGCAAGGTAGCCCTCGGGAAGTGCCTCGTAGCCCTTAAAGGTGAAGGACTCACCCTCATAGACGGTGGCACCTTCCTGCTGAACGGCGATGGTGTGCTGAGCGATCTCGTCGCCACCGATCTCGTTGAGGATGTCGATGTCGTACTGACGGGTGTAGGCGTCGTTGTTGACGAACACGAAGACGAGCGTCTTATCGTCGACGAAGGACTTAGGTCCGTGACGATAGCCCATGGAGGTGTCGTAGGAAGTAGCGACCAGACCGTGAGCGAGCTCAAGGATCTTGAGCTGGCTCTCCTGGGCAAGGCCACCGAAGGAGCCAGAACCCAAGTAGGTCACGCGGTTGAAGTCGCCAGCCAGGTAATCGGCGATCTCGGGCTCACGGGAGATGACCTCCTCGCCCATCTTGGCAATCGTCTCGACCCACTCGGCCTTCTGCTCGTCAGAGGCAGTGTCGAAAATAAGGGTGGAGAGCAGGGTCATGCAGGAATAAGAACCGGTCATGGCGAAGCCCTTGTCGTTGGCGCGCGGAATGAGCAGCGTCAGCGCGTTGGGATCATCGGCAGACTCGACGGCGAGCTTGCCCTCGGGAGCGCAAGTGATGTTGAGGAACTTGACGTTGTGGACGAGCTCCTTGGCAACGGCAACGGCAGCAAGGCTCTCGGGGCTGTTGCCAGAGCGGGCAAAGGAAACCACGAGCGTGGGATCCTCGGCGCGCAGGAAGTCGCGCGGGGCGCTCACGATGTCGGTCGTGGCGATGGGCTTAAAGTCGTAGAGATCAGTGTTGCCAGCGTGACGCAGGTACGGGGCGCAGGTATCGCCAACATAGTCGGACGTACCGGCACCGGTGAAGACAACGGACAGACGGCCCTCGCCCATAGCGCGAGCCTCGGCCAGGAAGGCCTCGATGGCCTCCTTGTTCTCGCGATAGATGTTGAGCGTATCACGCCAAAGCTCGGGCTGCTGAGCAATCTCGGCCGTGGTGATCTGGGCGCCGAGCTCGGTGAGCTTCTCGACACTCTTCTCGAACATTTTTAATACCTCTCTCTAGAAGTAATCCTCTGACGTGCAATTATACACTTCGGTTGGTTATCTGGTAGTAACCAGTT
Organism: uncultured Collinsella sp.; assembly: GCA_900543605.1. Taxonomy (GTDB): domain Bacteria; phylum Actinomycetota; class Coriobacteriia; order Coriobacteriales; family Coriobacteriaceae; genus Collinsella. The sequence goes on from UQSK01000004.1 coordinate 40,231, forward strand.
AAATGCAAAGAATCATCATATGGAAACGATGCGGACACTAATCGCTACGCTGGTGGTAAACCTTGTATTTAAACTGATCGGCACGAGCAACCGAGAGTGTGTACTCCACAACCTCGTTTGACTCGTTATACGTAGTCCTGACCAAATCGAGCACAGGCGAGCCCTCGACAATTCCCAAAAGGTGGGCGTCGGTGGGACGGGCTATGCTCGCATAGAACTCCTCTTCGGCCACGCGTATCTTTTGCTGAAAGTCTTGCTCAATCACATCGTAAAGCGGCTTACGCTCCAGCAGCGGTCGCTTTAGGGACAGAAATTGACGAACTGGTAGATAGCTACGTTCGACCATCATGGGCATGTTGTCGGCAGAACGAAGGCGCTTAAGCTTAAAAATGCGATCACCGATACGCAATCCCATATGCTCGGCCAGATTTTTATCGGCCTCCATCTCGCAAAACTCGAGAATCGTGGTCTCGGGGTCGCGACCCATCGCGCGCATCTGCTCGGTAAAGCTGTAGGACTGCATAAGATTGGTTGCCTTTGCCGAACGGTCGGTCACAAAGGTACCGCGACCGTGCTGCCGAACCACCAGTCCTAAACGCTCCAGTTCCTGCAGAGCCAGGCGTACCGTAGTGCGCGAGAGACCATAGCGCTCCGAAAGTTCGCGCTCGGAAGGAATCATGTCACCGGCGCGATATTCATGGTCGATCTTTTCGGTCAGAATATCGACCAGCTGATCGTACAGCGGTTGCTTACGCGCTCCGATCGCCATCCTATCCTCCCTTTTGCTCGAATTCGGCTAACTACCTAGGGTGTTTAGCATTATCTGTCTGCCACACCCGAATCATCAAGAAAACAAAAGCCGCGCGCTCTTTCGAGCACGCGGCTTTTAACATACACATGGCTTAAGGGGTCGGGGTGTGAGCCGCGTAGGGACACACCCCTCAAGCTAGAGCCTTACCAGATGCTCGGCCAGAGACCAAGCGGGCCAGCGCCCAGGATGCCAAGGACGAAGAGCAGGAGAATGCCCTTAGTCGGGGTCCAGCTGTGCTTAGCGAACATGTAGTAAAGCAGCAGCGTAAGCATAAGCGGGACGAGCTTCGGGACGATGGTGTTGAGGGTGTCGGCAACAGAGAAGTTGACCGGATCCTCGGTAACGGTGCCGTAGGTAACGGACTCCATGCCGTTGCCCAGATCGGTGACGCCGCACTCGACATCGTTGCCGTCGGCATCGGAAGCGGTAAGGGCGTTGCCGTCCTCATCGGTCATGGCGATGGTACCGGCCTCAGCGGTCTCGGTATCGATGCCCTCCATACCGGTGAAGTTCTCGGCCTCCTTCTCGGAGACGATCACGGTAGTGGCGGAGAGGCCACGGGTGGTGCCGTTGGGGATCTTGAGGTTGATCTGGGTGCCACCCATGGTGACGACCAGGCAACCGACGACGAAGACGCCCATGATGGAAGCGGCACGCGTGAAGGCCTGCATGTTGGCGGTCAGAGCGTCAATAGCGCTGGTGCCAAGCTTGTAGGACCAGTTCATGAGCCAGAAGCGCAGAGCGAACTGGACGGCGTTGAAGATCACCAGGAAGATAATCGGCGCAGCGGCGTTGCCGTTGATGGCCATGTTGGAGGTGATGCCGGCCGTGATAGGCACGAGCGTCAGCCAGAACAGGGCGTCACCGATACCACCGAGCGGGCCCATTGCGGCGACGCGGACGGCGCGGATCGTGGGGATGTCAACCTTGTTCTGCTCGAGCGAAAGCACGATGCCCATAACAAAGGTGACGAGGAACGGGTGGGTGTTGAAGAACTCCAGGTTGTGGCTCATGGAAGCCGCGAGGTCGTTCTTGTTGGTGTGGATCTTCTCCAGACCGGGGATGATGGAGTAGAGCCAGCCAGCGGCCTGCATACGCTCGTAGTTGAACGAGGCCTGCAGGAAGCAGGAGCGCCAAGCCATCTTGTTGAGGGTCTTCTGGTCGAGCTGCGGAGCAGGAGTGAGATCCTCGTAGTGCTCCGGGATCACATACTCATTAGATGCCATCTTCGAAGTCACCTCCGTCAGAAACAGCTGCACCCTTCAGCTCGGTCTGCTGCTGGAAGTCCCAGAAAGCGATGCCGAAGCCGATGAGAGCGAGGATGAGCAGAGCAGGGGTTGCCAGCGAATCGTTGGCAACGGTGATGAGCGCGAGGCCGAAGCCCATGAGGAAGAAGCCCCACATATCGCGGTTCATCATAACCTTGAGCAGGACGGCGAAGCCGACGAAGCGCATCATGCCGCCTGCAGCGGACAGACCGGTCTGCAGCCAAGTCGGGATGGCAGAAGCGATGGTCTGACCGATGGTAGCGCCAGCGATGAAGAACAGGGTGACGACGACAGCGAAGATCAGGCCGAGCAGAGCCATGGCGAAGTAGTTCAGGCGCTCGATGCCCTTGGTGTCCGCGTTGTGAGCCATGTTATCGGCCGTGGACATAAGCGGGGACATAAGCGTGAAGACCAGGGTAACGCCAAGCTGGCCAAGCAGAGCGAACGGAATGGCGAGGCCGACTGCCGCGTTGGGCTCGAGGCCCGTGGCGATAGCGAGAATGGCTGCCATGATGCCGCCGATGACGGCGTTAGGCGGCTGAGCGCCTCCGATCGGCATGTTGCCGATCGTCATGAGCTGATAGGTACCACCCACGAGAAGACCGGTGTTGAGGTCGCCAAGGATAAGACCGATGACGGCGCCGGTGACGATGGGCTGATAGAGAGACTCGAGGAAGTCAAACTGGTCGATTGCCGCGATGAACGTAACAACGAAGACCAGAGCGATCTGGATGATCGAGTATTCCATCTTGCTCCTCCTTTCAAAATGTATGTACGCACTTTGGATATCACGTACAGAACGTCAGGGTTTCACTCCTGACAACGTGGATCACGAGGATTACGAGAAGAGCTTGCTCGTGTCCTCAACAGGCGTGCTCGGAACGCGCCTGATCTCCAACTCCACCCCCAATTCCTGCAGCTCTTTAAACGCAGCGACATCCTCGTCGTTAACTGCGACGGAGGTGGCGACTTGGCGCTTTCCTTCCGACATGTGCATGTTGCCGATGTTTACCTTCTTTATAGGCACACCGCCCTTGACGAGCGTAAGCACGTCTTCCGGTGTTTCGGCCACGATGAAGATCTTCTGGCGCGGGCTCGCCTTGCCAATGACGTCGATGGTCTTCTGCAGGGAGAAGAAACGCGTAGCGACGCCGGCGGGAGCGGCCATCTTCATGAGGTTCTGGCGCATGGTGTTGGACGCCACGTCGTCGTTGGCAACGAGGATGAGGTTGGAGCCCAGAGTGGAGTTCCACTGGGTGGCAACCTGACCATGAACCAGTCGGTTATCGATGCGGGTAAGAAGAATGTTGGGTTCTGCCATGTTGATCAGCTTCCTTTCGATATTTGCTGACGACAGTTACTTGATCTCCTGAATCGCGTAACGCGAAACATCTACGACGGCTCCGGATCGGACTTTAATCTGGACCTTCTCGCCTTCGATGCCTTTGACGGTTCCGTAGATACCGCCGGCGAAAAGAACCTCCTGACCCGGCTTGAGCTCGGTGTGCAGCTCCTTGAAGTACTTCTGCTTCTTCTTCATGTTGATTTGCGACCAGATGGTGTAAATCAAGCCCATGATGACAAGCAGGCCTAAAAGGGCGACCGAGGAGCTCAGGACGTTGGCTCCGAAATCGGCCATTAGATGCCGTCCTCGTCGCCGAAGATATCCTCTTCCTCGGAGCCGGCAACGGATGCGACCGTCTGGGCGGTGATGCCCGTCTGGCCAACGGTCACGGCCTGCTCGCCAAGCTCGGCGAGCGTGGCATTGCCGCGGAGGAACAGAAGCTCAATAACCATGGGAAGGTTGGTGCCAGTCAGAACCTCGACGCTGTCGACATCCTGGGCAATCATCATCGACTGGTTGAACGGGGTACCACCGAGCAAGTCGGTAAAGACGAGCACGCCATCGCACTCCTCGCGCATGGCGGTAATAGCGGCGCGGAGATCCTCACCGTAGGATGCGGCCTGGTCGCCCTCAAAAGGAACGACGGTAAAAGCAGGCTGGTCGCCGGCAACCATAGCGATAGCGCTTGCAAGGCCGGGTGCGAACTGTCCATGACCGGTAAGAATAAAGCCAACCATTCAAATTTCCCTTCCGAAGGTGTGTACGATCTGAGTCCGATGATTTTCGGAAGCCAGCGGGCGCTCGCCCTTAAAGCTTCTTAGAAAGCGTTCTTTGAAGACCAGTGGTTTCTAAACTGGTAGTAACCACGTGACGTGTTGTTGTCACTATATCACCCCAGAAGAGGTCGCTTTCGTTGATTCATACGGTAAAACGTTTTTGCACCGCTCACGGTGATAAATCGACCGTTTACCGCTCGTTAATACTTCTACCTGCGGTTTTGAAACCGTTTCGAAACGCTTTGGCAAAAGAACGGATCTTTCCCGGTGTCTAAACAACGCAGGGCGGCTAAAAATAGCGTGTAGAAAAAATGCAGGTCATTGTGACGATATGTGAATTGGTCTTTTTGGCTTAATACCAGTTAGAACCAGTTTTGAGATTATCGGTGAACGGTAGTTTTCGACCGTTCACCGGTTACTTGTAATCGTTTGCAGCTGTTTTCCCATATGAATTAGGGGAACCCGATGGAGCGCTTGCGCGATCACAGGAAATTTTGGCATTTGTCCTTATCCCCCACGCGCCAAACTCCGGCATCCAAAATGAGCTAATAGCTCACGCTAATCGTTTTCAATCATTACTTACTCAGTATCCGTAATTATTTATCGTTTATCGTTAATTCTGATATGATACAAGTATCATCCCAAACGCCGATTGGAGGGGTTATGGTCCATCGAAACGCATCTATATCGAATGAAACCATCAGCCGCGAACAGACGGTAGCCAAACTGAGGAAGCTCGCTCGCATCTGCAAATGGGCCACGATCTGCATTACCACCGCGCTCGCTCTGGGGCTCCTCGCAGTCATTGCGATTGACCTTCTACTCATATTGCCTGGCCTCTCCCAAGGCCCGTGTCTCCAATCCGTAGAACTTCAAGCCGGCGAAGGGCCGTGCCTTGCTATCGTCGGCACCGATGCGCAGGCCCCACTTATGCTCGTCGCACACGATGGTCACACTGCCATAGGGAGCCTCTTGATGACATGTCTCGTGCTTACCATCGCGCTAAGCGTGCGCAGGCTTTTCTTCAACATTGAAAAGGAAGGCAGGCCCTTTGACCTTGAATGTAACCAGACACTTCGTCGAGTAGGACATTTATTCCTTATCGGCGGCGTTGCCGTGAGGCTTCTTGGTGCCGTTATCACGGGAATGATACTCTCAGGATTTGGCGGCAGCTTTACGGATGCGTTCGTCGGCCCGTTATTCGAGCCCTCCATGCTCTTTGCAGGCCTGATTATTTGCCTGATTGCTAGCATCTTCCGCTACGGGTATATCCTGCAAAAACAAGATGACGAGTTGCTCTAGGGGGAATCCATGATTATTCTGCGGCTTGACCGCATGCTCGCCGAACGCAAGATTTCATCCAAAGAGCTTGCGGAACGTGTGGGCATCTCCCAGGTCAATATGTCACGCATTAAGACGGGCAAGGTTTCTGCCATACGTTTTTCAACTCTTGACGCGATATGCCGGGCACTCGACTGCCAACCAGGCGATGTACTGGAATATATATCCGACGATGAAGCCGATAGCCTTTTTGGGCTTAAAGATGAATAGCCATAATTAAGCCGTCAATCACGCCCTCAACGCAAAAAGCCCGCTAGAACGTTGTCCATTCTAGCGGGCTCAATCAGGTAGATCGGTTAACGCGCAGTAGTGCAGGCAAACCTTACGCAAACAGGCCGTAGATGCTGATGTTGGCCTTGGCGTAGAGGCCGTTAGCATACTCGGTCCACTTGGAGCTAGCGCTCGAAGCCTGCGAGGAATACTGCTGGTAGGCGGTGTAATAGGCGGTCATGGCCTGCTTATAGGTGGCGCTATCGGTCGTAAAGGCATCGTCAGCGAAGGCCTTAGCGTAGGTGCTGTCGGCGTCCTTCCAGGTGCCCTTTGAGCTATCCCACTCGTCACCGGCAAGGTTGATGATGTAGTCAGCGTAGTCCTTGCTCGCGGTCTCCTCGTTGCCGTCAGCAGGCTCGGTCGGGGCGGTCGGCATGCTTGCGGAGCTGTCGCCGACCTTCTTCTTGTAGAGCTTCTGCAGCGTCGCGGACTGACGGACGATCTGCTTGGCCTGGTCCTTGGACACGCCATACTGCGTGGCCATGGTCTTGTAGTCGGAGGTGCCGATGGAATCCTCGGCGTACTGCTTCATTTCCTTGGAAGAGACGGTAATGCCCTCGTCCTCGGCAGCGTCCAGCAGAATCTTGTTGCGCACGTAGGACAGGATGACGTCGGCAGAGGGAGCGGTGTAGTTGTCATCGCCATCCTTGACGGTGTCGAGGCTGTACTGGCTCTCAATGGCCTCGCGCGCGGTGATGTCGCTCTTCTTGCCGTTGTAGCTGTAGCTTGCCACGGTCGAATCGAGCTGGTCCTCGGTGAGGCTCGCCGAGCCGACGCCCTTGCCGCCAAAACCACCGTTGCCGATAAAGAAGCCGACCACAGCAGCAATCACGACTGCAACCACGAAGGCGGCAATCATCGTCTTCTTGTGCTTGGATGCATGATCGTCCACGTCGGAGTCGTTGTCCTCATCCTGCTCCTCGGGCATCAGATTCTCGTCAGCGGCATCCGCGGCAATCTGAGCCTCCAGGCGGGCGTCCTCCTCCTCGGCCGTCGTACCGGCAGCAATGTGCTCGGCAGACGTGCCGGCGACCAGGTCGATTTTCTCGTCCTCGTCACCGTCGGGGCCTTCGCCACGCTCGATGATCTGGATGCCGTCGATCTCGTCCTTCTCGTCCTTCTTTTGAATCAGACCCATATCGGTTACTCCTTGTTAGGAAACATAGTCCGCAATAGAATACGCCCGACAGAGCGCCGGGCGTATTGATTCTCAGGTTATACGCAAACACTTAAGTACTATTTAGGCGTTTGCAGTCTGCATGCCTTAGGCCAGGTGCGCGATAACGGCATCGGCAAAGGCCTGCGTGCCCACAGCGCCCTCAACGGAGCCGGTCTGGGCACGACGAACGTCGCCGGTAACCTGCTCACCCTCGTCGAGCGTGGCAGAAACGGCGGCACGAATGCGATTGGCCGCGTCGTTCTCGCCCAGGTGATCGAGCATCATAGCCGCAGACAGAATCTCGGCCGTGGGGTTAGCGATATCCTGGCCAGCGATATCGGGCGCGGAGCCGTGCGTCGCCTCGAAGATGGCGCAGTCGGCACCGATGTTGGAGCCGGGGGCCATCCCTAAGCCACCCACGAGGCCGGCGCACAGGTCGCTCACGATGTCGCCGTACAGGTTGGGCAGCACCAGGACATCGAAGTCGTTGGGGTTCTGGACCAGGCCCATGCAGGCGGCGTCGACGATCTTGTCGTTGAACTCGATATCGGGATAGTTGGCGGCCACCTCGCGCGCAACGCGTAGGAACAGGCCGTCGGTCGCCTTCATGATGTTGGCCTTGTGCACGGCCGTCACCTTTTTGCGGCCGCAGCGACGGGCATACTCAAAGGCATACTCCACAATGCGGCGGCTCTTGGCGATAGAGATCGGCTTGATCGAGATCGCGGAATCGGCGGCGAAGGTCTTTTGACCCGAGCGCTCGACGAGCTGCGAGAGCTCCTCGACCTCGGCAGTGCCCTCATCGAACTCGATGCCGGCGTAGAGGTCCTCGGTGTTCTCGCGCACGATAACCAGGTCGAGGTCGCGGAAGCGCGAGCCGTCGCCCGGCTGCGACAGGCAGGGTCGCACGCAGGCGTACAGGTCGAAGTGCTTGCGCAGGGCCACGTTGACGCTGCGGAAACCCGTGCCGACCGGCGTGGTGATGGGGCCCTTGATGGCAACCTTGGTCTCGGCGACCGCATCGAGCACGTGCTGGGGCAGCGGCGTGCCAAACTCGTCCATGACGCCGGCGCCGGCCTCCTGGACATTCCAGTTGATCTGGACACCGGTGGCCTCGACCACGCGGCGCATGGCCTGCGTAATCTCGGGACCAATACCGTCACCGGGAATCAGGACTACATCGTGCGCCATAATCTGTTACTCCTCGTCTTCGGCGTCGTCAGATTTTTTAACGCTAGCACGCTTCTTCTTTTTGGAGAGATCCAGGCCAAAACGTTTAACAAGCATTTCGCAAATCTCGCTCGAACGGGCCTTGAGATAGCTGCCCTTACCGTTCTCGGCATCGAACTTAAGGCGCAGCGCGAGCTTCTCGGCAACCTCGGCGTCGATCTCGCCCTGGCAAAACTCGTACAGGCAACCGAGCATGTCGCGATACTCGAGGTCGCCGTGGTAGCACTGGATGGCCTCGTCCAGGATGGGCCAAGCCTCGCGCGAACGCTCGACGCTCGTGGCACCCCACACGCACAGCAGGCGGAAGGCGGCATAGCGCAGCGTGGAGGAGATCTCGTCGAACAGCGCGGTCTCGGCGCCCTCAAAGGCATCGCCCAGCTGCTCGGGGCAGGTGGTGGCGAGCGCCGTCAGGGCATCGAGGGCCTCCCAGCGGGTCTGCGCCTCGGGGCGGTCGAGCGCCTCGATCAGCGCGGGCACGCAGGGCACGACGCGCTGCGGATCGCGCTCGGCAAGCAGGTGCAGCACGCGGGCGGCAAACTGGCGGATGCGGCGCGTGGGGCAGCCGAGCTCCTTGACCAGACGGTCGACGGCGTTCTCGTTCTCCTCTGCCAGCTGAAGCTGTGCCAGCTCCTCGTCGGTGAGCTGTTCGTCTTTGTTTTCTGCCATAGTTACCTCTTCTTACTATTTCTTAGCGTGCTTGCCAGCACCCTTGCTGTCATCGGTGACCGAGATGAGCTGTCGGTCGGCCGCGCCATTGCGACGCGCACGGCGGCGTTCCTCAGCGTCGCCCGCGTCGGCGGCGGCGCGATGAGCCTTGTTGACGTTAAAGACCTCGTCGTGCTTGCGCCACGGACCGACGGACTCGCCAAAACTCATCTTAAGACCGGCGATAAAGCCGCCGAGCCAGCCGATCGGCGCAAACTGCACCAGCGGGAACAGCGAGAACACCCAGGTCAGCAGGACGACTGCCGCCGCTCCTGCAAAGTTGGCAATCCAGTAGTCGCGCTTGGTGATGACGCGCTTTTCGCACGCCCACTGGCCGCACAAAAAGCCAATGTAGATCGCAAAGAGAAAGAGCACCAGCGCAAGCACCACGAACGTCCAGCTCATGGGCGCTACTCCCCGTGATGGTGGCCGCAGCAGCACTCATGGCCGTCGTCATGGCCGTGGCCGCCGCAGCACTCGTGGTCCTCGCCGTGATGGTGACCGCAACCGCACTCATGGTCGTCGCCGTGCTCGCCGCAACCGCAGCCGTCCTCGTGAGCGCCATGCTCTTCGGGACGATACTGCGACCAGTCCAGACCGGCGGCGATGGCGTCGGCCTCCTCCTTATAGAGGACCGTGATGGCCTGGGTGCCCAGCTTGGCGCCACCGATGGCGTCGAGCATGTCGTAGAGCGTAAAGGCCACGTCGGCGCCGGGCAGCGCAAGCTCGCGGTCGTCGGCATAGGCGAGCGCCAAGCGCAGGTCCTTGATGAAGTGCTCGACCATAAAGCCGGGCTTGTAGTCGCCGTCGAGCGCCTTGGGAGCCAGGCTCTCCATAGCGCCGGACTTGCCGGTGCCGCCCAGGATCATCTGGCGGGTCTTCTCCAGGTCAAGGCCGCTCAGCTCGGCAAATGCCATGGCGTCTGCCATGCCGACCATGCAGGCACCCAGCGACACCTGGTTGGCGAGCTTGGCAGCCTGGCCCTTGCCGGCGCCATCGAAGCAGCAGATGTTGGCCGCAAAGGTGGCAAGGATGTCGCGGACCGACGCGATGTCGTTCTCGGTAGCGCCCACGATAGCCGTAAGCGTGCCGGCGATAGCACCCGACTCGCCGCCGGTAACGGGGCAGTCAAACGCCATGCGGCCGGAGACCTGGGCGGCCTCGGCAATGTCGCGCGCCAGCTCGGGCGAGCTCGTGGTGAGGTCGATCAGGACCGCGCCGGGCTTAGTGCACGCGAGCAGGCCGTCGCCCGCCAGGTAGAGCTCCTCGACCTCGGAGGGATAACCCACCATGGTAAAGACGACATCGGCGTTCGCCGCGGCATCGGCCGGCGTATCGGCCCAAACGGCACCGTGCTCGATAAGCGCGGCGGCCTTGGACTTAGTGCGGTTGTTGACCGTGACGGAATAGCCGGCGTCCAGAATGTGGCCGGCGATGGGGGCACCCATAATTCCGGTGCCGATAAATGCGACAGAGAGCTTGTTTGCCATGAAACCTTTCCTTTTGGGTTGGGTGTTATTACCAGGTTGAATACTCGGTGCCAGCGTTTGGGCTGTGAGTTGGGATCGATTACGGCCGCGCTACTTGCCTACTGACCGCGCACGCGGCGGGCGATACGGTCGGAAAGCGACGCCTTGTCGGCGCGGTTCTTACCCCAAAACGCGCAGGCCACCATGCCGGGGCCCACGTGCGAGCCGATGGTGGGACCCACGGAGCTGCGAATGATCGTAACGTCGGCGCAGCCCTCCTCCTTGCGGATGGCGGCTTCGAGCCAGTCGCCGTCCTTTTCGGCATCGGCCGTCATGATGGCGATGGGCATGGTGCGGTCGGGCACGTAGTTCTCGCGGAACGACTTGAGGATGGACTTGAGTGCCTTCTTGCGGCCGCGGTTGACGCCGATCAGCGACAGCGAGCCGGCAAGGTCGTAGGAGAGCTCGGGCTTGACATCGAGCTTTGCCGTGAGCTGCGCCGCCGCGGGCGGAATGCGGCCGCCGGCAGCCAGCGCGTCGAAGCTCTCGAGCGTAAAGTAGCCGTGGACGTAGGTCTTTGCCTCGTTTGCCCAATCGACCAGCTGCTTGGCGGTCAGTCCCGCCGAACGCTGGCGCACGGCCTCGAGCGCCAAGAGCGCGCCGGTCGCACAGGGCAGAGCGTTGTCGACCACGTAAAGCTCAAAATCGGGATACTCGGCGCGCACGGCATCTGCCGCCTGGCACGCGGAGTTGTAGCTCGACGACAGCGCCGAGGTAAAGCACAGGTAGACCGTGGGCGTGCCCTCTTTGGCGCACTCGGTAAAGAACTCGATATAGCGACCGAGCGACACGGCGGAGGTAGACACGCGAGCGCCGGCGCGCATGCGGTCGTAGAACTCCTTGGGTGTGATGCTCGACCAGATGTCGTCCGTGCGCTCTTCGCCATCGATAATGAAGGGGAAGCCCAAGATATCGACATCGAGGTTCGCGGCGACCTCGGGGCTAAAGTCGCAGCAGGTATCGACGACGATGCGGCAACGGTTCGAATGACCGGCGGATGCAGCCTTGTCCATCAAAGCGACTCCTTACGTAAAAAGGCGGCCACCCGCATGGGATGGCCGCCAACCGTTAACTCATGCAAGTTAACGTATTTTACTCGTCAAGTGTTTCGATGCGGGGCTTGATGATGCCATATCCACCATTCTTACGGTGATACACCACATTGATGAGGCCAGTCGTCGCGTTCTCGAACACGTAGAAGTCGTGGCCGAGCAGATCTGTCTGCACCAGCGCCTGCTCCTCAGTCATCGGGGTGACGTCGATAACTTTCTCGCGGACGAGCAGGTCGTCCTCTTCCTCGGGCAGCAGCAGGTCGGCCAGATCCTCAACGCGCTCGACCGGTGCGACATCCGCGGCGCTGGCACCGCCCTGGCGGTTGTCCACAACCTTGGTCTTGAACTTGCGCAGCTGGCGGGTGACCTTATCGGCGGAGAGGTCGATGGCGGCGTACATATCTGCACCGTGCTCGGCAACGCGAATCACCGAACCGCGGACGCGAACCGTGACCTCGACGATTGCCGGGTTGGGGTTCGAGGGGTTCTTCTCATAGCGAAGTACAACGTCGACCGTCATGGGCTCGATATCGAAAACCTTGAGCGCCTCGCCGATCTTCTCATCCACATGCGCACGCAGAGCATCGGTTACCGTCGTCTTGCGTCCAGAAACCTTGATATCCATACGTGGCTCCAATCTGCCTCGGGGACTTACTGTACTGGCTATGTACCCATTGCCGTGCATTTAATCACGCGGATTCCTAAAGACCCGAATAACGATTGCTTGATACCGCATACCGAAGTCTCGCACTTTTCTGTGGCAAAGTGCGCTATAGGAAGGCGTCGGCGGAGTTGGTTTTTCTCCTGAAAATCAGCTTTTACCTGCTGTTTTTACCAAAATAGAAAAGCCGGGCTCCCCTATTGGGGAGACCCGACTATGCGTGTTGAAACCATGAAGAAGCGCCTCATTCAATGTATGGCAGACGCCACCCCTACCAATAACTAGCTATTGAGCTTGTTGATGTCATCGTCGGTGATGGCGCCTTCCTGGCTAGACGACGGGCTGTCGCCGTTGTTATCGGAGGCGTCGTCATCGGAGGGCTCAGTCTCGTTGGACGTGGAGTCGGATGTCTGCACATTGGCTCCCGAAACGGTCTTGGCGGTAAGGTCATAGGGCATCTGGCCGTACCAGACGCAGTGGACTGCCTCGAGCGTGCCATCGACCGTGATACCATCGAGGGCATCGCTCACGGCACGGCACAGCTCATCGTTAGAGCTAAGGCCTGCGACACCAAGCGTGGAGGGCGTCTCGAGCGTGCCGACATAGGAGATCTGGCTCATCAGGCGCGCGAGGTAACCACCGGCCGTGGAATCACAGATCACGTAATCGACTTCGCCCGACTCGAGCGCCTCAAAGCACTCATTGATGTTGGAGAAGGTCTTTTGGTTGGCCGTAATGCTCTGCTTGGCGAGCGCTTCCTGCGAGGCCGAAGAGGTCTGAACGCCCAGGGTAGCGGTGTTAAGCGTTTCGGTGGAAACGCTCAGCGACTCTCCGTCGCTGCTCTTGCCGAATACGGCGGGGGCGTCGTACAGACAGGTGCCAAGCGAGCTGATATCGCCGTCCGTAGACCTGACGTCACCAATGAAGATGTCGGCCTTTTTATCGCTGAGCGCGGAATCGGCCGAGGACGCATCGACAAAGGCAACCTTGAGACCCATGCGGCATGCGAGGGCACGAGCGGCATCGACCGCATAGCCCGTGAGGTTTCCGTCGGCATCCTGCATGGCTTGCGGGGCATCGGAAGTATCGAGAGCGACAGTCAGGGTTCCCGGCGTGACCAGGGCATCGTCCGATACCGTGGTGGTAACGGTCTCGCGCTCGATCTGGTCGATCGTGGGCGTCGTGAACGTGGACAGTGGATTGAACGCGCATCCACTCAGGCCCAAAACGGCAATGACCGCCGCGGTCCCAGCACCCAACCGAGCCGCGTGCATCAAGCTGCCCCTCACCATGTCCGCTACCCTGCCTTCTGTGTCGTATACGATCCGTGCCCTGCACGGAATATCGGGTTGTTCCCACCAGCTGACCTGGTATTTGACCCCACACTTGCGCACCGGGGCGTTTGCTCGGGAGGCCGCAGCCACCTTCACGACTGGCCCGCTCGCCCGCGAGGCGGTATTGCCCCAAAGAAAGTAGAACGGACGGTGCGGCTTACATCTAGGACGCGCCATGATCGCGCCGCGCGCACGCGGTCGCTTACGTGGATCCCTTTGACCGCGTCTGTCTTGGACTAGGATGGGCATTTCGTCCGTCCGCAACCACAGCCTGGCAGGAACGTAGCGCATTATAGCTAAGTTCAAGCTATAGTTTAAGGTTAGGGACGTTATTCGCATCGCGAGCACAGATTTCGCAGGTCGGAGCGGGCCACACGTGCCCTGATTGAACCCGTTACTCCCCTATGGGGAGCCCCGAGGCACCCGCCTTAGGGTGCCGTGGCCAAAAAATAGCAAATATGAGTACTGTTACCAAATTAGTGGCAGGATTTTTTGGCTCTGCAAACAGTTTTCACGCTCTATAACGTCAGATTGATGCCAGGATATTCCACATTTGTTTATTATCTTTCTAATCTACGCCATCTTCCAGTCCCAAAATCCCTGATTTTGCTGTTACTTATTTTGTAGCAGTACTCATATTTGCTATATTTTGGCCAGAGTGTATATCCAACCCCCTGATTTCAAGCATTGTTAGGCAGATTTAAGCCCAAAACACGCCCGCAGCGTGTTAAATAGTGCCTCTTGTTTCTTTCTACAAGCGTCAACACGGTTGCGATATCGTTTGCCCATGCGTTGGTATATGCGCCATGCGAGCGCCTCCATCGCCTCCATGTTGCAGAGCATCTCGTTGTTGACCGTCGCGACCTCGATTCCCATGGACGCCAAACCCGTATTGCGTTTTTCATCGTGAATGCGCCCGCCGCGAGACGAATGGCCCTGCTCGCCGTTGTATTCCAGGTCAAACCGGGCTGCTTCCTGATAGGCATCGCAAACCGCATACGGCATCCCCGAGATCGCCTGCGCACGGTCGTTGAACTCGATCTTGTGGTCGGTCTTAAAGGGACCGCAGACAAATCCGCCATAGGAAAACGGAAGCGAAAACATGGCAAGCATGATGCATTCCATGGGTGAGCGCAGGTTTTCCGACAGATAGGGGCACAGCCGCCGCAGCTGCTTGGCCGCGCTCCCCTTGCATGCCGAAAGGTAATCTGCCAGGCGATCGGGCGTCAGCACTGGCTCGACCTCAAAGTAGCCCACATCTGACGGATGGTCCCTATCCTTTGCCAGCCTGTTCGCGGTGGGCGAGCTGTAAGGGGGCAGATACTGCCCGCGATCGCTCAGCGAAATCTTGGAGCACAGCTCCTGGGCCAGGGCAAATGCCTGGATGCAGCCGACTTCGCGCGCAACGGCTACGCAGAGGGCCTCGGGAGACAAACTGTACACCCCCGGCTCCACCTCCAGAATCGAACCAACCGGCAGTCCTGCAGAACAAACGGACCAGCTTGTACCAGGCATGCGGCGACGCTGCTTCGCCGACCCCACCAGCAGGCACAGGTCTTCTTGAACCTCGCCACTCACGGCCCCGATCCGCACCAAATCGGAAAGATAGATGTCCTCGGCCGAGGGCGACGATGCATACAGCACGCTGTGCTCTTCATCGGGATCGAGGTCCCTCCAACTGATGTAACCCATTTGTCGACGCTCGGCGCGCATCATGCGCAGCGCCGTGGCGCCAGTCAGGATTACGGAGGCCGCCAGTTGCTCGCTTGTCGGCTCGATGCGTCGCGCAATCTTCACTGCCTCAAAACCACCCCTACCAGACGCGTGCGATCGCAAGGCCGTCGACGGCCGCAGCACCGGCGCGCTTGAGCTCGACAGAAGCGGCCGCCATGGTTGCGCCCGTGGTTATAACGTCGTCGATAAGCAGCAGGCGTTTGCCCCGCACGTCCTCGACCGCTTCGTACATGCCCCGCGCACGCTCGCGGCGCTCGTCGCGACCGAGCTGGCGCTGATCACCATGACCATATTTAACGAGGGCATCGAGCAGCGGTAGCCCCGACAGCTCGCAAAACGGACGAGCGATGGCCTCCATGTGATCAAAGCCGCGACGCCGAAACGCAGCTGCCGTCGCCGGCACAAACACCACCGCATCGGAGCTGGACAACACGCCACCATAGCGATTGGGAGCTGCAACTTGGGCGTTTAAGGCGGTGTCATAGAGCAGCTCCGCCAGATACGAAGCCAGGCGTCGCTCGCCCGCGTCCTTGTACGCCTTAATGATGCGCGGCAGCGGATGCGCGTAGACGGCGCACGCCAAGCAGCGATCGAGTGCCTCGGCCATCGCCGAGGACTCCCCCTCGACCGAGCACTCGGTGCACAGCAGGTCCCCATACGGAGCACCGCACCGGATACAGCTGCAACATGGGTTAATGAGCACAAGCGAGGCAAGACAGTCTTGGCAAATAAGCGCACCGGAGCGCTCGCAGCCGGCACATCGCGTGGGCGACAACGCCTCGAGCGCTTCGTGTGCCGCCCGCTCGGCAAACGGTCGCAATTTGTCCGCAAACGGCAGGTCGGCACCGTCTTGCAAGCGGTTCAAAACATCCAAATGGTTCTTCATGACACAGCCCTCCCTACGCACTGGGCGCGGGGAGGGCTGCCGATTCATACATATGCTACCCCGGAGTACTCCGGAGCAAGGCAAACAAAACCGCGTGCGGGCGCTACTCGCCGGCAGGCGGCTGCGGCGCCGACGAAGACGGGGCCGAGCCCTCGCCACCATCCTGGCGCGGCTTACGGGAACGGCGGCGGCGACGGCGCTTTTGGCCCTGGCCGGCCGAGCCCTCGCCACCACGGTCCTCACGCGAATCGTGCTCGTCGCGAGCGGCGCCGCGCGAAGCCTTGGCAGCAGCTCCCCCGCCGTCTCCAGGACGACGGCGCGTGACCTTGACCTCGCCATCCGAGACCTGATCGGCCACGGAGGGCACCGAGGGCTTCTGCTGCGCGCCCGACGAGTGGCGACGGCGCGGACGCGGCGCGCGCTCATCCTCGCCATGCGACTTGCCGCCCTTATCGGCAGGCGCATCGGCGCCCGAGCCGCCCTTGGGGGCAGCGCCGGCCTCGCGAGCGGCTGCGGCACGGAAGGCATCCTCGCGCTCCTCGCTCGACAGATGACGGCGACGACGGCGCGTGGGATTCATGCCACCGCCGCGATTCTGCTGTTGAGGCTGCTGAGCCTCGCGCTCGCGTGTGCCGTTCTTGCCGGCAACTGCGGCCTCGCTGGTATCGGCAGAGCCCGCACGCTTGCGGCGGCGACGGCCGCCTGCCTCCTCGACCTCGGGCGTCTCGGACTTGCCACGGCCCTTTCCACGGCCACGACCCTCGCCCTGACCGGCGCGAGCATCGGATTCGGCATCGCGACGACGGCGCTTGGGCATCGATATGCCCGCCAGGCGATCAGCGTTCGACAGGCCATCGCCCACGTCGACGCCGTTCTCGCGATCGAGCTCCATGAGCGCCAGGCGCATCTCGGGCGACTCGATGCGCTCGAGCACGTCGCGCGTCACGCAGTCGGGACGGCAGTTGCAGCCCTGCTCGGCTGCCTTCTTTTTGCAGCCCTCCGAGCAGGTCATATCGGCCAGGTTGACCTTAAAGACCTTGCCGTTCTCCAGGCGCAGCACCAGCTGCTCGCGCGGCGTGTCATATTCTTGAATACGTGCCTTGCCAAGCGGCGTATCGATAAGCGTCTTCTTTTTGGGTGCGCGGCTCTTAAAGTCCTTATACGCCTCGAACTCGTAGCGCAGGCAGCACATTAGACGGCCGCATACGCCGCTGATCTTGGACGAGTTAAGCGGTAGATCCTGCTCTTTTGCCATGCGAATCGAGACGGGCTCAAACTGTCCGCCAAAGCGCGTGCAGCAGAGCTCCTGGCCGCACTGGGCATAGCCGCCCACCAAGCGGGTCTCGTCGCGCACGCCGATCTGGCGCATGTCGACGCGAATGTGCAGCGTCGAGGAAAGGTCCTTGACGAGCTGACGAAAATCGACGCGCTCCTCGGCCGCAAAATAGAACACGGCCTTCTCGCCGCCGAACAGGTACTCGACGCCGACCGGCTTCATCTCGAGGTCGAGCTCCTTGACCAGGCGACGGAAATCGACCATGGCCTCGTCACCCTGAATGGCCAGATCATCGGCAAGCTGCAGGTCGGTGTCGCTCGCCACGCGCAGCACGGGCTTGAGCGGCTGGCCGATCTCGTCCTGCGGCACCTCGAAGGGGTCTGCCGTGACCAGGCCGATCTCGGTTCCGCGCTCGGTGGAGCAGATAGCATAATCGGCCTCGAGGATATCCAGATCCTGCGGGTCGAACCACAGGTCGCGCGAGGCGTAGGTAAACTTAACGGGTACGACTAACGGCATTTCAGTGCCTTCCTGATATCGAACAGCATGACCTCGATGGCCAGCTGGGGAGTAACGTTTCTGGCGATGTTGCGCTCGGCGGTTGCGACCGCTTCGAGCGCCTGGGTGGCACCCGCAACATTGGTCGCGGCGGCAAGCCGGCCGATCGTGTCGCGCACATCCTCGTTCACGATGTCGGCCGCCTCATCCTGAAGCGTCAGCAGCACGTCGCGCATGAGCGTCCGCGCGCTCGCCAGCGCTTCCATGATACCCGAACGCTCGCGCGCGTTGAGTTCGCGCTTGTTACGGTCCTCAAGCTGCTTCAATGCTCCACGCGACAGGTAGTCGGCATTTTGCTCGAGCACCTTTTCCTGCGTGGACTTGACCTCGGCCAACGGCGCCTTGACGGCGACGATGAGTGACTTGGCGCGGCTGAGCACGTCGGCCTCGTCGGCGGCAATGAGTGAGTCGATGGCACGGACCATCTGACGGCGGGCGTCCTGGCGCTCGGCACTTTTAAGGAACTCGATGCCGCGCGCGGGGCTTCCCGCCACGGCGACGGCCATGCGGCAGCGCGCGATATCCTGACCGGTGGCGCGGCTCACGGCCTGCGCGGCCACGGTGGGCGACACCAGCCGAAACGGCACGCACTGGCAGCGGCTCACGATGGTGGGCAGCATCACGTCTGCCGAGGTGCCCAGCAGAATGAACATGACGCCCTCGGGCGGCTCCTCGAGTGTTTTGAGCAGTGCGTTAGCGGTGTTAGCGCGCAGCTGCTCGGCACGGTCAATGATGTAGACCTTGGCCTTGGCGCGGATGGGCGCCAGGGGCACGTCGTCGAGTAGCTCGCGCGTCTGGGCGATGAGATAGCCCGTAGCACTTTCGGGCGTGTAATAGTGCACGTCGGGATGTGTATGGCGCGCGACGCGCACGCAGCTGTCACACGATCCGCAGCCGTCCTGCTCGCACAGGAATGCCTGGGCGAGCGCCCATGCGGCATCGAGCTTGCCGGCGCCGGGCGCTCCCAAGAACAGATAGGCGTGCGATGCGCGACCGCTGGCGACGGCATTGGTCAAAAAGTCGCGCACGCGCTCTTGGGTATCGAGCTTGGCGAGCAAACTTGTCTGCGCGGGGGCCATGCTACTCGGCCTCCTGGGCAAGCGCGGCGGCGACGGCATCCTGCGGGATATCGAGGCCGTACGCGCGAACCTGCTCGACCGTCTGCGCAAAGACGTCCTCGATGGGCGCGGTGGCATCGATGAGCTTTACGCGAGCGGGTTCCTCGGCAGCGATAGCGCAAAATCCCTGGTAGACGCGCTCTTGGAAGGCTATGCCCTTTGCCTCCATGCGGTCGGCCGCGCCACGGGCTGCCATGCGCAACGCCGCCTGCTCGGGCGTGATGTGGTAGACGAGCGTGAGCGCCGGGTGCGTACCCGCGACGGCCAGGTTGTTGGCGTCGCGCACCATCCGGCGATCAAGGCCGTCGGCAA
Organism: uncultured Collinsella sp.; assembly: GCA_900543605.1. Taxonomy (GTDB): domain Bacteria; phylum Actinomycetota; class Coriobacteriia; order Coriobacteriales; family Coriobacteriaceae; genus Collinsella. The sequence continues at coordinate 59,596 of UQSK01000004.1, forward strand.
ACGCCTGGTAGCAGGTCGTGGAATCGTAGAAGCGATCGCACAGGACCACCTTGCCGGCAGCGAGGGCGGGCGCGATGACCTCGTGCACTAGCTGGGCGCGCGCGGCCTCGTAGAGCAGCAGCTCGCAGGTGTCTCCCATCGCCGTGTTGGCGGGATCGAGCAGCAGAGCACGAATCTTTTCGCTGATGGCGGTGCCACCCGGCTCGCGCAGGGTCACGACCTGGTAACCAGCAAGGTCAAGCGCGCGGGCCAGCAGGCGCGCCTGCGTGGACTTACCGGCGCCATCGACGCCCTCGAGCGTGATAAAGCTATGTTGAGCGGGCTCAAAAGCCATGGGCGCAGCCCCTTCCTACAAGGCGCGGAAATGCGAGTTATAGCAACCACGTCATGATACCCCAGCGCTCGGTGCGCCCCAAATACGACCTAGTCATTGGGGACGTTCTTGAATGACTAGTCGTTTAAGAACGTCCCTAACGACTAGGTCTCGGCGCGGGTATAGATAGCGGAAGAGATGTCGCGCTCCAAGGCCAGGGCCTGCTCGCGTTCGAGGTCTTGGGTGAGGACGGCCAAGATATAGGGATGTTCGGCATAGACGATTGCCGCATCGTGCTGAGCATTCGACAGGCTGCCCGTTTTGTGCGCGACCGAGACGTCACCGGGAACACCCTCGACAATACCGCGCGCATCTTCCTGAGCTAGCAGATATCCACGCGCCCGCTCGCAGAGCTCGGGCGTTGCGACTGTCCCCGCCGCCAGCCGCTGCAACACGGTCGCGGCATCACGAGCGCTCGTATAGTTCTCGCGACCTTGCGCCCGGGCATCGGTGTCCATCATCAGACGAGCGAGCGCCGTTTGAGGCAAACCCAGCGCGGCGCACGTCCCATTTACCGCATCCATGCCGAGCCGGTTAATGATGAGATTCGCCGCCACGTTGTCGCTCTGGGCGATCATGGCGCACAGCAGCTCATCCACGCTGTACGACACGCCCACGCCGCGCGCTTGAATATTGCCGCTGCCGCCCACGATATCCCGCTGCGTCACCGTTATCTGTTCGTCGAGGGACAGCCTACCCGCCGCCACGGTATCGAGCGCGCAGGCAAGAACGGGAAGCTTGATGATGCTCGCCGCAACCCTGCACACATCGGGCGCCACGACGGTTTCACCATCGAGCGCGTCGAACGTTTGGGAATCGAGCGCCACGGCGTAAACCGAGACGGAGTCGCCATACGGCTCGACCAGAGCCTCGATATCTTGCTGAATGGCGGCGATCCAAGAAGACTTAGGGGCGGCCGTCGCTTCTGTCGCGGATGACCGCTTTGACGTTTGTTTAGCAGGGTCAGCGGAGCCCTTCGCTTCGTTACAGTGTGCGGCGCAACCGCCGAGGCCGGCCGCCAAAGCAAACGCTCCGGTCACCGCGGCAGCACAAAACACTCGACGTGAGCAATCGGGCGCGGCAAGGGATGCGTCCCCATGCGGGAGTCGATCCGACCCCACCTTGTCGCCGCTGCCGCTACTCCGCTCGCCACAGTACACAGACCCGCTCTCTACCATTGCAATCCGCTGAACCGCCGATAAGCGGACATGCCGGACGCTCAACACGTTGCACTCATTGTGACGCATGCAGCGGTGCATGGCGCGGCGCAACCATTCTCTCGTAACCAGTTGGGTCGGCACAGTCCATCTGCACCTCAACCACCTTATAATCTAGCCAACACACCAAACGAAAGGAACCGACATGCCCCGGTTTTGCACCCAATGCGGCAAGCTTCTGAAAGACGACGAGCGTTTTTGCACCAGTTGCGGAGCGCCTGTGACCGACGATGACCAGGTTTCGCAAGCGCAGGAGGACGCGCCGTTCGCCGAAAACGCTCCCGCGCCCGATGCCGTCTCCGGCGCCGATGCGACCGCAACTCAGCCCCAGCCGGCAGACGTGACCGTGCAGTCCGCCCATCAGCCCGCGCCCGCTCCCCAGCCCGAAGTCGGCACGACGCAGCAATGGGCGGCGGCCAACGCCGCGGCTCAGCAACCCATTCCGACCGCTGCTCCGCAGGCCGGCACGCCTACTGCCCCCAAAAACAACAACGCCCTGTTCATCGGCATTATCGCCGCGCTCGTCGTCGTGATTATCGCGCTGGTCGCATTCTTTATGATCAAGCCCTTCGATAAGGGTACCGACGATTCCAAAGGTACGACGATCGAGAAGGTCAAGATCGACCACGATGACGACGATGTGTCCGTAAAGGGCGACCCCAACAAGCTTGACGATGATGACGATGACGCCCACGATGCCGCCACCATCAGCGAGCAGAACGTCTACGACCAGCTGAGCTCCTACTACAGCAGGCTCTCCGATCTTGATCAGCAGGTTCGCGACTGTGCCACCACGTTTAACACGTACTACCTCAAGGATGACCGCAGCTCGCGCCAATCTGCCAGCGATGCCGCCGAGGCGCTCGAGGATCAGATCGGCGACCTGAAAGACGAGGTCGAGGACCTGGATGTTCCCATCGACTCGCAGAACTACAGCTCGTGGAAAGACATCATCACACTCTACGACGACCTGGAGAATCGCATCGACGTCATTTGCGACGCTTGGGAAATCAGCCTTGAGTACTCCAGCCCCGCCAACCACAAGGACGAGATCGTGGCGCCGCTGGCGCGCGACAACGTAGCGGGCACCAACGACAACAAATACCGTCTGGACTTTGAGGACCGCTACCCCGGTGCCGCGCCCGTCGAGGTGAAGTAGCCGCTTTGTCGTTCCAGAGCCGGCAGTTAGGGACGTTCCTAAACTGCCGGCAGAAAACGAGCGAGGATCATGAGACCCTCGCTCGTTTTTTGTTTTGGGCAATGTTTCGGCTGCACCGCTACTTGTCGGCAGCTGGCTTCTTGGTGGTCGTCTTTTTCGCGGTAGCCTTTTTGGCCGTCGCCTTTTTGGCGGTCGAAGTCTTCTTGGCCGCCGTCGTCTTCTTCGCCGCGGTCGTCTTGGTCGTGGTCTTGCGGCCACGGGCGGGCTTCTTCTCCTTGGTCGGGCAGTCCATGTTGACGCAAATGCGCCACGGACCGCGCGCCGTGTTGACCACCACGATGGGGGCGCCGCACTCGGGGCAAGTCTCGCCCGTCGCCTCAAGCTTGCCGCGCGCCGGCAGCGGATAGCTCACGCCGCAATCGTCATAGTTGGTGCAGCGGATAAAGCGCTTGCCGCTCTTTTCGCTCTTGTGCGCGATCAGGTCGCCATGGCGTCCTGCCTCGGCGCACACCTTGCACTCGCCCACCTTAAGGTCAGGCTCGTAGTTGGTGGGGCACGTGGGGTTCACGCAAATCTCGAAGGCCTTCTGGCGGAACGGCTGGCACTTAATGCGCGGCGCGCCGCACTCGGGGCACACGGCGGCCTCGCCCTCGAGCGGGCTTACCTTGACGCCGCTCGGCACCGGATAGGTCACGTCGCAGTCGGGCCAGCCCATGCAGCCGATAAAGCTGCCACGGGTCTTGGCGCTCGTCTTCATAACCAGGTCCTTGCCGCACTTGGGGCAGGCACCCACGCGCGCATCGGCCGTGACGGCGTCGCTGATGGCGTCGCCCAACTCCTGCGTGTGCTTGAGCAGCTCGTCGAGCACGCCGGCCAGCAGCGCGCGCGAGTGCGTCACGACATGCTCTTCGGTATCCTCGCCGCGCTCCACACGGGTCATATCGCCATCGAGCTCGCTGGTCATATCGGGGCTCGTGATGCGCGGGGCAAACTGCGTCAGCGCATCGATGATAGCGATGCCCAGCTGGCTCGGCTCAACGGGATCATTTTTGAGATAGCGCACGGCATACAGGCGCTCGATGATGCTCGCGCGCGTGGACTTGGTACCCAGGCCGCGCTTCTCCATCTCCTGCACGAGCTTGCCCTGGCTGTAGCGCGCGGGCGGCTCGGTCTGCTTGGCCTCGAGTTTAATGTCGAACACGTCGACCGTATCGCCCTGCTCCAGCGGCGGCATCTGCTCATCGCGCTTGAGTCCATACGGATACGCCTCGCGGAAACCCGGGGTCACGAGCACATCGCCCGAAGCCACGAACGGCTCACCGTTCACGTCGAGCTCGAGCTTGGTGTTCTCGATGGTCGCAGGACCCATAAGCGTCGCCAGGAAGCGACGGGCGATGAGGTCGTAGAGCTTACGCTGGCCGCCGTCGAGCGTGGACGGATCGCCTTCGCCCGTGGGATAGATAGGCGGGTGGTCGGTGGTCTCGACCTTGCCGCGCGTGGGCTTCATGGGACCGGCGAGCACCTTTTTGCATACGGGCGCCAGCGCCGGGTTGATCTTTGCCAGATCGCTCACCACGGCGCCCAGATCGAGCGTCGCGGGGTACACGGTGTTGTCGACACGCGGGTAGCTGATGAGGCCCGCCATGTAGAGGGACTCGGCGATGCGCATGGTGCGCGCAGGCGAGATGCCCTCGGCCGCAGCGGCAGCCTGCAGCGAGGTGGTCGCAAACGGCGTGGGCGGCTGCTGCTTGCGCGAGCGCTTGGTCACCGCGGCGACGGTTGCCGTCGCGACGCCGTCAACATGACCGTACGCCGTCTCAGCAGCATCCTTGTCGGTAAAGCGTGCCGTTTTGTGCGCAATCTTAAAGCGGTCGTCCTCGGCAGCACCCTGTGCGGCACCCATGCCGCGGATCTGCCAATAGTCCTCGGGCACAAACGCCATGCGCTCGCGCTCGCGCTCAACCACCAGGGCAAGCGTCGGCGTCTGCACGCGGCCGGCAGAGCGCACGTTGCCAAAGCCGCCAAACTTGGCGAGCGTCAGGTAACGCGTGAGCACCGCGCCCCAAATGAGGTCGATGTGCTGACGGCTCTCGCCGGCATCGGCCAGGTTCTGGTCGAGCGAGACAAGATTATCGAAGGCCTGCGTGATCTCGGCCTTGGTAAACGAAGAATACTGGGCGCGGGCGACCGGCAGGTCCGGCGCAACCTCGCGCACCTTGTTGAGGGCGTCCGAACCGATCAGCTCGCCCTCACGGTCGAAGTCCGTGGCGATAATGACGCTGTCGGACTTCTTGGCAAGGTTCTTGAGCGAGCGAATGAGCTCTTTCTCGGCCGGCAACTTAATGACGGGCGCCCAGGTGAGATAGGGCAGGCTCTCGAGCTTCCAGCCCTTGATGGAGATGCCATCGGCAAGGAACGGCTTGCGCTTGGTATCGTAGGGCGGACGCGCCAGGCCATCGGGTATGTCGGCCGGCAGCATCTCGCCGTCCTCGGTGACCGAATACCAGCCCAGCTTTTTATCGAACAGCACACTGTCGCAAAAATCGGGCGCAAGGATGTGACCGGCAAGGCCGATCGTCACGCACTCCTCGCCCTTCCACTCAAAACGGTAGATGGCGGTGTTGTACACCTTGTCCTTTTTGGGCTTGCCCGTGGACAGACGCTCGGCGATCTGACGCGCGGCGTCGTTTTTCTCGGCGATGATGAGCTTCAAAAGAGGCTCCTATCTCGTATCTCTGCGGCTACGCCCGCCCGTATGGCGGCCGACTTACGCCCTTGCTTGCTCGATCTGCCCGATGAGCCAATCGCACCAGGCATCCATGCCCTCGCCCTTGCGCGCGCTCACGGCAAACCGCGGCGCCTGCGGATTGAGGTCATCGAGTGTCTTAGTATACCTATCCATGTCAAAATCGAAAGCCGGGGCCACATCGACCTTGTTGAGCAGCTGCGCGCCGGCGTGTTGGAAGATACCCGGGTATTTGATGGGCTTGTCATCGCCCTCGGGCACCGAAAGAATCATGATGGACAGGTTCTCGCCCAGGTCAAAGTCGACCGGACAGACCAAGTTGCCCACGTTTTCGATAAAAATGACGTCGATGTTATCGAGCCCAACGGCCTGGTCGAACGCGTCAACGGCTTCCATAATCATGTTGCCCTCGAGGTGGCACAGGCCGCCCGTGTTGATCTGGATGGCGGGCATGCCGGCTTCCTTCATGGTGATGGCGTCGACGTCCGAGGCGATATCGCCTTCGATGACGGCGCAGCGCAAGCCGGCCTTGTCGCGCAGGCGCTCGTTGGTGCCCAGAATCGTTGTTGTCTTACCCGAGCCGGGGCTCGACAAGACATTGATCACATAGGTGTTTGTCTCTTTAAATCGCTGGCGCAGCTGATCTGCCAGGCGCTCATTGCGCGACAGAATCGGCGACGCGATATCAATCGTTTTCTCAGCCATACTTGGCACTCCTTACTTTGGCCCCTTTATACCCCGTCCCCAGATGGCTGATGGGTTAATCATCGGGGGTTTCGATTTCGATACTGGCGATGTCGAGCTCGCGGCCGTGCAGCAGGCGCACGTTGGCGCCGCCACACTGGGGACAGCGGCAATGGAAGCGATCGTGCTCAAAGACCTCGCCGCAGTCCTGGCACTCGCTTTGTGGATGGACTTCCTCCACGGCAAGCTCGCAGCCGCATGTGAGCGGGTCCTCGTCGCGAAACGTCTCCCACGCAAAGTCGAGCGCCTCGCGCACAACTTCGGTCATATCCCCGATACGCAGCGTTACCAAAACGGCGCGCGAGGCCCCCGCCCCACGCGCCGCGCGAATCACTGTATCGAGTATGCCGTTGACAATGCCAACCTCGTGCATACCGATTTACTCCTCGTCGTCCTCATCGTCCGAGAACAGGTCCAGACGACTCACAAACAAGCCCTCCTTGCCCTCGCGCGCGGTGATGACCACACGGGCGATGGCAAGCGAGATCTCGTAGAGCGAGAGCAGGGCGCCGTACATGAGGCCCAGCGTAACGGGCGAGCCGTCGGGCGTTATCACAGCCGATCCCACGAGCAGGCCAACGTATACGTAACGCCAGGCGCTGCGGAAGGCCGCGTAGGACACGATATGGAAGACGGACAGGTAGAAGATGATGAGCGGCAGCTCAAACGCCACACCAAAGCCGAACATAAAGAGCAGCTCCATGTTGACGTAGTTCTCCAGATCGGGCCACGCCGTAGCAACGGCCGAGGTCTCGCCGATAAGCCACTCAAAGCCCGCGGGGATGATGATGAAGTAGCAGAAAATGGCACCCAGAAAGAACAGCACCGTCGAGGCGAGCACCGTGGGCACGACCCACTTGCGCTCGTTGGGGCGCAGCGCCGGCAGGAAAAACGCCAGAATCTGCCAGATGATCATGGGCGTGCACATGACCATGGCCATCTTGATGGCCAGCGAGAAGCGCAGGCCAAAGCCGCCGAGCGTGGTGGTGATGTAGAACTTACCGTCCGGCACAAAGGAGCGGATGGGATCTTTCAGGATGTCGAGCACCACAGGCGTGGCGAAATACAGCACGATAGCGGCGGCAAACACCGAGACGACCACGATGGTCAGGCGGCGACGGAGCTCGCCCAGATGATCGAAGAGCGGCATGCGCGCAGGTCCGATAGGCATTACTCATCGCCTCCCTTCAGGGCGTCGGCGGCCTGTCTCTTATACA
>UQSK01000005.1 GCA_900543605.1 uncultured Collinsella sp.
ATCTACACCTATTAAGTCGTCGGCAGCGTCAGATGTGTATAAGAGACAGATGAAGCAGTTGACATCCATCGTGGCAGGATTGGCGAAATCCTTTTGCTCGGTGTCCTTGGGCGTAGTCACCTGGCTGAACAGCTCGCCAGTCCACTTATCCTCAGTCTTGCTGGCAATAAGCGGGGTAGCCTCGGTTCCTTCGCCAACATAAACGAAAAGGCCACCGAGATAATGAGTCGGCTCGCCCTCAACGGCGGTCGCATCAACGGCCTTCCAGCCAGAGTTAATAGTGAAGTAAGTCGTCTTGGAATCAGCGGTCCCGGCAGGCGCCGTCTTGTTGTTCACGAAAACGTACACATATGCATCCTCGGATCCCTTGCCGATACCGACATTAGGATTCTTGGGTACAGACACGCCAGGGGCGAGCTTAGAGTCCTTAACCCATTTGGTCTCGGTCAGGTTGCCGTTGACCTTAGTGTTATCATCCGGAAGCGGCTGATTCGGATGGTCGGGATCGGTAGTGGGCTTGTTGATGCCCGCAGTGGTGAAGTTGTTGGTCAGGCTCGACTGCGCCGTCAGCCAGGCGTAGGTGCCCACGCCGGCAGCCAGTACCAGCAGCAGCAAGGCGGCAACTATGCCGTAGCGCTTTTTCCTCTTGTTCTCCATCGTTCTCTTCCTTTCGAGAATCGTTTTCCCCGGCAACGGCCCTTGCCGTTGCCGACACCTCTCCCCTGCCGCTATGGATGCCGCCCCCTCGCATGCGCGCGAGCATGCTTGTCCGCAGGCTCGTCGGAAACCATCCGATCGAGCACTATCGACGCCGCGACCAGCAGCGCCAGAACGGCCACCACAACAAGCAAACCGGGCATCGTCGTGCAATATGCGTTAACGAAGCCCAGGTAAGGGACACAAAAAGAAACGACGCCGATCACGCGTGAAAAAGGCGTCTGCTCGGCGTCGTGCACGATGGTTCCATCTGCATTTTTGTTTGCGATTCCCTGCGTGCTGATCGTCTGCGCCACAGGGTCGACCTCGTACACCTGGTGGGTCACTACGGCGCCGTCCGACCGGTAAAAAGTTGCATTATCGCCCACGGCGATATTCGTTGGGTCAACCTTGTGAACAAACACCATGGAGCCGACGGGAAGCTCGGGTTCCATAGATCCCGAGAGCACGGCAAAGGGCATGTAACCAAATGCGCGGGGAGCAAAAGAAACAACGGCAAGGGCTATGACAAGCGCAAGCGCCATGCCACTAAGAAGTGAAATAAATCGTCTGAATCCGCGCGTTGCCAACGTGATTATTTCATCCCCATCGAGGCTATATTCGATCCCATCAATGATTAGCCACTTTTCTAAGACGTTTAATAGATGAGTTCGAAAAAGCCAATCTGAAATCTATTTCTAACAATCACCGTAGCTGCTTCCGCGTTTTTATCAACGTCTTTCCGCCAAATGCTACTATTTTTGCCGTAAGTGGTTATTTGTCCCCACACTTGTCTGCTTTATCCAACAACTGCGGCTAACCCCTACACAACTTTTCAATAGAGGGTCTGATATTTTGTACGGCTCAGATATCGTATCCCCCCCCCCACATTAAATATATACTGCATTTAGTATCGTTTATTTTCAACCCCCTTATTCATGCCTCTACGGCTACCCCGCGTAGCTCTTAGCCCATACCTTCTGGAAACCGTGTCCATCCGGAAAGCCCGTCCCACTCTGAATACATCCAGCGAACGCATGCGAGCGTGTTGTCCAGAACGGTCTCGTCATCGGGGTGATGGAAAATGTCACCACAAACGCTTGCCACGGTTGCGCCCACAAGTGGCAAGAAAAAAGCCTCGAGAGTTTCGAGGCTTTCACATTTGTATTGTTTTGCACGAAGGACCGCGAGCAGCGAGCTACTCGCCCAGCACGGCCTTCTTGGCCGCCGCCGCCATGTTGTCCAGATCATCCTTGGTGGGGTGATCCTTTGCGGCAACCCAGTTGTCGAGCAGCATCTTAAATCGGGCGTTGTCGGGATCTTGCTCGAGCATGGCCTCGTAGCGCTGCTTGACCGCGGGACCCATCTTGCCCTGGCACATCGCCCAGCCTACAAGCTCGGCATCATTGGCCAAATTGGAGGTCACGCGATCGATAATCTGCCTAAAGTACTCCTCGCTGGCCCCAAAGCCGCAGGTGCCAAACAGGAAGACGCGCTTGCCGTGCAAGGCTGAGAGCAACGTCGCGACCGAAGGCGTGCACGCGCCCTTGTCGCACCAAAAACCGACAAGCACCGTGTCGGCCGCGCAGGCGCCCTGCGCCTCGAGCGCAACCTGATCTGCATCCGCATCGTCGCTCAACGCCGCGGCATGGACAAACTCAACGCCCGCAGCCTGCAGAGTGCGCTTGATCGCACCCGAAACCATCCTGGTATTACCGCTCTTGCTGTTGACCACCAAAGAGCATGTCATAGTCACGTTGCTCGTTTCCCCCAAAACTAAAGCCACTAATGCAATTTATTAGATGAATATCTTAGTACTAACGTGACAGATGTAAACCACCGTCTGTCGATTGATTAATTTGCACCACGGGCTTGCTCACTGGGCAAACTGGCTGCGGTAGAGTTCGGCGTAGAAGCCGCCTGCCGCTAGCAGCTCGTCGTGCGTGCCGCGCTCGATAATCTGGCCGTCGCGCATGACCAGAATGCAATCGGCGTTGCGGATGGTGCTCAGGCGGTGCGCCACGACAAAGCTTGTGCGGCCGGCCATGAGCTCGTCGAATGCCGCCTGAACCTGCAGCTCGGTGCGGGTATCGATGCTCGAGGTCGCCTCGTCCAGTAGCAGAATCGCCGGGTCGGTGAGCATGACGCGCGCGATGCACAGCAGCTGCTTTTGGCCCTGACTAAACGTGCCGCCGTCCTCGCCAATCACCGTGTCGTAGCCGCCTGGCAGCTGCACGATAAACTTGTGCGCGTGCGCGCGCTTGGCGGCTTCGATGACCTGCTCGCGCGTAGCTCCTGGGCAACCGTAAGCGATGTTGTCCGCCACCGTGCCCTCGAACAGCCACGTATCCTGCAGCACCATGCCAAAGGCGCGGCGCAGGCTTGCACGCGTGTAGTCACGCGAAGACCGGCCATCGACCATGATGCGGCCGGCATCGATATCGTAAAAACGCAGCAGCAGATTGATGAGCGTTGTCTTTCCGCAGCCCGTGGGACCGACCAGGGCAAAGCGCATGCCGGGCTTAGCCTCGATGCAGATGTCCTGCAGCAGTTTGCGATCGGGCACGTAGCTAAAGTCCACATGCTCAAGGGTCACCTCACCCTGCGGGGTGGCAAGTTCCACGGTATCCGCCGCATCGGGCTCCTGCTCGCGTGCATCGAGCAGCGCGAACATGCGACGCGCCGAGGCGTACGCGGTCTGGATCTGCGTAATGACGTTGGTAACCTCGTTGAACGGCTTGGTGTACTGGTTGGCATAGGACAGGAAAATCTGCACGCCGCCCACCGTAAGCGCAGCGGGCACGCCCGTGATCACGCCCACGCAGCCAATCACGGCGACCACGGCATAGATGATGTTGTTGATAAAGCGCGTACCGGGGTTGGAAAGCGAGCCCATAAACTGTGCGCGTTCACCTGCCGTATAGAGCTCGGCGTTGAGGGCGTCGAAGCGCGCTTGGGCGTTCGGGCCGTAGGCAAACGCATCCACCAGTTTTTGCTCGCCCACATACTCCTCGATATGGCCACCGAGCTGCCCTTGAATACGCTGCTGCGCCGTAAAGCTTTTGTTGGAGAGCTTGGCGATAGCACCGGCTGCAAAAATGGAAAGCGGCGTGACGAGTACCACCACGAGCGTCATGGTCAGGTTGATGGAAAGCATAAACGCGAGCGTGCCCACGATGGTAATAACACCGGTGAAGAGCTGCGTGAAGCCCTGCAGCAGACCGTCGCCCACCTGGTCGACGTCGTTGACCACGCGGCTCATGAGGTCGCCGTGGGCATGGCTGTCGATAAAGCTGAGCGGCATGCGGCTGAGCTTATCGCTCGCCTCCACGCGCATGTCGCGCACCGTTTCGTAGGACAGGCGGTTGACGCAGTAGCCCTGCAGCCACTGAAAGGCCGCCGCGCCCACCACGACGATCGCGAGCTTGGTGACAAGCGGCAGCAGCGCATCGAAATCCACCTGCCCGGCGGCGACGATAAGATCGATGCCCTCGCCAATGAGGATGGGTGTATAGAGTTGCAAGATCACCGAGACGGCGGCACTCACAAACGACGCCGTAAACGAGACGCGATGCGGGCGAACATAGCCCAGCAAGCGGCGGGTCACCGCGCCGGCGGGATAGCGCTCGGGATCGCCGGGCTGGCGCGGACCGTCGCCCAGGTCGTTGAGGTTATCGTTGCCGGACACGTTGGCCGTCATCGTGGCGACCGAACCGGAAGAAGTATACGGATTCATTTAGCAGCCCTCCTTTGCGCAGACGGATGCGGGGGCTGTCGGGGCGGACGCGGGCGCCGCGCTCCCCTGCTGACCCTCGAGCTCCTCGCGGCGAAGCTGCGACTGACAGATCTCTCGGTAGAGCTGGCAGCTTGCATACAGCTCGTCATGCGTGCCCAGGCCCGCAACCGATCCGTGATCGAGTACGCAGATCATGTCGGCGTCGCGCACGGTCGAGACGCGCTGGCTCACAATCACCGTGGTCAGCGGCAGCCCGCCCTCGGCGGCACCGCGCACGCTGCGCTCGCGAATGGCATGGCGAAGCGCCGCATCGGTCTTAAAGTCGAGCGCCGACGCGGAATCGTCCATGATTAGGACCTGCGGCGAGCCCACCAGGGCGCGCGCGATAGTCAGACGCTGACGCTGGCCACCGCTGAAGTTCTTGCCGCCGGCCTCGACCGGGGCATCGAGCCCCTGCGGCTTGTTGCGCACGAACTCGCTCGCCTGCGCCATGTCGAGTGCCGCCCAGAGTTCCTCGTCGGTTGCCGCCTCATCGCGCCAGGTCAGGTTGCTGCGGATGGTGCCGCTCACCAGCGACGCGCGCTGTGGGACGGTCGCGACCACACGGCGCAGCTGGTCGAGCGGCCAGGCGCGCACGTCGGCGCCCATCACGCTCACGCTGCCGGCGCTCGCATCGTACAGGCGCGGGATAAGCGAGACAAGCGTGGACTTACCGCTGCCTGTACCGCCGATAATGCCAAGTGTTTTGCCCAGCGGGAGTTCCAGCGTCACATCGTTGACAGCATTGGCCGCGCCGGCGCCAAACGAGAAGCCCGCATGACTCAAGCTCAGCGCAGGAACTGGAGCGACATTGCCCGGCTCGGGCAGTGCGACCGGCTCGTTGTCCTCGTCGGTGATGCTCGGCACGCAATTGAGCACCTCATTGATGCGCGACGCGCTCGCACTCGCCTTGGTAAAGACCACGACCAGGTTGGCGACGTACACGATAGAGGTGAGCGTCTGCGTCATGTAGTTCACAAACGCCATGACCTGGCCCTGTGTGAGTTCGCCCACGTTGACCTGGATGCCGCCCACCCACAGGATGGCGCACACGCCCAGGTTCATCACCAAAAACGTTACGGGGTTGAGGACCGACGAGAGCTTGCCCACCGCGATGGCGGTATGGGCCTGGTCATCGGCAGCTTGGGCAAAGCGCTCGCGCTCGTGGTCCTCGCGCACGAAGGCGCGAACCACGCGAGCGCCCGAAAGCCCCTCGCGGCAAATGAGCGCAATGCGATCGAGCTTCGCCTGCAGCTGTTTGTAGTACGGGATGCAGCGCGCCATGACAAACCAAAACACCAAGCCGATGGCGGGCGTGCAAATCAAAAAGATGATGCCGAGCTTAAGGTCGATGGCAAGGGCCGCACACATAGAGCCCACCGCCAGGAAGGGCCAGCGGATGAGCATGCGTACGCCCAGCGCCACGGCAAGCTGCACCTGGTTGACGTCGTTGGTAATGCGCGTGATGAGCGACGGCGTGCCAAAGCGGTCGAGTTCGGCATAGCTCAACTTGTTGATGTGCTGGTAGAGCGCACCGCGGATATCGGTGCCCATGCCCTGCGAGGTGAGCGCCGCCATCTTTTGGCAGACGAGCGTAAACGAGATGCCGATCACAGCCATGGCGCCAAGTACCATGCCGTAGTGGATAACGGCGTTGACATCGTGTGCGCCAATACCCTTATCGATCATCTGGGCAATCACCAGCGGCGTCAGCAGGTCAAAGATCACTTCGATCAGCTTACACGCAGGGCCAATCACCATATACCGGCGAAACTTACCACCAAAACGCCTGAGCAGCTCAATCATGTATAGGCGCTCCCTATCATCATCTCTATTCAATCTGATTCATGATAGTACGGAGAACCCTGGAGATGCGTAAGCAACTCGTTACAGACGTAAGGGCAACGGTCACTAGCGCCCAAGGCCCGTAGCCGCCAATGCTTTGGCAAAGCCAGCGAGTTCCACAAAGCACGGGATTGAATTGTTCAGATAAACGCGCCCTTACGGGTGATTTTTGGACGACGGGGCCCGGCCGGCGGCGAGATGTTTGGTAGTCGAGCGATCCCGCAGGCGAAGCCGAGGACCAGCGAGACACCAAATACCTCGCCGCCGGCCGGGCCATGTCGCGACACCAAAAAGCGCCCGTGCGCTCGGTGGATTCGGATGCCCGACAGAGGCTCCTTATGGCTGCTTCCTTCCGGACCTGACCAGATTCGGAACATGTCGTCATCCGAACCCATCGAACGCGCTAGGCGCTCGATATATCTTACCCGCTCCAGCCCGATGGGGCAAGGTAGCTAATTTGGGACGGGGCTTTTTTGACTACTTTTTGACTGATGGGGCATCAGGGTAGCGAAAGTAATCAAGAAAGCCCCGTCCTAAATAGACTGATCTGGTGCTGTGCCACGGAAAGGGCCTATCTACTACGTTTTGGTCACAGAGGTCAACCATGGCGTGCTTTTTCGAAAATCGGCAAGCTCTCTACCTGCGGTTTTAATTTTCCAAATTCCGGGATGGTCGAGGGTGGCCGGTTAAACGTAGTAGATGGCCACGTTTCGTGGCAAACGGCCCGACTCGAGACCCATGTCGGCCAGCCTTGAATGGCCATTCACGAAGTTGCGGTGGAATACGGACTGAATTGGCACCTTAAAGGCAAAAACACTCCGTATTTCACCGCAAGTTATTGGGGGGATGGGTTTTAGATGCGGCCAAGGTCGAAGGCTTGGGCGGCGGCTTCACCGGCGCAGATGAGGTTGGTTATGGCTTCCTGGGGATCGAGCGCCAGCTCAAGTCCCATGGGCTTGCGGCAGACCGGTAAAACCAGGTCGACGCCCTGCCTATACACCGCATCCAGGTTGTCAGCACGACCGCCCACGACGGCGACCACCGGCTTGCCATATCGCTTCGCACGACGGGCCACGCCCACCGGTGCCTTACCGGCGGCGGATTGCTCGTCCATATTGCCCTCGCCTGTAATGACCAGGTCGACATCGCGCACGCGCTCGTCAAACCCAATCAGATCGAGCACCGTCTCCACACCCGAGCGCAACTCGGCGCCGAGCGCCAGCAGCGCGGCACCCAAGCCACCCGCCGCGCCCGCGCCGGGCACGCCGAGCACCGAGCCGAATGTCCGTGCGCCCTCGGGTGTGCGCAACAACCCCTGAGCCCGCGCCCTAGCAATCGCCGCATCGAGCAGGCGGCCATAGCCGACCATCCATCCGTCGTATTTGCCCAGGGCCTCGGCATCCCCCGTCGGCAGACCCTTCTGTCCACCGAACACCGCCAGTGCGCCTCGACGCCCCACGAGCGGATTCTCGACGTCGGAAAGCACGATGACACGCGCGCCATTCAGCGCCCCAAGCGCCGGTACCAAATCGATACTCGCCACGTGTTCAAGGCCTGCGAGACCGGGGGCGATATTGCGGCCACGCTCATCGACAAGGCAGGCGCCCAGCGCCTGCAGCATGCCGGCGCCACCGTCGTTGGTGGCACTGCCGCCCAAACCAATATAGATAGTCTTTGCCCCAGCACGGACCGCGCAAAGCATGAGCTCGCCCACGCCATAGGTTGTAGCAGCCAGCGCCGACGACTCCGTGCAAGGCGAGTACCCGATGCCAGCCGCCTCGGCCATCTCGATGACCGCGGACTCGCGCTCACCATCCACCAACATCCGAACAGACACGCGATTGTCCAGAGGACCTGCGACTTCATATGCCACGACCTCACCGCCGCACGCGGCGGCGGCATCGAGCGTCCCCTCACCGCCATCCGCCAGCGGCAACGTGGTCACCTGGGCATCAGACCACACGCGGCGCACGCCTTCGGCAACGGCCGCCTCCGCCCGCGTGCTCGAAACGCTACCCTTAAAGGAATCGATCGCCAGCAGCACACGGCGGGGCCGGCGGCACGCGGGACCAAAGACAACCGCCTCAACGGCGATATCTTCGGTACACGCGAGCGCCTCGGCATGAGCGGCATGCGCCTCAAGATCGGCCCCGCAACCGCAGCCAGCACCATCGGTGCCACGCAGCCCACTAAAATAGCTGCTTAGCACCGCGCGGCACTCGTCTGCCAGCACGCCGGCGGTTACATTAAACCGATGGTTCAGGCGCGAATCGACATTGAGGTCGTATAGCGAGCCCAGCGCACCCGCCTTGGCATCGGTCGCGCCATACACGCAACGCCCCACGCGCGCGTTAACCATAAGCCCCGCGCACATGCAGCAGGGCTCGAGCGTCACGTAGACCGTGCAATCGGAAAGGCGCCAGCGTCCAAGCGTCTGAGCGGCGGCACACAGGGCCGAAAACTCGGCATGAGCCGAAGGATCCTGGTCGAGTTCGCGGCGATTATGCGCCCTCGCGACAATCTCGCCCGCGCGTACCACCACGGCTCCGATGGGCACCTCGCCCACCGCCGCGGCGGCGCGTGCCTCCGCCAGCGCCTCGCGCATGAACTTCTCATCGATTCCGGTGCTCGTCATCGTTCGCCTTCCCTGTTGCAAATCCAAAACGATGCTATCATTACGACTCACGGAGAGATGGCAGAGCGGTTGAATGCGGCGGTCTTGAAAACCGTTGAGCGCGAGAGCGTTCCGGGGGTTCGAATCCCCCTCTCTCCGCCACCTTAGTGATTCACCGGCGTCATGGTGCGCTCAAACAACGCATCGACCACGTCGGCTATCTCGGGTCGACGCTCAAGATCGTGACCCGACTCCCACCAATTTGTGAACAGTCGAATAATGCCACCGGCGATAAACTCCGATGTCGTCTCGAGTGAAACGGGCGCCAGGGCGTCTTCGGCAAGCACGTTCATCACACGCTCGCGGATGGAGCGGGCAATGCGGTCGCAAATAACGTTGGTCAACATGCCCGACATGCTGCTTGCCAAAATGTTATCCATGAGCTGCTCGTGCGCCAGAATCAAATCCATGGCATCGTCCAAAATCGCGTGTCGAAGCGCGCGCACGTCCTCGGCAGACACTGTGCCGGCCTCATCGGGCTGTTTTTGCGGCAAGCCCGACATGAGCTCATCGATATAAAAGGCGAAGTAATCGTTTTTATCGCGAAAGTGCTTATAGAACGTCGTGCGGCGAATCAGGGCCCGGTCGCAAAGCATGGCAACCGTCAAATCCTCAAACCGATGCTCTTCCAAAAGATCGGTAAAGGCATCGAACAGGGCGCGGTAGGTTTTCTTGATGCGAAGGTCCACTGGTATCGCCATCCTCAGGGCAAAGACAACACTCGTCAATCTGTCGCATATCTTACACCTGTACCTCGCGCGCTTTGCCCCGGTGCCAACCCCGCCGAAAACACAACGCTTACCGGAAAGTTCGGCACGGTCAAACGTTGCGGGTATACTAGTAGCGTTATACCAACGGCAGCTGGCGCATGCCGCCGCGGCCATTCGAAACGGAGACATCATGATTACCGTCATCATCGGCATCGTTGTTGTCATTGTGATTGTCTGCGCCATCGCCGGCATCTACAACAACATGGTCACCAAGCGTAACCGCATCGATAACGCCTGGCAGAACATCGATACGCAGCTGCAGCGCCGTAACGACCTGATCCCCAACCTGGTCGAGACCGTCAAGGGCTACGCCAAGCACGAGCAGGAGACGCTCTCCGCCGTGATCAGCGCGCGTAACACCGCCGTCAAGGCCACCACGCCCGAGGCCAAGATGGAAGCCGACAACGTGCTGACCGGCGCACTGCGCCAGCTCTTCGCTGTGGCCGAGGCCTATCCCGATCTTAAGGCAAACACCAACTTTACGCAGCTGCAGGCATCGCTCGAGGATACCGAGAACAAGATTAGCTATGCACGCCAGAGCTACAACGACTGCGTGCTCAGCTACAACAACGCCATTCAAACGTTCCCGGCTGTCATCTTTGCCGGCATCTTCCAGTTTAAGGAGCGCCAGGGCTTCGAGGCCGCCGAAGCAGCCCGCCAGGCCCCGACCGTCAAGTTCTAGTAGTTTGGCAGCGCATCCTAAATCGGCCAAATGCATAAACCGCCCCGTCGAATGCATACTTCGACGGGGCGGTTTCCTTTTTCGCGAAGGTCCCCCTCTAAGCGCCGTGCATTTTTAGGAGTATTCAACATAACCAAGAGCTTCGGGCGCCACGATAAATGCCAAAGACCGCGAATATCCCTGCAAATCAAACGCTGTCAGCCCATAACCCCGCCCATCATCCGTAGAAAACATCGAGAAATCCCGATTTTTTGCCCGAGGTCGGTATGCAGGGGCCTTCGATTGCAGAATACTCGCAAAGATGCACGTCGCCATCACCCCCACATGGCGCGAAGCAAAAACACACGCGCGGCCTAAAAGGCCGCGCGCCATCTTTAATTCAGATCTATATTGCCCGTAACGGCAACGCCGAGGTAACGCAGGCCCGAGGGTAACCTTCCTTTCCGGCGCACTCCGCAGGACGAAAGAACCCCCGCCGCACGAAGTGCGCAGCGGGGGCTCTTTCATGTCCGAGGACGCGCCGGAAAGGAAGGTGCCCTCGGGCCGGACATATCCGTAAGACAGATTACGCGACGGTGTAAACCCAGTTGTGCTTGTCCTCGACAGCACCAGACTGGATACCAGTCAGGGTCTCGCGGAGCTTCTTCATCACAGGCCCGATCTCGGTGTAGCCAGCCGGGAAGGTCACGGTCTCGTCGGCGCCGTAAACCTTGTTGTCGATCTCGCCAACCGGGGAGATGACGGCAGCGGTGCCGCACAGGCCGCACTCCACAAAGGTGCCGGCCTTGACCTCGGCCCATTCGACGGGGCGCTGATCGACGGTCATACCCAGGTCCTGAGCAACCTGAACGAGCGAACGACGGGTGATGGAAGGCAGGATGGAGTCGGTGTGCGACTGCGGAACGACGAGCGTACCGTCCTCCTTCACGAACAGGACGTTGGCGCCGCCGGTCTCCTCGACATAGGTGCGGGACTCGGAGTCGAGATACAGGTTCTCGGCATAGCCCTCGCGATGGGCCTCCATCGTGGGCTTGAGGGACATGGCGTAGTTCAGGCCGGCCTTGATATTGCCGGTGCCGTGCGGTGCGGCACGGTCGTACTCGGAAACGCGCAGCTTAACGGGCTTAAGGCCACCCTTAAAGTACGGACCGACCGGGGTCACGAGAATGCGGAACGTGTACTCAGGAGCGGGAGCCACGCCAATCACGTCACCGGAGCCGATCATAAACGGACGCACGTACAGGGTCGCACCGGAACCGAAGGGCGGAACCCAGGCGGCGTTTGCAGAAACGACCTGCTTGACAGCCTCGACGAACTTGTCCTTGGGGAACGGGGGCATCTCGAGGCGCTGCGCAGAGTTGTACATACGCTCGGCGTTCATGTCGGGGCGGAAGCAGACGATGCTGCCGTCCTCGGCGGTGTAGGCCTTCAGGCCCTCAAAGACCTCCTGGCAGTAATGGAAGATGCCGCCGCACTCGGAGACATGCAGGGTGTGGTCGGTGGTCAGGCCACCCTCGTCCCACTCGCCGTCCTTCCAATGGGCCTCGTAGCTGTAATCGGTCTTCATGTAGCCAAAGCCGAGGCTACCCCAATCGATATCCTTCTTCTCGACAGTCATATGTCGCTCCTTACATACACAGTTGCATACTCGCGAACCCGCACGCAAGGACCGAGGCCGACCGCGTCGCAACGTCGCACGCCCGGAGCGTAGAGCCGGACGGGACACGCGAACAGCATCAAAGCCGATGGTACGTCGATTCGCATGCACGAGATTGTACTCCGCACGCGCGTCGGATAAAACGTTTTTCTTTAACTAACTAAAGTATTTTCATTTGACCGAAGCTGAAGAGGCCCGCCACCGTAAGCGGTGACGGGCCTCAACGGCACGGTTTGCGCGCTGGCTCGAGCTACGCGTTCTATTTGCCCAGCTTGGCCTTAACCAGACCGACCACGGTCGGGATGATCGACACGGCAACGATGCCGATAATCAGCAGCTCAAAGTGCTCCTGCACAAAGGGGATGCCGCCAAAGAAGTAGCCCAGCAGTGTAAAGAGCGTTGACCAGGTAATGCCACCCAGCACGTTAAAGATGACAAAGTTGCGCCAGTGCATGCCGCCCATGCCGGCGATAAAGGGCACAAAGGTGCGGATAAACGGGAAGAAGCGGCCGAGGAAGATGGCCAGGTGACCCCACTTGTCCAAGAAATCCTCGGACTTTTTGATGCGCTCGGGCGTCATAGCCTTGACCTTGCCCGAAGCGATAATCTTTTTGCCAAAGAAGTGACCGATCATAAAGTTGCACTGGTCACCCAGGATGGCAGCAGCCCATGCGACGGCCAGCAGTGCCACGATGTTAAAACCACCGTTGTGGGCAAAGAAGCCCGAAGCGAACAGCAGCGAATCACCGGGAAGGAACGGGAAGAACACCACGCCCGTCTCGATAAAGATGATCAGGAACACGCAGCCGTAGGCCATAAGCGGGCCGGCGGCGATCCAGCTGGCGATCGCGGTGCGCGGATCCTTAAGCAGCTCGGCGATAAAATTGATGAAACCCATGAAGTAAAACCTCTCAGTTGTGGGCGCGGATACGTCCAAGTTGACCAGTATACGGTTGCGGTGCCCCCTCGTGCGCAACCCCACAAAAGCATGACTCCATTACCAGCAAGTTTGCATAACTGACACCTGTAGCGCAAAGCCGACAAGATTGTCCTTCCTAATCCCTAGCGAATCGCTATACTTTATTGAATCGCATTGCCATGGCGCTAAGGGAGGGCGGCCGGTGAGCTTTATCAATACCATTCGCGAGGACATCAAGACCGTCCAAGCGCAGGATCCCGCCGCGCAAAACGGTCTAGTCATCTTCCTTTCCTATCCTGGCCTGCACGCCAAGTGGAACCACGTGCCCGAGCACTGGCTCTGGGAGCACGGTCATCGCTCGCTCGCCCGCGTGCTCTCGCAGATCACCCGTCATATCACCGGCGTCGAAATTCATCCCGCCGCACAGATCGGCAAGCACTTCTTTATCGACCACGCCATGGGCGTCGTCATCGGCGAGACCACCATTGTGGGCGACAACTGCGTGCTCTACCAGGGCGTCACGCTCGGCGGCACCGGCAACGAGACCGGCAAGCGCCACCCCACCCTGGGCAACAACGTCACCGTGGGCACGGGCGCCAAGGTGCTCGGCAACATCCGCATCGGCAACAACGTCAAGATCGGCGGCAACTCGGTCGTCGTTAAGGACGTGCCCGACAACTGCACCGTCGTGGGCGTGCCGGGACGCATCATCAAGCGCAACGGCTGCCGCGTGTTCGAGGAGAGTTTCGACGCCAAGCAGCATCGCGAGTACATGCCCGATGACGCCGCCGAGCAGAGTGCCCTCAACCGCCAGGGCATCACCGAGAATGCCCGCCGCGTCAAAGAACTCGAGCGAGAGGTGGCCGAGCTCAAAACCCTCGTCGCCAAGCTCATGGACGAACGTTAGGAACGCAAGCGGCACAAAACGACATCGGCACCGACGCAAAAGGCGCGCCAGGGAATCAATCCCCGGCGCGCCATTCCTTTTGATGTGACAAAGGGACTGTCCCTTTGTCACATTATGCGAACTGACTCAGATAGAGGTCGGCATAAGCGCCCTCGGCTGCGAGCAGCTCCTTATGCGTGCCCTGCTCGATAATGTTGCCGTGGTCCATGACCAAGATCAGGTCGGCGTCCACGATCGTCGACAGGCGATGCGCGATCACAAAGCTCGTGCGCCCGCGCATAAGCGCGTCCATGGCACGGCCGATGGCAAGCTCGGTACGCGTGTCCACGCTTGAGGTCGCCTCGTCCAGGATGAGAATCGCCGGGTTGTTGAGCAGCACGCGTGCGATGGTCAGCAGCTGACGCTGGCCCTGGCTGATGCTTTCGGCATCGTTGGCCACGCGCGTGTCGTAGCCCTGCGGCATGGTGCGCACGAAGAAGTCGACCTGCGCGGCACGAGCGGCGGCCACAATTTCGTCGCGCGTTGCCTCGGGGCAGCCGTAGGCGATGTTCTCGGCAATCGTGCCATCGAATAGCCAGGCGTCTTGCAGCACCATGCCAAACTGCTGACGTAGCTCGCCGCGATCCATGCGGCTCGTATCCACGCCGTCGAGCGTAATACGCCCGCCGTCAATCTCGTAGAAGCGCATGAGCAGGTTGATGAGCGTCGTCTTGCCTGCGCCCGTGGTTCCCACCACCGCGATCTTCTGGCCCGGCTCGGCAGTAAACGACACGTCGCGCATAAGCGGCTTGTCGGGCGAATAACCAAAGCGCACGTGCTCAAAGGAGACGCGGCCCTCAACGCGACCCGGCAGCTTGGCGGCCTCGTCCGGCAGCGGATCGGCTTCCATCTCGGGCTCATCGAGCAGGTCGAACACGCGCTCCGCACTCGCCAGCGCGCTCTGCAGCGAGTTAAAGGTAAACGACAGCTGCGTCATGGGCTCGGACGCCTCGTAGATAAACTGGAAGAACGCCTGGAACACGCCGACGGTCATGTGACCGGCAACCAGCATGCTGCAGCCCACAAGCGCAATAACGATCTGCGCCAAACGGCCGATAAAGCGCACCGCGGGGCCGACAGCATTGATCATAAAGTCGGCCTTGGTGCTCACACGAGCCAGTTCCTTCGAAGCCTCGTGCACCTCAGCGGAGCTCTGACGTTCGCGGTTAAACGCGCGGATCACCAGACGGCCCGAATAGCCTTCCTCGACCGCACTCGTAATCTTGGACACCCACTCCTGGCGCTCGCCCGTCACATCGTGTGTGCGGCGCGAGACGACCTTCGTCACCAGCAGCGACAGTGCCGTAAAGAACAGAAAGACGAGCGTAAGCTGCACGCTGAACACGAACATCACGCTCACAGCACCAACAACCGTGCCGATCGACACGAGCAGCTGCAGCAATCCGCGCTGCATGCTCTCGGACATCTTGTCCAGGTCGTTGGTCGCGCGGCTGACGACCTCGCCGGGACGATGCGCGTCAAAATAGGCGAGCGGCAGACGGTTGAGCTTTTGCGCGATGCGGTTGCGCAGGCGCAGATTGAGGCGTTCGGCCACGCTCGACATCAAAAAGCTCTGGAGCGCGTAGAACGAAGCGGCGGCCGTCCAAATCAAAAAGTAGATGAAGATAGTCCTGCCGCAGTTCTCCCAGGTGATGCTGAAGGTGGCGTTGTTGACAAACGCTACCTGAATGTGGCCCCACAGCTCATCGATCACGCGGGCGCTATATGCCGGCGCGGCAGTGTTAAAGATGACATAGAACACAATGCTCGCGAACACGATATAGAAGCGCCAATGGTCGCCGGCAGCCTCACTCCACAGGCGGCGCACCGTCGCCCAGGTATCCCGAGGCGTCTCGTCCTCGTCTTCGTCGTCCACGTCGCGCATACGCTCTGCCTCGGCGCGGGCGCGCTCGTCCTCGGCACGTTCGTTTTCCTCGTAGAGCGCTTGGCGGCGAGCCTCGCGCTCGGCTGCAGCCTTGGCGGCGTCATCCAGCTCGGTCGACGCGGCAGCCGTTTCCTCGACCAGTCCCGCGGCAGCGGCGTCATCAACGCCGCCCTGCTTCTTGAGCTCCTCGGTCATGCTACTCACCTCCCTTCATCTGCGATTCCGCGATGGCGCGGTACACCTCGCAGGTTTCCATAAGCTCGCCATGCGTGCCCAGACCCACAACCTCGCCATCCTTGAGCACGACGATCTGGTCGGCGTGCAAGATCGTCGAGATGCGCTGCGCGATGATGAGCACCGCAGCGTCACGCGTCTCGTCTTGCAACGCATGGCGCAGGGCGGCATCGGTCTTAAAGTCCAGGGCCGAAAAACTGTCATCGAAGATATATAGATCGGCATGCTTCATGAGCGCACGGGCGATTGCCAAACGCTGGCGCTGGCCGCCCGAAAAGTTCGTACCGCCCTGCGCCACCGGGGTATCGAGCCCCTGCGGTTGGTCGAGTACAAAGGTGCTCTGGGCAACCTCAAGCGCGTGAAGCATGTCGCCCTCGGTCGCGCCTTCGTTACCAAAGCGAAGGTTGCTCGCCACCGTGCCCGAGAACAGCCACGCCTTCTGCGGCACATAGGCAATGCGCCCGCGGATTTCGTCTTGCGCAAGCTCGCGCAGGTCCACACCATTCAGGCGAATGGAGCCCTTGGTGGCATCGTGGAAGCGCAGCAGAAGCTTTGCCACCGTCGATTTGCCCGAGCCTGTCGAGCCAACGATCGCAGTCGTCTGACCGCGACGGCAGGAAAAGCTCAGGTCGCACAGGGTGTCCTCGTCGGCATCGTCAAAGCGAAACGACATGTGATCGAACACGGCAACCGCATCGACCCCGTTCTTTGAGTCGGACGCGGCCGCATCAAGCGTACGCTGGCCATCGACGATGCTCGGCTCAATCTCCAGCACTTGGTGTGCACGGCTTAGGCATGCCGCGGCACGCGGAAGCGTCAGCACCACCATCTGGGCCATCATCACAAAGAACAGGATCAGAATTGCATACTCCAGCACCGCCGAGATACTCGCAATCTGCATGGCGTGGGCGCCTACGCGGTTGCCGCCCACCCACAGCACCGCCACCTCGGCGATGTTCATCAAAAAGAAGCTTGAGCTGTCGAGGCCCACAAACAGGTGGTTGACTTTGATGGCGTTGGCGGCGTAGTCGCTAAATACCTCGTCCAGGCGCTGCTCCTCGTGGCGCTCCTTATTGAAAGCGCGGATGACGCGAACGCCCACGATGTTCTCGCGCAGCACCACGTTCATACGGTCGATAAAGCTCTGAAGGCGCATAAAAATCGGCGCGGCGTTAGCCACCGTAAAGACCGCCGCCACCAGCACGATCGCAACCACCACGCCCAGCAGCGTTCCCATGGCGGGATCGATAAACCAAGCGAAGATGATGCCCGCCACCGCCAGGAACGGCACCGGCAGCACCAGCTGAATCGTCTGCAGAATCGCCTGCTGAATCACGTTGATGTCGTTGAGCGAGCGTGTGATCATCGATCCCGTGCCAAAGCGCTCAAAATCGCTGGCCGCGAGCTCGAGCGATTTGTCGTACACGGCATTGCGGATATCGCAAGCCACGTTGGCGGCCAGGCGCGCCGAAAGATAGCAGCCCAGCACCGTGCCGCCGCTAGCCATGCTGGTCGCGATAAACATGTATAGGCCGTTGCGTAAAATGTAGTCGACATCGCCCGTGGTAATACCGGTGTTGACCATGTTCGCCAGCATCGTGGGAACCAACAGCGTACCGACGTTATCCACCAGCAGCACCAGCAGCGTCACTGCGACAAGCCCTCGATATGGCTTTAGAAACCTCATTAACAGTCGCACGACTCCCCCTCACCTTGATTCTCGGCTTGGCTCTCGGCAGCGATATGCTGCTTAAATGTCTCGCACTCCTCGCCGAGCACCTGAGAGAATTTGCCGATCAGGAGCATAATCTCGCGCTGCTCACACGGCTCAAGCGCGCCAAAGGCTCGCTGCTCGGCCTTGAGTGCCGGCAGCGCATAACGCTCGGCAAATCGCCTGCCCTCTTCGGTCAGGCTCACAACCTTGTTCTTACGACTGCCTTCGGCAAACTCCAACGTTGCGAAGCCCCGCGCCGTCAAGGTTTTAATTGCCGAGTTGATGGTCTGCTTGCTGTAGAACCATTCGCTTGTCAGACGGCTTACGGCAATACTGCCGCCCGCCGTGCTGGTGTCGACGAGCATCCAATAGGCGCAGTCCGAAAGGCCGCAGGCGCGCGAGAACTCCGAATAGATATGGTCGAGTCCATTGAGCAACCGATCGAAGTCGACCAGCGTAACCGCACTATTCATCTATCCCACCATTCAATTGTCCGATTTTTGACCAATTATGTGTCTCTAGATTAGTCCGAGTTTTGACTATCGTCAACAGGCTCTCCGCAAATGCGCGCACTTTTATGGCCTATCGGCAGAAAAAGACCGCCGGCGCGGGGGCGGCGCCAGCGGTCACGTGAAAATCGAGTTTTATTGCCTGTTAAGCAGCGACGGCCTCATAGACCGTAGCGCCCGAGAAGCTGTCATGCAGGCTCTTGCCGGCAATCCACGGCAGCTCGACGACCTCGCAGACCGTGTTGACCAGCTCGGAGCAGTCAGTAAAGTGGCCCTTGTCGTTGAGGGCCTCGCAATCCTGAACACGCCAATAGCCATCGGTGTGCGTGATGTAGTACTCGTGATCGTTGATCGACACGAAAGCGCGCGTCTTGGAACGCAGCAGCTTCAGAAATCCTTCGAAATCGGTCTCGACGACATCTCCAGCCTGGAACATGATGTTACCTCCTGGCCCGGCGCCACCACGGCGCATTGATAAACGTTGGTACTCCTTTAGTAAAACCTTTATCAAAGGTTATGCGTTCGTCATTTAGGCAAGTGGTAAAAAACCGCAGGGTAGACGGGATAAAACGTTTAACCATCCCATTTGTTTGTCACATTCTGAAGGTACTTTTATGCAAACCTACTTTCCCAATTGGAATCTATCCTTTTGGCCGGGCAATTGACCGTCTATCGTTTAAGCCCGACGGGTATGAACGGGGCATCTGCAACGCCACCGCAAGGAGACACCATGGAGACTATCGAAGCACTCATTCACCGCCGCAGCTGCCGCAACTACAGCGATCGTCCCGTCGAGGCCGAAAAGCTTGCACGTATTATCGAAGCCGGCCAATATGCACCGAGCGGCATGGGCCGCCAGCCGGTGACGTTTGTCGCCGTCACCGACCCCGCGACCGTCGAGCGTCTCTCACAGCTCAACGCCCAGGTCATGGGCAGCAACAGCGACCCCTTCTATGGCGCCAAGACCGTTGTGGTGGTGCTGGTTGACCGCAGCGTGCCCACACATCTGGAAGACGGCTCGCTCGCCATGGGCAACTTGCTCAACGCCGCCTATGCACTGGGTGTCGATTCGTGCTGGATTCACCGCGCGCATGAGGTCTTTGACTCGCCCGAGGGCCTGGAGCTGCTGGCCAGCTGGGGCCTGCCCGCCGACGGCAGCCTGCGCGGTGTCGGTAACTGCATTCTTGGCTACGCCGAGGACACGCTACCCGAGGCAAAGCCGCGCCGCGACAACGTGGTGTACGTGAAGTAGCGCAGGAGCGTCAGCAGGGGTAGCTAATTTGGGACGGGGTATTTTAGCTACCCCACTCGCAACTTATATTGACGTCGCCGTTGTCGTCGTTTCGTTCGTTTGAGTCGTTTCGGCGCCGTCGCCCTGTTCGTCCTCGTCCTTTTGAGCATCTGCGATGGTGGAGGCCGCCGCGACGATGCCGCGCTGGGGTGCGACGCCCGTCTGGGTCTGAGCGCCCTCGACAACTTCTGTGCCTGCATGCGCGAGCTCGGGCGATTTAAACACTGCGTCCAAGTTGGCGCCACCGCCGGCATATCCGAGCGCCGCGAGCGCGATGACGATCACCGCAACGACGGCCACGATCGGCACATAACGATGCCAACCAGCAGGATTGAGCCCACTGCGGCGAGCCGCCCCGCGGCTGATGTAACCAAGCGTGCCGTCGTGCTTGAGCTTTGAGCCTACCACGCGTTTGCGGCCCCACAACGAGGACTCGGCTTGCATGGCCAAGCGGGCGCTTGCCGAAGGATAGCCGTATTTAGTGCGTTTGAACGAGCCATCAAACCCCGAGGCGTGCTTGCCCCACGTCACCGATGTCGTGCGTCGGTTGACCGGCGCGGCGCTCCGCCTTCTGCGGCTCGGTTTTGAAGTCTCAGCCATATGCCCTCGCACGCCGTAACCAAATCGAAACAATAACGCTTTGGACTGTAGCACACGCGTCGCGCGCGGTCACGGGCGCCTCGCTCAACGGTCATCGTCCTTCAGCAAGCGCCACAGCGTCGTACGGCTTATGCCCAGCACCTCCGCCGCACGGGTTCGGTTGCCGTGGAGATGATCTACAACCAGATGCGCGATATCTCGCTCGGTATCGGCCAGCGGTCGCAGGATATACAGGTCGCTTTCGAGTGTCGGGGCGCCAAAGGTTGCGGTCTTAATCACGTCCTCTTGGGCGAGCACTTCCTCCGCCACAGCGCGGTCCACCGTGCCCGCCCCCACCAATATATACAGTCGTTCCGAGACCTCGCGGAGCTGCAGATAATTGCGCGGCCAGCGGTAAGCATCGAGCGTCTTCGTCGCCGCGGCAGACAGCGTGGGCGCTGCCGTCCCAAATGCGTCAGCGAGATATTCCAAATAGCGCGCAACCTTCGTCGACGCGGCCCCCTGCTCGGCGATTGCCGGCGCCACGCTCACCGCACAGGCGAAGCGCTCGGTCACAAAGGCGGCTTGATCACTTTCGCCGCCGCCCGGCATGTCATTCGCCGTCAGCACCACATGGCAGCGCGTCGCCAACGCGGTGTCGGCCATCGTGGAGACCAGCTCGCGGAGGCGCTGGGGACCAACCGCATTCCAGCCCTCAATGCAAAGTGTCAGCCCCGTTTGGAACAGCGGCGATTCGGAGCTTTTGAGCACATGACGCCAACCGCGATCGGTGAGTTCATCGAGCGCAACGGAAACAAAGGGCTGATCGGCAAAAGGACCGTCCAGATAGAGGCTCTTGGCGATCTCGACCTGACCCGCTCCCAGCTCGCCCTCGAGCATAAGGGGCACGCCGCGCGCGTAACTCTCTGCAACCGGCGCAGCCACCGAGGCCGCCCCCTCAACGATGCCGTACGCGCTCGATTCGTAGCGGGCCTCAACCTCGTCGGCGTTGAGCCACTCGATGCCCGCGTGCGCCGCGGCGCCGCGCACCTCGCGGACCACGACGACCCAAAGGCACCCGCCCTCTTTGTCGGTGGAGCGAACGGTCAGGTTCAGGCGCGCACCCGCACGTCCCATAACCAGACGCGCGCCGTCTCCTATACGGTCGAGGCGCTCAGCGACAAAAGCCGCCACATCCCGCTCGAGCGCCGCGTCATTCATGGTCGAGATCGCGACGTCCCCACGCGCATCGATTGCCAATGCCGAGGCCCCGGCAGCAGCCAGGGCCTCGGTCAAGATGTTCAGCTTGGCATCGCTATCCATTATTTGCCCCTGTCCGCAGCGACGTGCAACCGCCGACGGTCGCACGACCGAGTGTTTCAAAATTGAACGATATTGCTCACCAAACACTATAGGGCAGAAAGCGCCGTCCTGCGAGTATAGGTGTTGCCCCGCATCGCCATCCTGGCGGGGCGATAAGAGCTCTTCGGGACTTATAAACCTGCGGACAAGCCATACCCGCAAGAGCTCCTATCGCTCCACCGTGAGAATGCGCTCGCCAGCACGCAGCACGCAAACAAGCTACTTCTCTACCAGATTCCCAGCACGTGTTGCATTCCCAAACTCATGCACGCAATGCCAATCCAGCAGCAAAAGCCCAGCGCGATGGGCTTGCCACCCTTTTTGACCAGCTCGACGATATCGGTATTAAAGCCAATTGCCGCCATGGCCATCACGATGAAGAACTTCGACAGCTCCTTGATGGGCGCCGTAAAGGACGCGGGAAGCTGAAGCACCGTGGTGATCACACTCGCCAGCACAAAGAACAGCACAAACACGGGAAACGCGCGTTTAAGCGAGAACGTGCTCCTAGCGTCGCCGCCGGCCTTGCGCGCCAGATGCATCTGCCAGCAAGCAAGCGCCAGCGTGATGGGAATGATGGCCAGCGTCCTGGTGAGCTTGACCACCGTGGCGCTCTCGAGCACATTGGCGCCGGGATGCATGCTGTCCCAAGCGCTCGCCGCAGCCGTTACGGACGAGGTGTCGTTGATGGCGGTACCGGCAAACAGGCCGAAGCCCTCGTTGGTCAGCCCGAGCATGCCGCCAAGCGTCGGAAACACGAGCGCCGCGATAACGTTAAACAGGAAGATGACCGAAATAGCCTGGGCAATCTCGCGATCGTCGGCATCGATGACGGGTGCGGTCGCGGCGATGGCAGAACCGCCGCAAATCGACGAACCCACACCCACAAGCGTCGCGATCTTGCCCGGCACGTTCATAACGTGGCAGAGCACAAAGGCGATGACAAGCGAGGTCGAGATTGTCGCCACGATAATCGGCAGCGACTGGGCGCCCTTGGACAGAATCTGGGAGAGGTTCATGCCAAAGCCAAGCAGGATAACCGCGTACTGCAAGACTTTTTTGGACGTATAGGTGACGCCAGCGGCGAGCTGTTCGCGACGATTCTTGGGAAAGACGAGCGCCAGGACCATGCCAAAGAGGATGGCAAATACCGGACCGCCGACCACCTCAATTTGTTTGCCGAGCAGCGTCGCGGGAATGGCGATGATTAGGCAGAACAAGACGCCTTTCCAGCGCTCGCGTACGATATTTGCCAGTTGCATATGGGATTCCTTCTTTCTATTTCACGTTTGCGACGGCTTATGATACGGCAACATTGAGCGCAGCCTTGCGCAAACACAGACTAAGATGCCGCAATAGTTCTCAGGCAACAGCCGAATTACCCACCGCGGAGAGCTGATTCGCGGCATAATTAACAACTGACATATGAGTTTGATAGAACAGTTGCGAGGCGCTATGGAAGAATCGATGCACGTCGGCGAGCAGGAAACGAGCCTACAGGACCAGTCCTACCACACCATTCGACGCAAAATCGTCTACCTGGACTACAAACCGGGCGAAAAGCTGGGCGTCAAGCAACTTTGCGACGACCTGGATATGGGTCGCACGCCCGTGCGCGAGGCTTTGGTTCGCTTGGCGCAGGAAGGCCTGGTGCGCACCGTGCCCCAGAGCGGCACCTATGTCTCGCCCATCAACCTCACCCTTGCCGAGAGTGCCTGTTACATCCGCGAGCATCTGGAAAAGCAGGTGATTGTGGAGTGCTGTGCGCGCGCCACGTCGGCCGGCATCGAGCAGCTCGACCGCGCCATCGTGCTGCAGGAAAAGGCCATGGCCGAAGAGGATCGCATCGGCTTCTTTTTGAGCGACAACCTCATGCATCACATGATTTTTAGCATCGCATGTCGCAGCACCGTGTGGTCGTGGCTCGAAGAGACCAATGCCGACCTGGAGCGCTTCCGCTGGCTGCGCGCCGCCACGCAGGTTCTCGACAATCAGGACATCGTGAACGAGCACAAGCAGATTCGCCGCGCTATCGCCGGTCGCGACCCCATCGAAGCGAGCTTTTTGGTCAGCAAGCACCTGCATATGATGTTCCGCAACCAGACCGAGGTTCTGGACCAGTTCCCCGAGTACTTCGAGACCAGCAAGCTCCGCTAACCTGCCAAATTGGGACAGGTTCATTTTGGCAGGTTTTATCTGGGCAAATGAAACAAGGCCCGGCTCCGCTGCAACGGAGCCGGGCCTTGGTCGCCAGAATGGCGGAACCAACTACTCGACCGTGACGCTTTTCGCCAGGTTTCGGGGCTGGTCGACGTCGCAGCCGCGCAGGATGGCGACCTCGCGGGCGAGCAGCTGCAGCGGGACGCTCGCCGTGATGGGGCTGAACACGTCGCGGACTGCTGGCACGCGGATAATGCAGTCGGCGATCTTGTTGATCTCCTCGTCGCCCTCGGTGGCAACGACGATGACCTTGGCGCCGCGCGCCTTGCACTCCATAAGGTTCGACACGGTCTTGTCGTAGGTGGCACTCTTGGTGGCCACGGCGATGACAGGGAAGCCCGGGTCGATCAGGGCAATGGGGCCATGCTTCATCTCACCGGCGGCATATGCCTCGGCGTGCAGGTAGCTGACTTCCTTGAGCTTGAGCGCACCCTCGTAGGAAATAGCGGCACCCATGCCACGGCCCACGAACAGCGCCGACTGCGCGTCCTTGCACAGCAGGGCAGCCTCATGAACGGCCTCGGTTTGGGTATCCAAAATCCACTGGATCTGCTCGGCCGTATCGGAAAGCTCGCGGAACAGCATGCGCGCCTGCTTGGTGGTCAAGCGGTACTTGACCTGCGCCAGCAGCAGGGCCAAAAGCGTAAGGCTCACGACCTGGCCGATGAAGCTCTTGGTCGAGGCGACCGCGATCTCCTTGTTGGCCTTGGTGTAGATGACGCCGTCGCTCTCACGCGCCACGGGGCTGCCCACCACGTTGGTGATGCCGAAGACCTTGGCACCCTTGATGCGCGCGTCGCGAATGGCGGCAAGGGTATCGGCCGTCTCGCCCGACTGGGACACGGCAACGACAAGCGTCGTCGGCGTAATGATGGGGTTGCGATAACGGAACTCGCTGGCCGCCTCCACCTCGGTGGGGATGCGAGCCCAGCCCTCAATGAGATTCTTGGCAATGAGGCCAGCATGATAGCTGGTGCCGCAAGCGATCACGTAGACGCGGTCGATGTCGTTGAGTTCCTCGAGCGAAAGGCCCAGCTCGTCGATGTCGAGCTCGCCGGCCGGCGTCATACGACCAACCAGCGTGTCGCGCACGACGCGCGGCTGCTCGTGAATCTCCTTGAGCATAAAGTCGGGATAACCGCCCTTTTCTGCCATGTCCAGGTCCCAGTCGATGTAGGTGACCTTGGGCTCGATAACGTTGCCGGCCTCGTCGGTGTACTCGACGCCTGTGGGCGTGAGCTTGGCAAACTGACCGTCCTCGAGCACCACGACATCGCGGGTGGCGTCGATGAGCGCGATGACATCGGAGGCGACATAGGCGCCGGTCTCGCCCACGCCGACCACGATCGGGGAATCCTTGCGGGCCACGGCGATCACGCCGGGCTCGTCAGCGCACACGGCGGCCAGACCATAGGCACCGACCACGTGGGTGCAAGCCTCGCGCACGGAGGCCATCAGGTCGTGCGTCTCGGCATAAGCCTCTTCGATCAGATGCGCGAAGACCTCGGTATCGGTCTCGCTCTTAAAGTGGTGGCCGCGGCCCTCCAGCTCTTCGCGCAGCTCGGCGAAGTTCTCGATGATGCCGTTGTGGACGATGGCGATACGACCGTCGCAGCTGGTGTGGGGGTGAGCGTTAACGACGGAGGGCTTGCCGTGGGTGGCCCAACGGGTATGGCCGATACCGCAGGTAGCGTCGCTGTCGATGTTGGAAAGCTCGCTCTCCAGACCCGCGACCTTGCCCACGCGGCGGATGACGTCGAGGTGCGCCGCGGCGCCCTCGCCCACCTCGAGCGCGACGCCCGAGGAGTCATAGCCGCGATACTCCATACGCTTGAGGCCCGTGACCAGGATGTTCTTTGCAATATCAGAGCCGGTGTAGCCGACGATTCCGCACATAAGATAAATCCCTTCGTTCGCGTGACTGCAAGACGTCCACGCACAAGGGGCGCTGAGACGTATAACGTTCGAGTATTGTACTCACGCAAACGCAAGCTGATATACCAGAAGTGGTATCTCAACTTAGATACCACTCGATGCACACACGTCCAGCCGGTCCAAACCACCACAAAGGTGCCTGCCCCCTTCGTGGTGGTCGCGCTGGCAATAGCGTTTGCCCAGATAAAACCTGCCAAAATAAACCTGTCCCTTTTTGGAAGGTTTGGGATGCTACAATCTGGCTTGTACTTGAAACGCATCAAAGGGGCCGCTATGGCAAAGGTAAAAATCAGCGACGTCGCGCGCGAGGCCGGGGTTTCGTTGGGCACGGTTTCCAACGCGCTCAACCACCCCGAAAAGCTGCGCCCCGAGACCCTCAAGCTCATCAACGAGACCATCAATCGCCTTGGCTACCTGCCCAACCAAAGCGCCCGTCAGCTCGCGGGCGGCGCCACCAAGTCCTTTGGCCTGGTGCTCCCCCGTCTCGATCACGGCTTTTCGCTCCAAATCGCCAGCGGCGCCCACAACGAGGCCCGCAAGCACGGCTACGACTTGCTCATCGCCAACGCCGATAACGACGATATTCTCGAGGACCATTACCTGCGCTACTTTATGGGCACCCAGATGTCCGGCGTCATGGTTCAGCCCATGGCATCCCCCGACTGGCACCCCGCCATGACCAAGATGCCCGTGCCGATCGTCCATCTGGACATCCATTGCTCCGAGCCCGGCTACTACGTAGCGGCCGACAACGAGGCCCAGGGTCGCATCATTGCCGAACTTGCTATCGCCCGCGGCGCGCACCATATTGTCGTCGTCGGCCGAGCAGCATTTATGCAACTCACCCTGCGCGTCCTTGGCATTCATAAGGCGCTCGCCCTGCACCCCGATATCAAGATCGAAGTCATCGACGCCGGCGAATGGAATACCGCTGCCGACGGCTACGGCATCGGTGCCCAAATCGCCGAGCGCCCCGCGGACGAACGTCCCGATTTTGTCGTCGGCCTGACCGATGTGTTGGCCTCGGGCGTCGTTTCGGCACTGGTCAACAAGGGCATCTCTGTCCCCGGGCAAGTACGCGTGGCCGGATGCGACGGCAACCCGCTCGCTTGGAGCGGATCGGTCCCGCTCACTACGGTAGCGCCCCCGGGCTACGAGATTGGCCGCAAGGGTGTCCAACTGCTGATGGAGCAAATCGAGAACAAGGTCCCGACAAAGACCAAGCATATCCACGTCAGCTCTGCCGCGCGCACCGTCACCGCGGTCACGGCCATCGAGGACATCAACCGCCAAGAACTCGTGCGGCCGTTCCTGCTGGAACGCGCCAGCACCCAGGCAAGCAGCCAGACCGACGCCACGGCCATCAACCTCGGTGCGTATCTATAGCACGCCCGCAAGTATGCTAAGTCGCCGCTCAAGCAAAAGGGGCCCGACCATTGCCGGGCCCCTTTTGCTTGAGCGCAAACGTGAGCAATCGCTCGTTTCAACGCCGCAATTTTCTAGCGCACAGTCTTGATTGCCGCCGCCAGGTCGAACAACGTATCGAGCACGGCCTCGCAGCCATCCACCACGTCCTGCGGCAGCGGCACGATATCGGGGACGGCAAAGACATGGCAGCCGGCCGTAATGCCCGAGACGCAACCGTTGCGCGAATCTTCGACCACGGCACATTCCTCGGGAGCAAAGCCCGCGCGCTCGCAGGCGAGCAGATACATCTCGGGGTCGGGCTTGCCGTGCACGACGTCCTCGCCACACGTTACCGTTTCAAACTTGTCAAAGAGGCCAACCATCTTAAGGTTGCGCTCCGCCGTAACGAGGCGCGACGACGTCGCTAGACCCACGTGATAGCCCGCAGCCAGCAGCTCGTCTAGGCACTCGGCGGCGCCGGCCTTAAGCTCCAGCTCGGTCTTGACCATCTCGTCGCGAATCTCCTTGTGGCGGACATAGACCGCCTCGGTGGTTTCATGGCTGCCGTAATGCCTATCGAGGATGTCCATGACATCGGGCAGCGTGCGGCCGATAAACTGATGGATCAGCGCTTCATCAATCGCGAGCCCCAGCTCAGCGGCGCCTGCCTTCCAGGCCTTAATCCCCAAACGCTCGGTATCGACCAGCGTTCCATCCATGTCAAAAATAACAGCCTTGATCATATCGGTCCCCCATCGACTCTCGCTGTCGCGTTGCTGCAACTCTACCGCATTTGGCAACTTGTATATAACGTATATGCCATATTGCACTTTCGTTACACAGATAGAAGTCTTATGGCAAGTAACGCATTAGGATTATAGTTTTCGATCGAGTACTCAACGATAAGGAACGTTTCATGATTTTAGACACCACGGCACCCGCAGAGGAGCTTCAAGACAAGCTATCGGCGCTCGAACAGCTGCTTTTGGCATACGGGCGCGTGGCTATCGGGTTTTCCGGTGGCGTCGACAGCAGCTTTTTGGCCGCCGTATGCGCCCGCATCATGCCTACCAATACCCTCCTCGTCCATCTCACCACGCCGCTCATCGGCACGCCCGAGCAGGCTTCGTTTGAGCAGTCCGTTGATGGGCAGGCCAATGAGGGGCCGCATTTTAAGCTCCCCGTGCTCAATCTTTCGGTGGATCAGCTGCAGCTCCCCCAAGTAGCCTGCAACGATACTAATCGCTGCTACCACTGCAAGCACGCCGGCTTTACCGCCATCGTCAACCACGCCAAGTCGCTCGGCTTTCCCACCGTCATCGATGGCAGCAATGCAAGCGATCGCGGTGACTACCGCC
Organism: uncultured Collinsella sp.; assembly: GCA_900543605.1. Taxonomy (GTDB): domain Bacteria; phylum Actinomycetota; class Coriobacteriia; order Coriobacteriales; family Coriobacteriaceae; genus Collinsella. The sequence continues at coordinate 28,459 of UQSK01000005.1, forward strand.
CCGGCATGCGTGCGGCAGAAGAGCTCGGCGTACGCTCACCCCTTATGGAGGTCGGCTTTACCAAGGACGAAGAGCGCGAGCTGCTGCGCGCATGGGGCTATCCCGTTTGGAACCTGCCGGCGGGAGCATGTCTTGCCACCCGCGTCCCCACGGGCGAGGAGCTTACACGCGAGAAGGTCGATTTAATCCGCGCCTGCGAGGATTACCTGCACGATCTTGATCTGGCACAGGTACGCGCGCGCTTGGTCGGCGGCTGCATGCATATCGAGGCCGCACCCGCAGATGTCGCCAAGATTGCTGCCCTCGGTGGCAACGCCGTCGACGACAAGGGCAAGACCCCGCTGCCCGCCGCCATCGAGTCCGCGCTGCGCGAGCTGGGCTGCGACCATATCTCCCCCGAGGTCACCCCCTACATTCACGGTGCCATGAATCAGTAACCTACCAAAAAGGGACAGGCTTATTTTGGCAGGTTTTATCTGGAGAAACGCCGACTGATTCCATGTACACAACCGCCGCAGCTCCATATGAGGCAAATGAATCAGTAGCGTCTATCCCAAATCTTAAGTATTTGTTCGATAGAACGGCCCCTGCCGGCTCCTGCTAGACTGGTAGATTCCCAACCGTCCATCCAGGAGCCTCAATGTCGCGCAAGTCCGCCTACAAGCAAGTACTTTCCATCGGCGCCGCCGTGGTGCTGGGGTTTGCGCTGTTCACAGGGTCGCTCGACGGAGCGCCCAAGTTGTTGTCGCCGCAAAGTGATGAACAGGCGGCAGCTCTGGCCGAAAAACAAAACGAAAGTCCCAGCCGCACCGACGACGAGGCGGACCTGGTCGATCGGCTCGAATCAGGAACGGCGAGCTCCCCGGACCCTCAAAACAGCCAGGACTCTGGCGATGGCTCCGATTCCGCCACAACCGACACCGGCGACGGCGCTTCCGCGGACAGCGCCGCCACCCCCATCGACGAGGTCGAAAACCCCGACCTCAACCGCGCCCGCGGTGTTTATCTCAGCAGCATTCCCGACTACGCCGGCAACCCCTACGTTGCCCTGCGCGCCGACAGCACGCACCCGCTCGGCACACCATCATTCACGCTCGATGAATACGAGCGCGCTACAGAAGAGGGTTGCTTTAAGAAGTTCTCCAAGCTTGACAGCCTGGGCCGCACCCGCAAAGCGCTCGCCTGCGTGGGCCCCGAATCACTCGGTCAAGGCGAGCGCGGCGATATCTCGCGTATCCATCCCGCTGGATGGCGCCAGCAGCGCTACGACTTTATTCCGGGCCAGAGCCTCTACAACCGCTGCCATCTCATCGCCTGGTCGCTCTGCGGCGAAAACGCCAACCGCAAGAATCTCCTCACCGGCACGCGTTATCTCAACGAGACAGGCATGCTGCCGTTTGAGGAGCAGATTCTCGGCTACATCCGCGAGACGGGCAACCACGTGCTCTATCGCGTCACACCCATGTATAACGAAGAGGAACTTGTCTGCCGCGGCGTGCGCCTTGAGGCGCAATCGGTCGAGGACCACGGCAAGACCCTCTGCTTCCACGTGTACTGCTACAACCTGCAGCCGCACGTGCAGATCGACTACGCCACCGGCCGCAACCAGGCATCCGGAGACTAGTGCCGACCGCACCGCCCGTAACCCAAAAATGATTCGTTTTCCTCCGTCCCCATGGGATCAAAAAAGGCCGCCCTGGATTACCCAGGGCGGCCTTTTCGTCAGCGTCCACATTGCAGGCAAAACCACACGCTACTTGGCGCGGCCCTCCTCATAGCGCTCGACCAGCTTGGCCTGAACATCGTAGGGAACCTGCTCGTAGCCAGCGGGCTTCATGGTAAAGTCACCCGTGCCGCGCGTGATAGAGCGCAGGCGCGTCGAATAATCCGTCAGCTCTGCCAGCGGCGCCTGGGCAATGACCACGGTGTCGCCGCGCTCATCGGTCTCCATGCCCGTCACGCGACCGCGCGATGCCGAGATGTCGCCCATCACAGCGCCGGCGTAGCTTTCGGGAATAGTCACCGTGATTTCCTCGATGGGCTCCAGCACCACCGGGTCGGCATCGGCGCACGCCTTGCGCAGGCCGATGCGAGCCGCCGCGCGGAACGCCATCTCGTTGGAGTCGACGCTGTGATACGAGCCGTCGTACACAGCCACGCGAATGCCCGTGAGCGGGTAGCCGGCAATGATGCCGTCCTTCATGGTCTCCTGGACACCCTTGTCCACGGCGGGGATGAGCGAGCGCGGGATGCGGCCACCCACGACCTCGTCTACAAACTCATAGCCATCGCTCGTGCCGTCGGGCCCAATGAGCGGCTCAACGCGCAGCCAGCAGTCGCCATACTGACCGGCACCGCCAGTCTGTTTCTTGTGGCGGCCCTGCGCGCTTGCCGTACGGCGAATGGTCTCGCGATACGGAATGCGGATCGGCACGCTTTTTGCCACGACCTTGGTGCGATCCTCCAAACGGTTGAGCAGCACCGAAACCTGCGCCTCACCAACGGCGGAGATGATAGTCTGGCCCGTTTCCTCGTCACGATCGATGCTCATGGTCGGATCGGCCTTGCACGCCTTCTCGATAAACGTATAGAGCTTCTCCTCGTCACCGCGGTTCTCGGCCTCGATGGCAATGCGGTACTGCGAGTTGGGGAACTTAAACGCCGCCGCCTCGACCTTACCGGTAATGGAGAGCGTGTCACCCGTCTCTGCCGCCAACTTGGGCGCCACGATAATGTCGCCGGCATAAGCGTGACCGGCCTCGGTCATGTCGCGGCCGCACATCACATACAGGTGAGCCAGACGGTCGCCCTTGCGCGTGCGCGCGTTGACCAGCTCAAGGCCCGGCTCAAGCGTGCCCGTCAGCACCTTGATAAAGCTGATGCGGCCCTGCTGCGGGTCGGCCAGTGTCTTAAACACAAATGCCACCGGACGGTCATCGTCACTCGAGATCTTGAGCGAGTCGCCGTCGATGAGCGGCATCTCGCCGTAGTCAGTCGGCGTCGGGAAGTACGTGGCAATGTCGTCCATCAGCGAGTTGACGCCCTGCTCCTTAATGCAATCGCCCGCAAAGACCGGCACAAAGATGCGCTCGGCGATCGCCTTCGACAGCAGGCCTTCAAGCTCCTCCTGCGTCAGCGTCTCCTCGCCTTCCAAGTACTTCATCATCAGTTCATCGTCAGCCTCGGCCACCAGCTCGCACAGATGGTCATGGGCTTCCTCGGCCTGGGCACGATACTCCTCGGGAATCTCCGACTCAACGGCTTCGGTGCCGTTGCAATGGCGCGCCTTCATGCGCACCAGGTCGATGATGCCGTCAAAGTCCTCGCCCTCGCCCCAGGGAAGGGTCACGGCGCCCAGGCGCGTGCCAAAGCGCTCTTGCAGCAGGTCCATCGTGGTCGCAAAGCTGGCCTCGGAGCGCGACAGGCGGTTTACGAACACCGCACGCGCCAGGCGCAGGTCCTCGGCGGCATACCAGAGCTTAACCGTCGTAGGCTGCGGGCCGGCCTCGGCGTCGACCACAAACAGAGCCGTCTCGCAGACGCTCATCGCGGCAAAGGCGTCGCCGATAAAATCGGGGTAGCACGGGGCATCGAGCACATTGATGCGCGCGCCCTTCCAGTCGATCGGCGCGATGGTCGTCGAGATGGAAAATGCACGCTTGACCTCTTCGGGGTCATAGTCGAGCGTGGGCTTGGTGCCGTCGTGGCCGCCCAGGCGGGCGGTCTTGCCGGAAAGGTGGAGCATGGCCTCGGCGAGTGAAGTCTTGCCCACCCCGCCTTGGCCTACGAGCACCACGTTCCTTACGTTACCGGTCTTGGGAGCACCCATGATGACCTCCTTGCAGGGCCGCGCGCAATGCGCGACGCCAACGGGGAGAGTTCGCGGTCGGTGCCATCCCGGGAGCAGCATGGTCGGCAGCCGAGCCGACTCACCCTCCAAATGTCCTATGCCACCACCCTACCCTCACGGGCGGCTGTCCATGCATACCTTTCGGCGCACGTATGAATACAGGCGGCGAGAGGAAGAGACAAGCTTGTGAGGCGATTATTGAACCCCGTCGATGCAAACAAAAAGCCGCCACAGACCGTAAGACCTGCGGCGGCTTCGCCTCAATTAATAGTTGAGTAAATACCTGAGCCTATCCCTCGATACGGCTCAAGAACTCACGGGTGCGCTGCTCACGCGGATGGTCGATGACCTGCTCGGCAGGGCCCTCCTCGACAATGCGGCCGCCATCCATAAAGACCACGCGGTCGGCAACATCGCGCGCAAACTGCATTGCGTGGGTCACAATCACCATCGTCATATTCTGCGCGGCAAGGTCTTTAATGACACGCAGCACCTCGGCCGTCAGCTCGGGATCGAGTGCCGAGGTCGGCTCGTCAAAGAACAGGATCTCCGGATCGAGCGCCAAGGCGCGGGCGATACTCACACGCTGTTGCTGGCCACCCGAAAGCTCACATGGCACCTTGTTCTCGTTGCCCGTAAGCCCCATCTGCGCGATCAACTCGCCCGCACGAGCTTCCGCCTGCTCGCGCGGGCGCTTAAGCACGCGGATCGGCGCGTCGATGATGTTTTTCATCACGGTATAGTGCGGGAACAGGTTGTAATTTTGGAACACCAGGCCGAATCGCGAGCGTGCCCGCTTGGGCACATCGCCCTTCGCATAGACTGCGCCCGAACCCGCATCCGTCGCAACGGCAAGGTCACCAAACGAGAGCGAGCCTCCGTCGAGTGTCTCGAGCAGCGTGGCACACCGCAGCAGCGTGGACTTGCCGCCACCCGAAGGCCCGATAATCGCCACGACCTCGCCACGCTTCACCTCAAGCGAGATATCCTTGAGCACCTCATTGCCGCCAAACGCCTTGCGCGCGTTCGCTATATTCATTACCGTTCCGGACACGGGAACCTCCATGTGTTTAAAAAGACAGCGAGCGTGTGACTGGCGAGACAATGTGCTCCGAAAGAGGAGCGCCGCGTACTTCTGTACGCAAGCGACGGTTTGAGGAGCAGATTGGCCGTCAGGCACACGCGCAGCGTCGAGCAGTCCGCCGTTCGTTAGAACGGCGGAACGATCTAGTCATGATAATAGTCCAGCTTCTTTTCGGCGGCGCCCAGCAGCATCTCGACCACAAAGTTAAAGACCCAGTAAATCAGCGCCGCGATCGCAAACGGCACCATGCTCACCTGCGAGGCGACCAGCGCCTTGGCCGTCGAGAACATCTCGCCCACGCCGATGGCAAACGCCAGCGACGTATCCTTGACCAGCGTGATGATCTCGTTGCCCATCGCCGGCAAAATGCGCTTGGCAACCTGCGGCATCACGATATACAGAAACGTCTGCATGCGCGAATAGCCCAGTACCTCGGCTGCCTCGTATTGACCGCGCGGAATGGACTGCAAGCCCGAGCGATAGATCTCGGCAAAGTAACCGGCGTAGTTGATGATGAACGCTACGACGCACGCCGTCCACTTGGAATCGGGCGTGAGCGAAATGCCAAACACGTAGTACGGGGCAAAGTAGATGGCAAACATCTGCAGCATGAGCGGCGTGCCACGCATGACCGAGATATAGATGCGCGCAATCCAGCGAAGCGGCGCGATTTTGCTCATGCGCATAAACGCCACGGGGATTCCCAGCGGAATCGACCCCAGCAGTGTCAGCACAAACAACTGCAAACTGACCAAGAATCCCTGGCCAAGCATCTGCATCATGACCTGAATAGACAACCTACCTTCTCCTTCGCAGCAACAGAACGGCTGATCTTATTCTCAAATAGGCACAGTGCCCAAGATTGCGAGCGACAAGCCCGACGAAGCGTACTTTGGTACGCGAGGAGGGTTGGAGCCGCAAGGTTGGGTGCTGTGGCTATTTGAGAACCCAGTTGTCGAAGGACAGGCCGTAGCTCGCGTACTTGTCGCACAGGTCCTTGACCGTGCCGTCCTCATAGAGTGCCTTGAGCGACTCGGTCACGGCGTCGGCCGACTTGGTGTCCCCCTTCTTAAAGCCGACGGCGTAGTGCTCGCTGGACAGCGGCTCATCAAGCTGCGTATAAGCATCGGGCTTGGCGGCAAGCTGATACTGGGCAATCGAAAGGTCGCAAGCCACGGCATCGACCGCGCCGCTCTCGAGCTGCATAAAGGCCGTGTTGTACTCGCCGATCGTGTCGAGCGTGGCAAACGTCGCCGCCAGATCCTTCTGGTCACCCTCGAGCACATCCTGCGCAGCGGAATCGGTCTGGGTAATCACGGTCTTGCCGGCAAGATCGTCCCAGCTCTTGATGCCCGCATCCTTCTTTACCACCAGCACCTGCTCGTTGAGCATGTACGGCTCGGAGAACGTGTAGTCGTCCTCGCGACCCTCCATGGTAAAGCCGTTCCAGATGCAGTTGATGGCGCCGGAGTTGAGCAGCGTGTCCTTGGCATCCCAATCGATGGCCTCGTATTTGACCTCCCAGCCCTGCTTATCGGCAACAGCCTTGGCAAGATCGAGATCAAAGCCGGTGTACTCGCCATCGTCGCCCACAAAGCCGTACGGAGGATAGGACTTATCAAAGCCCACCACGAGCTTCTTGGACTCCGCAGCGCCCTTCACATCCTTGGCCGCGGCAGAGCCAGCAGCGGAGCCCTTGCCGGCACCACCGCCGCAACCGACAAGACCAAGGCCAAGCACCGTGGCAAGCGAGCCGGCTAGACCAACAAACTGACGACGAGACATATCGGTATTCATGGTATTCCCCCTTGATGGCACTTTAGTTAGGTAAAGTGAGTCATGTAACGTTCAGAATCATACACTTTAGCGTGATAGAGCACAAGGCGAGTTTGCCCGCCGCGTGAGGGGTGTGGGGGTTAAGTTTCCTGCTCTACAGTCCTGCTCACGACGGAGGCCACATTAAGTGGCCTCCTGTTCGTGCGGAACTCGCGATAAACCTAATTCGGTGTCCCCGCCCGTCGGGGCCCCGCGGCACTTTGTAGATGGTGGCTCGCTTTTCGGAACTGGGCTGATATTTTCTAGATGTAAGGCGCTCTTGGTCCTAATGGGCCTGGGGCGCCTTCGCGTTTTCTCAGCTCCGCACCCTTGCGGGTTCGAATCCCGACGCTTGCCCACATAAAAGCGCCCTGGGCCGTTATGGGCTCAGGGCGCTCAGTTTTAATGGCTGGGACGGAGGGATTCGAACCCCCAACAGCCGGCACCAAAAACCGGAGTTCTACCGTTGAACTACGTCCCAATGTGTGGTGTTGCCCAAAAGCAACTCGTTTAGTTTACCTAATCTGCGAGGGCATCGCAAACGCCATCGAGCAGGCGTACGGCGAGTGTCTGCGCGTCGCTGGCCGTGAAGGTGCCGTTGTAGCGCGTCATGCCCGTGAGCTCGATGCGAATGCGTGCCGGCTTCTGCTGCGCGGCAACATTGGCAGTGCGGATGCGCTGGGCCAGGTTGTGGCACTCGGCGAGGGCAATCGTGGCGCGCGGTGCGGCGTCGGCGGGCAGCTCGTCGCTTGCGATCTCGAGCACCAGGTCAACGTCGGTTGGGACCTCGGAGTCGCAGAGCATCATGCCGCTGTTGTCGGTCGTTGCCGTGGCGATATTCCACATGCGCGATGCAACGCTGCGTGCGATGGGGTCCTCGCCGATAACGGCAATCTGGAAACGCTCGAGCACGTTGGCGGCGCGAGCAAAACCGATGCGGGACTCGGCTTCGGTGGCCGAGGGCTTGCCCTCCCACACATGGTGCAGGCGGTTGATGTAGGCGTAGGTGTCCTGGAAGGCCATGCCGTCGGCAAGCAGGCCGACATTTTCCTGGAACTGCTGCAGTGCGGCCTCGGTATGCGGACCAAAGTAGCCGTCGTCTTCGCCACAGGCAAAGCCCAAAACGTTGAGAGCGCGCTGCAGGGCCTGCACATCGGCGCCATGGAAATTGGGCATGCGCAGATAGAGGGTGCGGTCGCCCAGCTTATACGAAGCGTCTACAAGGGCGCTCCAACAGGGGATATCGACGGCATGACCGGCAGCAAGGCCGCTGTCGAGCCTGAAGGTGCTGACGGCCTGCTCAGTGGTGGCTCCAAAGTACTTGTCGGTGACTTCGGCGGCATCAATCGTGTAGCCGAGCTGCAGGAGACGAGACTGCACGTCCTCGACGGCTGCTCCTTGCATGCCCGTTGTAATAGGTTCCATGAACGAACCCCTTTCGGCGTACCATTCGTACTATTTGAGCGTCTGTCGGATAGACAACGCAAAGGGATGCATAAACATGCACTCAACAGTGTAGCAAGTTGTGCCTAAATACGCTGCTGACAGGTTTTATAACCCCCGTTAGTTAAGGCGCTCCACAAAGAAATCTGCCATGGAGAGGAACAGCTCGCGTGCGTGCGGATCAAGCTCAACGTTCTCGATGGCCGCTTTGGCCTTAGCGGTCAGGTCGAGCGCGTAAGTGTGGGCGTAATCGATAGAGCCGGTCTCCTGGAAGATCTCCACGGCGCGTGCGAGCTGCGCGGGATCATCGGTGCCCGAGGAAAGAATCGCCTCGACCTCGTCGTGGTGGCGCTCATCAGAGAGGGCGTGTACGGCGACAAGCGTGCGCTTGCCCTCGGTGATATCGGTGCGGAAGTCCTTGTTGGCGGCTTCCTTAGTGCCGACAAGGTTGAGCAGGTCGTCCTGAATCTGAAAGGCGAGGCCCGTGTGCAGGCCAAAGGCGCGCAGCGCTTCGATTTGCTCATCGCTGCCGCCGCCGATAATGGCTCCGGCGGCAAGCGGCGTGGCTCCGCTGTAAAACGCGGTCTTGTGCGTCGCCATGTCCAGGTAGTCATCAACCGAGATATCAAAGCGCCCGTCACGGACCCAACCCAGGTCGAGTGCTTGACCCTCGATGGTGCGGACGATCATCTCGGTAAGCTCGTGGAGCACGCGCAGCTTCACGCCTGCCTCGAGCGTGGGGTCGTCGAGAACCGTCTTGGTGACCATGGTGAGCGCCAGATCGCCGCAGTTGATGGCAAGACCCGTGCCCTCGGTAAGGTGCATGCAGGGCTTGCCTCGACGAAGCTGTCCGTTGTCGGCTATGTCGTCATGGATAAGCGCTCCCGACTGAAAGTGCTCGATAGCTGCCGCCGCGCTGCGGGCGCTCTCAAAGCTGCCACCTACCGCGGTGGCGGCGAGCATGCAGATGAGCGGGCGGTGGCGCTTGCCGGCATTGGCCGTAAATGTCGAGAGCGGGGTATACAGGTAGCGCTCGATATCGGCAGAGGTCGCCTGTCCGTCAAAGAACGTGGCCAGATAGTCGTTGATCTGGTCAAAGTGCTGGGCTAAAAAGCTGGTAAACGGACTGGACACGGGTTCTCGCATTCTTTCTTAGGTTGCATCGTTGCGGTGTGCAGATACCATATTGCCACATTGGAGTTGCCGGCGCGTCTGTTTTGGCGATTTGGGGAAACGGGACGCGTGCGCGTGCCGGCTGCTTATATAAGCCTAAAGTGCTCGAGCGCCTTGACGACGCCATCTTTGTCGACCGAGTCGGTGATGTAGTCGGCGCGCTTTTTGAGATAGTCCGGCGCATTGCCCATGGCGATACCGACATCGACGGCGTTCATCAGCGAGACGTCATTGCTGGCGTCGCCGATGCCGTATACGGTTCCGTGGTGGGGATCGAGGGCGTCGAGTACAGACTGGATGCCCCCGCGCTTCGTGCATTCGCGGGGCGAGATTTCGGTTACCTCGAGTTCGAGCTCGTTAAAGCACAGCAGCGGCTCAAGTGCCTTATCTTGAGCGATGTGGTTGGCGAGCGATGTAGACATCAAGATCTTGTAGGCACTGTAATGTTGCAGCTGCGTGACTGCGTCGCCCAAGGTGCGCGCGTATCCGGGGGCATCGGGGGCATCGGCACTCATGCGCACGACGCCGTTGAGGCCCTCAAAGCGGATGACCTCGCCCGACTGCTCAAGATAGGGGGCAAGGCGCTGCAGCATGCCGGGCGTCATCGCTAAATCGCGAATCACGTGTCCCTCAAGTTCGACATAGCCACCCGCGAGGCAGACGATGCCGGCCCAGGGCAGCTCGAGCAGCTTTGGATGGATGCAGCTCAGTGTGCGCCCTGTGCAGATAAAGGCCATGTTGCCATTTGCAACGAAATCGCGGATGGCCTGCGAGACCGCCTCGTTGGGATAGGGGGACAGGTCTCGCTCATCCTCGGGGAGCTCTTGGGCGAGTTTGGGATCTTGCCAGGCGAGCGTACCGTCGATGTCGAAGAAGCAGATATCGCCGTGCTTGTGGGTTGGGCTGGCGACAGGGGAGGCCGAGGCGGTGGGCACAAATCCCGGCTCGAGGCCCATGATCTGGTCAAAATGCTCTTTAACGCGGGGAACGGAGATGCCGATGACCACCTGGGCGGTCTTGCCCGTAATGATGAGGCCTTTGGCGCCCGCCGCGACAAACGACGCGTTATCTGCAACGATGGAAGGGTCTGCGACCTCGACGCGCAGGCGCGTGGCGCAGTTGGTTGCGCCCGCAATATTGCCAACGCCACCTAAAAGCTGAATTACCCGCTCAGCGAGGACGTGATCTTGATCGGATTGACTATTGACCTCGTCATTGGGAGATTGCTCTTTGGCAAAGCCGCTTCCCGTTAAATGATCGATTGCCGCGCGATTGGCGACATGATCCTCGCGGCCCGGCGTCTTAAGGTCATAGATCAAGATGAGTGCTCGAAAACTCACAAAAAAGATGAGGCTAAAGGCAAGGCCGATACCGAGCGCCAAAAGATAGGCACCGGCATGCATGCGCATGAGCGGAATAAAGTTGAAGGCTGCCATCTCCATGAGGCCGCCCGAGAAGATGCCGACGATGCCAAAGAGATTCATGGTTGTGGCAAGGCAAGACGATAAGACGGCGTAGAGAAAAAAGAGCCCGGGGTGGGTGAACATAAAGAGAAACTCGAGTGGCTCGGTAACGCCGCAAACCACCGAGGCGATGATGGCGGGAACAAGGATGACCCTGAGGCCGGCGCGGCGCTCGGGTTTTGCGGTGGAGTAGAACGCGGCTGCGATGGCAGGAAGGCCAAAGAGCTTGACCCAGCCAGTGGCGGTAAAACCGGCCCACGGCGCAAGCTCATTAAGGGGGCGCGTGCTATGGGAGAGGATGGGGAGCAAGCTGCTCCACGTGGCGTAGATGCCGTCGTTAATGACCAGGTTGTCGTAGTAGATCGGCATGTAGAGCAGGTGGTGCAGCCCCATGGGCTCGAGTGCTCGCTCCAAAAACACAAAGATACCCACGCCGAAGGGGCCGACGCCCGCAAGTGCGTGGCGCAGCGTTTCGGTCACAGCGTATACGAAGGGCACGATGGCGGCCGAGATAGCGGCAAGGGCAAACACGGCAAAAAAGCTGATGAGGTAGACCAGCGAGGAGCCCGAGAAGGTGCCGAGCCAATCGGGAACCTTGGCATCGTAGAAGCGGTCATGGATGGCGACGACGGTTGCCGATACCGCCAGCGGGCCGATAATGCCGGTGTCGAGCGTCTTGATGCCGTCGATGACGGTGATACCGTTGGCGGGGGTCAAAGATGACGGGTACTTAAGTCCAAGGTTGTCTCCGCTCAGCTTAATGATCTCGCTCAAAAAGAAACAATAGGCAAAATAGGCCACGAGTGCCTCGAGGCAGCAGCGTGCCGGTTGCTTTTGGGCAAGACCGATAGGCAGCGCTACGGCAAAAAGGAGCGGGAGGCGTTTAAAGACCGTCCATGAGCCGCGCTGGATGATAGCCCAAAAAACGTACCAAGGGGTTCCGTATACGGCGAGATCGCCGACGATGTCCGCAGTCGTTGCGAGAGCGGAGACGCCGACCATGAGGCCCGATATAGAAAACAGCATGGCGGGAGCGAACATGGCCCCGCCAAAGCGTTGGATTTTTTGCAGCATGTTCTGCCTTCCGAATATCGAGGCGCGTTGCGCGTGGGGAAACGTTTAAACAATGGATTCATTGTAGAGGACCAGACGATTGTCGTATCGGCAGTTTTGAGCGAAACCGATTTGGGCACGACAGAAACCGTCAACGGTTAAATCCTGTCGCTTTACCGATATTCGGTTTAAACAACTTTAAGAAATGCTATCGTGCCTAGCCGAAAATAAATAATGTAGAGGTGAAACAATGCCAAAAGCGATATACGAAGGAATCTACCGCGAGATCCGTTCGCGCATCATTAACGGGACCTATGCGTTTCAGGAGATGCTGCCAACCGAAGCCGAGCTGACCGCGGAATTTGGCTGCACGCGCAATACCGTCCGTCGCGCCTTGGGTATGCTGGCCGACGGGATGTTTGTGCAGCCCATACACGGCAAGGGCGTGCGCGTTATTTGGCTTAAGGGCGAAACCGACATGTTGGGCGCACTCGAAGAGGTTGAGTCGTTTGGCGAGTTCGCAAAACGCAACAATGTCGTCGCATCGACCGAGGTCAAGTCTTTTGAACATTTGATTTGCACTGAGCAACTCTCTCGTCGCCTGGGCTTTAAGATGGGCGAGGAGTTGATTCGCGTGGTGCGTGTCCGAAGCCTTAACGGCAATGCGCGCCAAGTAGACCATGGTTACTTTTTGGAGTCGATCGCCAAGGGTCTGACGCCTGAGATCGCCGCAAAGTCAATTTACGACTATCTGGAGCACAAACGCGGCGTCAAGGTGATGGCGAGCCGTCGTACGGTGAGTGTCGAGCTCGCCAACGATGAGGACTGCAGCTATCTTGACCTTGGTAAATACAACTGTGTCGCCGTCATGGAGAGCCAGTCGTACACCTCGGACGGCATCCTGTTTGAGGTCACGCATGCCCGCACGCATCCCGAGATCTTCCACTACCGCGTCAACTCCAAGCGATAGCCGGCTAGCTCGCAGCCTGACGAGACTCATGCCCTCAAAGCGAAAACGCCCGGTCAAACCGACGATGCATCGGCTTGACCGGGCGTTTTATCTGCATTCGATAACAAATAATTGTTTATACAAAACTTGTCAAGTATCAAGTTGAAATTACCGTTCACCGAAGTTTTTCTACCGCTCTAGTAATACTTGTTCAAACAAGTAGCCAAATAGCGTATCGTACAAATCAGCAAAAGGGGCAAAGTCCCCGAGCCAATCTCCGAAGGCGGCGGCAAAGGGTGCCGCCACGGTGTGAAAGGGTGGATTGTAATGAAGAACGAAATGAGCAGAAGGCAGTTCCTGGGCTTTGCTGGTTCCGCGGCTGCGGTTCTTGGTCTGGGCCTCGTGGGCTGCGGTGGCTCCGCCGGCTCCGGCTCCTCTGCTTCTGGTGACGCTGCCGAGGTCTACTTCCTCCAATTCAAGCCCGAGGTCGACAAGGAGTGGAAGGAGATCGCCAAGGCGTACAAGAAGGAGAAGGGCGTCGAGGTCAAGATCGTGACCGCCGCCTCCAACACCTACGAGGAGAAGCTCAAGTCCGAGATGTCCAAGAGCTCCGCTCCGACCCTGTTCCAGGTCAACGGCCCCACCGGTCTTAAGAACTGGAAGGACTACTGCGCCGATCTGTCCGATACCAAGCTCCGCGGTGAGCTCATCGACGACTCCCTGGCTCTGCAGTCCGACGGCAAGGATCTGGGTATCGACTGGGTCCAGGAGAGCTACGGCATCATCTACAACAAGCAGCTGCTCGAGAAGGCTGGCTACAAGGCCGAGGACATCAACTCCTTCGACAAGCTGAAGGCTTGTGCCGACGACATCCAGGCCCGCAAGGACGAGCTTGGCATTGAGGGTGCCTTCACTTCTGCTGGCATGGATGACTCCTCCAGCTGGCGCTACACCACCCACCTCGCCAACCTCCCGCTCTACTACGAGTTCGAGAAGGAGCACAACCAGGAGGACGACGAGATCAAGGGCGAGTATCTCGACAACTTCAAGCAGATTTTCGACCTGTACATCACCGACTCCACCTGCGATCCTTCGCAGCTTGCCTCCAAGACCGGCGACGACGCCACCAACGAGTTCGCAACCGGCAAAGCCGTCTTCTATCAGAACGGCTCCTGGGCTTACGCTGACCTCACCAAGGCCGGCATGACCGACGATCAGATTGGCATGATGCCCATCTACATCGGTGTCGACGGCGAGGAGAACCAGGGCCTGTGCTCCGGCGGCGAGAACTACTGGTGCGTCAGCTCCCAGGCTTCCGAGGATGCCCAGAAGGCCACCGAGGACTTCATGTACTGGTGCGTCACCGCTGACACCCCGACCAGCATCATCGCCGACAAGATGGGTCTGACCGCTCCGTTCAAGAGCGCCAAGGAGACTACCAACGTCTTCTCGCAGCAGGCCGTTGCCATGGCTAAGGACGGCAAGAAGACCGTCGCTTGGGACTTCGTCTACATCCCCTCTGAGGAGTGGAAGAAGAACCTCAAGCAGGCTCTGATCGCCTATGCTGCCGACAACAGCAAGTGGGACGGCGTCAAGAACGCCTTCGTCGATGGCTGGAAGACCGAGAAGGCTGCTTCCGAGTAAGCAGTTGCTGCCCAAGCTATCTGATTAGCGACAGGGGGCGGGCAGACGTTGGTTTGCCCGCCCCCTGCATATTGAAAGGACCCTTCTATGGGCAAAGCACTCAAGCGCTGGTGGCCGCTCTTTATGCTGCCCACGTGTCTGGCGTTTATGATCGGGTTCGTGATCCCCTTTATCCAGGGTTTCTATCTCTCGTTCTGCCAGTTTATTACCATCAACAACACGCACTTTGTCGGTATCGAGAACTACGTGCGCGCACTGTCCGATCCGCAGTTTGCCACGTCGTTCTTCTTTACCGTGGCGTTTGCCTTCCTGTCGACGGTGCTCATCAACGTGATCGCCCTCGCCATTGCGCAGGCGCTCACCCGCAAAGCGCTCAAGGGCACCAACATCTTCCGTACGATTTTCTTTATGCCTAACCTTATCGGCGGCATCGTGCTGGGCTACATCTGGCAGATTCTGATCAACTGCCTGCTCTCCAACGTGGGCGCCCAGCTCATCGCCCTTAACTCTGCTGCTGGCTTCTGGGGCCTTATCATCCTGACCCTGTGGCAGCAGGTCGGCTACATGATGATCATCTACATCGCTGGTCTGCAGTCCATTCCGTCCGACTACATCGAGGCCGCCAAGGTCGACGGTGCCACGGCATGGCAGACGTTTTGGAAGGTTAAGATCCCTAACCTGATGCCGACCATCACCATCTGCCTGTTCCTGTCCATCACCAACGGCTTTAAGCTGTTCGACCAGAACCTCGCCCTTACCGGCGGCGCCCCCGCGCACTCCACCGAGATGCTCGCCCTGAACATCTACAACACGTTCTATTCGCGTGCCGGTATCGCATGGCAGGGCATTGGCCAGGCCAAGGCAGTCATCTTCTGCATCCTGGTCGTAGCCATCTCCATGATTCAGCTTAAGGCCACGAGGTCCAAGGAGGTGCAGCAGTAATGAAACGCGATAAGGTTATCAACCGCGCGCTCTCAATCTTCTTTACGATTCTGTCGCTCGCGTGGATCTACCCCGTGTTCATGATCGCGCTCAATTCCTTTAAGAAAGCGACCGCAATCAGCACCACCACAGCGTTCGATCTGCTCACACCCGAGACGTTCAACGGCCTTGTAAACTACTTGCACGCTCTTAACGAGCAGGGCTTTGCCTCGGCATTTATGTACTCGCTCATCATCACGGTCACGTCGGTCGTGCTGATTTTGGTGTGCTGCTCCATGTGCGCTTGGTATGTGGTTCGTGTCAACAACAAGATTTCGAACTTCTTCTATTACCTGTTCGTCTTCTCGATGGTCGTGCCCTTCCAGATGCTCATGTTCACGCTGTCCAATTTGGCGGACCGCATCGGCTTCAACACGCCGTTCAACATCTGCTTTATCTATCTTGGCTTTGGCGCGGGCCTGGCGGTCTTTATGTTCGCCGGCTTTGTAAAGAACATTCCGCTCGAGATCGAAGAGGCGGCCATGATCGACGGCTGCAACCCGGTTCAGGTGTTCTTTAAGATCGTCCTTCCCATCATGAAGCCCACCTATCTTTCGGTCGGCATTCTCGAGACCATGTGGGTCTGGAACGACTATCTGCTGCCCTACCTTACCCTTGACTCCACTAAGTACAGGACCATTCCTATCTTGATCCAGTACTTCCGCGGCGGCTACGGCCACGTCGAGCTCGGTCCCATGATGGCCTGCATCATGATGGTCGTTATCCCCATCGTCATCATGTACATCCTCTGCCAGAAGTACATCATCGACGGCGTGGTGGCGGGTGCCGTCAAGGGCTGATGCCGTAACTGTTTTGCAAGTTTCTGCGGCGCCCCTCAGCGCGGCGCCGCATATCGAAAGGTAAAGACATGGCCGAGATCGTTCTCAAACATGTTCAGAAGGTGTATCCCAACAACGAGTCCAAAAAGAAGGGCTTCTTTGGCAAAAAGAAGAAGACCGAGGAGAAGAAGCACAACCTCAAGGTTACCGAGGACGGCGTGCTCGCGGTGGAGGACTTTAATCTCACCGTGCATGACCAGGAGTTTGTCGTTCTCGTTGGCCCGTCTGGCTGCGGCAAGTCCACGACGATGCGCATGGTCGCTGGCCTGGAGGACATCACTTCGGGCGACGTGCTCATCGACGGCAAGCGCGTCAACGACGTGGCGCCCAAGGACCGCGACATTGCCATGGTGTTCCAGAGCTATGCTCTGTACCCCAATATGACGGTGTACGAGAACATGGCGTTTACGCTTGAGCTCAAGAAGGTCCCCAAGGACGAGATCGACCGTAAGGTTCGCTCTGCTGCCGAGATCCTGGGCATTACCGAATACCTCGACCGTAAGCCCAAGGCGCTTTCGGGCGGCCAGCGCCAGCGTGTCGCCATCGGCCGCGCCATCGTGCGTGATCCTAAGGTCTTCCTGATGGACGAGCCGCTGTCCAACCTGGACGCCAAGCTGCGTAACCAGATGCGTGCCGAGCTCATCAAGCTACGCCACGAGATCAAGGGCACGTTCATCTACGTCACCCACGACCAGACCGAGGCCATGACCCTCGGCGATCGCATCGTGGTCATGAAGGACGGCGTCGTACAGCAGATTGCCACCCCGCAGGAGGTCTTCAACCATCCCGCGAACATCTTCGTCGCCGGCTTTATCGGTGTGCCGCAGATGAACTTCTTCGATGCCCAGCTGGTGCGCTCGGGCAACGGCTTCACCGTCAAGACCGAGGATATGAACGTGGCGCTCGCCCCCGAGACCTGCGCTCAGCTTGCTCTCAACTGGGACGGCGGCGACGTGAAGGAGATCACGGCCGGCGTGCGCCCCGAGCAGATTCTGCTTGCCGACGAGGACGAGGAGGGCGCGCTCCAGGGTACCGTCGAGGTGACCGAGCTCATGGGTTCGACCGAGCATGTCCACGTGACCGCTCCCGATGGCCAGTTCGTCTTGATCATTCCCGTTGTTGACCTTGAGGCCAAGGGTGCGCTCAAGGCGGGCGACCCCATCTGGTTCAAGTTCGAGAAGAACGCGACCCATCTCTTCGATAAGGTGTCTGGCAAGAACCTTATCTAGGCCCGGTGCATCCGGACCCTCCCTTTGGGCGACTGCGGTATTGCCATCCTTTTGCCGCGGTCACATATAAGGCTCCCCTCCCGTCCGCTGGGCGAGAGGGGAGCCTTTCTTTGTGTTGGGGTTGTCTGGCCGGTCGTTTGTCTCGATCTGTAACGGGTAGGGCCGATTTCGGACGTTAGATGTTACAGATCGAGACGGTTCCCTGAGCTAGCCATTTCATCTAAATCTGTAACACCAAAGGTGAATTTCAGCTGCTAGATGTTACAGATTGAGATAAACCCAAGGGGAGGGGCCGGTATGTCTCAATCTGTAACAGCTGGGGCCGTTTTTACCGAGTAGCTGTTATAGATCGAGATTGTTTGGTCGAGTCGGGTCACAGGGTAACGTGCGGGCACAAAAAACGGAGCCGTGTTACCACAACTCCGTTTTCAAGAGGATGGGTAGAGGAAACGAAATTAGCTCAGGTGCCAAATCTCGTCGTTGTACTGGGAAATCGTGCGGTCGGATGAGAAGGTGCCGGCATTGGCGATGTTGATCAGCGCCTTGCGCATCCAGGCGTCCTGATCCTCATAGTCGGCCAGCACGCGCTCCTTGGTCTGGATGTACTCCTCAATGTCGAGCAGGGCCATAAACCAGTCCTTGCCCTTAATGTCATCGTGCAGGCGCTGCAGGCGCTCGGCGTTGCCGGTCGCCATAAAGGCGGGGTTGGTGATGAAGTCCACCAGCAGTTTAATGCCGGGCTTGCGGTAGAGTGCGCTGGCGTCATAGGTGCCGTCGGCATAGAGCTGCTCGACCTGTTTGGACGAGGCACCAAAGGTATAGATGTTCTCGTCGCCCACGAGCTCGGCAATCTCCACGTTGGCACCGTCGAGCGTGCACAGGGTTAGGGCGCCGTTGAGCATGAACTTCATGTTGGAGGTGCCGCTCGCTTCCTTGGAGGCCAGGCTGATCTGCTCGGAGATATCAGCGGCGGGGATCACGCGCTCGGCGGCGGTGACGTTGTAGTTCTCGATCATGACAACCTGCAGGTAGGGAGCCACGTCGGGGTCGTTTGCAATCCACTGCGACAGCGTCAAGATCAGATGGATGATGTCCTGCGCGATAGTGTAGGCAGGTGCCGCCTTGCCGCCAAAGATGATGGTGACGGGGTGCTTAGGTCTGTTGCCGTTCTTGATATCGAGGTACTTCCAGATGATGTAGAGCGCGAGCATCTGCTGACGCTTGTACTCGTGGATGCGCTTGACCTGGACGTCGATGATGGCGTTGGAGGGAATGGTCACGCCCTGCTCGAGCGCCATAAACTGGCGCATGATGGCCTTGGCCTCGACCTTGGTGGCGGCCAGGCGCTCAAGAACGTCCTTGTCGTCGGCGAACTTGGCGAGTTTGCTCAGATCGCCGGTGCTGCGCCAGTCGGTGCCGATCACATCGTCGAGCAGGCTGGCGAGCGCGGGGTTGGCCCCATGGATCCAGCGGCGGAAGGTGATGCCGTTGGTCTTGTTGGAGAACTTCTCGGGATAGATCTCGTAGAACGGATGAAGCTCGGTGTCCTCCAGGATCTTGGTGTGGAGGGCGGCTACGCCGTTGATGGAGAAGCCAAAGTGGATGTCCATGTGGGCCATGTGGACGGTATCGTGTTCGTCGATGATGGCGACGCGCGGGTCATCGTGCTCGGCCTTCGCGATCTCATCGAGCTTGACGATAATGTCGGCGATGGCAGGGGAGACCTTCTGCAGGCTGGCGAGCGGCCACTTCTCGAGCGCCTCGGCAAGAATCGTGTGGTTAGTGTAGGCGACCATGGAGCGTACGATGGTCACGGCCTCATCAAACTCGATGCCATGTTCGGTGGTGAGCAAGCGAATGAGCTCGGGGATGACCATGGTGGGGTGTGTGTCGTTAATTTGGACCACGGCGTAGTCGGCCAGATCGTGCAGGTTGCTGCCGCGCTCGATGGCCTCGTCGATTAGGAGCTGGGCGGCGTTGCTCACCATGAAGTATTCCTGGTAGATGCGAAGCAGGCGGCCCTGCTCGTCGGAATCGTCGGGGTAGAGGAACAAGGTGAGGTTCTTGGCGATCTCGGTCTTGTCGAAGTCGATGGAGCTGCCGGGGACCAGGCCGTCGTCGACGCTCGCCAGGTCGAACAGGCGCAGGCGGTTCTTGTTGGGCTGGCCGTAACCGGGCACATCGATGTTGACGAGCTTGGAGGTAACGGCAAAATCGCCGAACTCGACGGTGTAGGAGCGGTCATCGTCGACCAGGATGTCCTGCTCACCGAGCCACTCGTCGGGGACGGCCTTCTGCTGGTTGTCGACAAAGCGCTGACGGAACAGACCGTAGTGATAGTTGAGGCCCACGCCATCGCCGGTCAAGCCCAGCGTGGCGATGGAATCCAGGAAGCACGCGGCCAGGCGGCCCAGGCCGCCGTTGCCGAGCGACGGCTCGACCTCGAACTCCTCGATCTTGTTGAGGTCGTGGCCTGCGGCGGTGAGCTGGTCCTTAACCTCGTCGTAGATGCCGAGGTCGATCATGTTGTTGATGAGCAGCTTGCCGATCAGAAATTCGGCGGAAATGTAATAAAGCTTTTTCTTGCCGTTGTTGAGCGGGCGGGCGGCGGAGCGCTCCTGCACGAGTTTGACCAGCAGTTTGTAAATGCGACGGTCGTCGAGCTGCTCGAGCGAGGTGCCAAAAGACTGCTCGGCGAGTTCCATGAGGTTAATTTGGGGCATGTTTTCTCCTGTGATGGGTTGTTTCATGTCTGCAATTCATAAGAAGCCCGCGCGAGGGGATTGGGGTGGCCTCGCGCGGGAAAAGCAAGCGCGTCCGCACGGTGGGGAGGGGTCGGGCGCGGTAGCTCCTATTGAGGAAGCTCGATTTCGGCTTCCGACGGGATGCGGAAGTAGGTCTCGGTCCAGTCGGTGAGTTTGTGCTCGAGCTCGCGGGTGATGGCGCCGTCGAGCATGCGCCAGGTCCAGTTGCCGCCCAGCGTGGCAGGGGTGTTGATGCGCGCCTCGTTGCCCAAGTTGAGCAGGTCCTGCATGGTGTAGATGCACGTGTCGCTCACGCTGGCGGCGATGGTGCGATTGAGTGCATCTGCCATGGGTTCGCCGGCTTGCTGATGGGTGTACAGGGCTGCCTGCTCGCGCTGACGCGGGGTGGCCGTTCCCTCAAACCAACCGCGCGCCGTCTCGTTGTCGTGGGTGCCCACATAGGCGACGGTGTTGGCGATGTAGTTATGCGGCAGGTAGTACGAGTTGGTGCCCTCAAAGGCAAACTGCAGGATTTTCATGCCGGGGAAGCCCGAGTTGTCGCGCATGTCGATGACGTCGGGGGTGAGGAAGCCCAGGTCCTCGGCGATGATGGGCAGCGTGCCGAGCTTTTCCTCGAGCGTCTTGAAGAACTTGAGGCCGGGACCCTGCGTCCACGAACCGTAGGACGAATCGGGCGAGGAGAACGGCACCTCCCAATAGGCCTCGAAGCCGCGGAAGTGATCCAGGCGGATGACGTCGTACATGTCGATGGCGGCGCGAATGCGGCTCTCCCACCAGGAGAAGCCGTCGGACTCCATGGCGTCCCAGTCGTAGATGGGGTTGCCCCAGTACTGGCCGGTGGCCGAGAACTGGTCGGGCGGCGTGCCGGCGACGCTCACCGGATTGCCGGCGGCGTCGATCTTAAAGAGCTCAGGCGTCGCCCACATCTCGACGGAGTCACGCGAGACATAGATGGGCAGGTCGCCGATGATGAGAATGTCGCGCTCGTTGGCATAGGCCTTGAGGCGGCTCCACTGGCGATCGAAGAAGTACTGCGTCATCTGGTGGTAGAGCATGCGCGCCGGATGGTCGGCACAGACCTTGGCGGAAGCCTCGCCGCGGGTGCGGAGCTCCGCGGGCCACTCCCAAAACGCCTTGAGACCGCACTCCTCTTTGACGGTCATGAACTCACAGTAGGGGATGAGCCAGTCCTCGTTGGCCTGGATAAAGTCATCGAAATCGGCCGGCTTGTCGGCAGCAAAGCGCTCAGCGGCGCGGTCGAGAATCTGACGGCGGCCGCCAAAGATAGCACCGTAGTCGACATTGCTGGGGTCGGATCCCAGATACACGCCATCGATATCGTGCTGCTCCAGATACCCTGCCTCGATAAGCTCGGCAAAGTCGATAAAGTTGGGGTTGCCTGCGCGGGCCGAGAACGACTGATAGGGCGAATCGCCATAGCTGGTCGTCGTAAGGGGCAGAATCTGCCAGTAATGTTGTTTGCACGAGGCGAGAAAATCGACGAAGTCGTAGGCATTCCAACCAAAGCCGCCGATTCCGTATGGTCCGGGCAGAGATGAGACGGGCATGAGGACGCCGCTTGCGCGCTCCATGAATGCGCTCACCAACCTTCTTGTTGTGGGGTCGGCCTGCCGATGGGTGTGCAGTCCGCCTCCGATGTTCTGATTCGATACGCCTATTGTAAAACATGTTGTTTAAACATGTACAGGCAAGATAAAAAAGTTGGTCGATTTTCGGCGAATGGTTACATGCCATGAAAAAGCCCCGACCTCACAACGTGAGATCGGGGCAAGAGCGGTATGTAGGTTTTGCTACTCGGCGTCGGCGAAGCCGTTGGGGTTGTGGCTCTGCCAGTTCCAGCTATCGCGGCACATGTCCGCGATGTCGTATTGGGCCTTCCAGCCCATCATGCGCTCGGCCTTGGAGGCATCGCACCAGTTGGCAGCGATGTCGCCGGCGCGGCGCTCGCGGATCACGTAGGGCAGCTCCTTGCCACAAGCCTTGGAGAAGGCAGCGACGACCTCGAGTACCGAGGTGCCGGTGCCGGTGCCCAGGTTAAAGATCTCGACGCCGGTCTTGCCGTTCATCCAGTTAAGGGCGGCAACATGACCCGAGGCCAGGTCGCACACGTGGATGTAGTCGCGCACACCGGTGCCGTCAGGGGTGGGGTAGTCGTTGCCAAAGACCTGAACGGCCTCGAGCTTGCCCACGGCGACCTGGGCGACATAGGGCACCAGGTTGTTGGGGATGCCCTTGGGGTCCTCGCCGATCAGGCCCGACGGATGAGCGCCGATGGGGTTGAAGTAACGGAGCAGCACGACGTCCCACTCGGGGTCGGCGGTGTGGACGTCCATAAGGATCTGCTCGATCATCCACTTGGTCCAACCATAGGGGTTGGTCGCGGGCTTCTTAGGATCCTCCTCGGTGACGGGCGGGTTGTCCGGGTCGCCGTAGACGGTCGAGGAGCTCGAGAAGATGATGGACTTGCAGCCATGGTTGCGCATGACGTCGATGAGCACCAGGGTGTTCTCGATGTTGTTGTGGTAGTACTCGACGGGCTTGCTCACCGACTCGCCGACGGCCTTAAAGCCGGCAAAGTGGATGACGCGGTCGATCTGATGGGTATCGAAGATCTTGTTCATCGCATCGCGGTCGAGCACGTTGGCCTCGTAGAAGGTGAGGTTCTTGGCGGCCTCGTCGCCCACGATGGTCTTGACGCGGTCGACGGCGACGGCGCTGGAGTTGGAGAGATCATCGACGATGACGACCTGGTAGCCACCCTCGAGCAGCTGAACGACGGTGTGCGAGCCGATAAAGCCGGCGCCACCGGTAACGAGGACGCAGGTGTCTTTGGGGTCGAGTGCTTTGGACATGTAGTCTCCTATCGAATCAGGAACACTTCTTCAGGGGAGTATAGCGCAGGCAGGGACGCCCAAATCGTGCGCTGTAGGAAAAGCAGAGGATTGTGCTAACGTACTCATAGAAGAGCTTGCGTACGCATAACCTGATCTTTGACATTTGCTTACGAGCCGCTGACCTTGTAGTTTCCTGCCGTTCGTGGAAATCGTTGGGACGCGCCATATGTACGCTAATATGTATGAGTTGAGCGACATATAAATAAGCATGTAACGGAGTACATATGTCACCAAACAGCGATTCCATCCTTTCCCAGGAGCTCTCGCGCCGCACTGCCCTCAAGGCCCTGTTCGGCGCCGCTTCTGCGGCAGTTCTTTTTGGCCTGCCCGCTCGCGCCCATGCGGCGGAGGCTTCCAAAGAAACCACCGATAAACTGAATGCCGCCCAGGCCCAGCTCGACGAGGTTCAGGCCCAGCTCGACAGCATCGCAAATGAGTATGCGGCGCTGGCCAACAAGAACGCTCAGACCCTCAACGACATCGAGAATGTCCAGGGCAAGATTGACGACACGCAGGCCCAGATCGATGAAAAGAAGGCCGAGCTCAAGAAGAAGCGCAACGACCTTTCCGATCGCGTGGCCGCCAGCTACAAGTCCGGCGGCACGAACATCCTGTCGCTGCTGCTGGCCTCTGGCTCGTTTGAGGAACTCGTCGCCAACGCGCATTACGTTGAGAAGATCAACAAGAGCGACCGCGACGCCATCGAGGACATTCAGACCATCCAGGAAGAGCTCGATGCGCAAAAGACCGAGCTCGAGTCGCAGAAGGCCGACTTAGAGAAGCTCAAGGACCAGCAGACTGCCCAGATGCAGGACATGCAGGCCAAGCAGCAAGAAGTCCAGACCGTGCTGAACGGTCTTTCCGACGACGTCAAGGAGCTCATGGCTCAGCGCGATTCCGAGATCCTCGCTGCCGCCCAGGCTGAGGAGGCCGCTAGGAAGGCTGCCGCTGCCGCGGCTGCCGCGAACAAGAACAATTCCTACTCGGGTGGTTCGAGCTCGGGTGGTGGATCGTACGCGCCCGGAACTCCGCAGCAGAATGCCGGCTCGGGCAAGCAGCAGGCTGTCGTCAACGCGTGCTACTCCACGCCTTCGCCGGGTCAGAACTGGTGCGCGGCGTGGGTTACCAATGTCTTCCGTAACGCCGGCGTTGGCTACTTTGGAGGCAATGCGTGCGACATGTTTAACGCCTGGTGCTATAGCTCCGACCGCTCGGCGCTGCAGGTGGGCATGATCGTGGCCGATTCCTCGCACAGCGGCACGGGTGCTCCGGGCCTTATCTACGGTCATGTGGGTATCTACGTTGGCGGCGGCATCGTTATGAGCAACGAGGGTGCCATTACGTCTAAGTCGCTCGATTCGTTCATTAGCTTTTATGGTACTGGCTCTGGCGTGCGTTGGGGCTGGCTCGGCGGTATTGCGCTGTCGTAGCTGCGGCTTGGTCCGGGACAGTCCGAGAGGCATAAGGTTGCCTGCTCGGGCAGTCCTGCTCGCACGGAGAGCACATTAAGTGCTCTCCGGCTCGTGCGGAACTAGCGATCAACCTTATGCCTCTCGGACTGTCCCGGCCCTCTCGGGTCCTGAGCGCGACACACCGGACTGGGTTATCTGAATAAATATGGTGAAGGCCCCTTTCGGGGCCTTCTTTGTTAAAGGAATTCTCCGACTCGGTGGACTTCGGGTTCTAGGTCTACGTTGAATTGGTCTTTGACGGTTGCCTGGATGTGGCGGATGAGTTCGTCGACATCGGCGGCGGTGGCGTGGTCGGCGTTGACGATGAAGCCGCAGTGCTTCTCGCTCACCTGCGCGCCGCCAACGGCGTGTCCTCGCAGGCCGGCATCCATGATGAGCTTGCCGGCAAAGTAGCCCTCGGGGCGCTTGAAGGTGGAGCCGGCACTCGGCATGTCGAGTGGCTGCTTGTCCTCGCGGCGCTGGCGGTAGTCGTCCATGTCGGCCTTGATCATCGCGGCGTTGCCCGGGGCGAGATTGAAGGTGGCCGAAAGCACGATAAAGCCGTCATCGGCGATGCGGCTCTTTCGATAACCCAGGTTGAGCTCGTCGACATCGAACTCGATGATATTGCCGCTGCCGCGGGTGCCGTCGTCGAGCCGGCGAGCGGGTTTGTAGACGCGCACGGACTCCAGCACATCGGCCATGCAGGCACCGTAGGCACCGGCGTTCATGTAGCAGGCGCCGCCGACCGAACCGGGGATGCCCGAGATAGGCTCCATGCCGGTGAGACAGGCCTCGGCTGCCGCAGCGGAGACATCGGAAAGCAAGGCGCCGGCTGCCGCCGTGACGTGCGTGCCGTCGACCGTAATGTCGGAGAGTCCCTCGCCCAGCGCCACGACGACGCCGCGGATGCCCTTGTCGCCGACGAGCAGGTCGGAGCCGTTGCCCACGATGGTGAGGGGCAGATCGCAGCGATAGCAGGTATCGAGCGTGGCGACGAGGCCCTGCTCGGTATCGGGCGTGACAAAGACGTCGGCCGGGCCGCCGATCTTAAACGTAGTGTGCTCGCGCATGGGCTCGCTCATCAGTACGTTGTCCTCGCCGGCAACGCCAGCAAGCGCGCACAGCAGGTCCTCGTTAAAAAAGTCGTTCTCGTGCATACGAATATCCGCCTTTTGGTGGTCGTTGTCATCAATCGATTGCAATATACCCCACCCGGACGGATTTGGTGCGCTGGCGGCGATAAAACAGCCGTCTACCGGATTGGTAAAGTGTTTATCACCGAGGTAGAGGGGTAGTCGCTATACTTTCAAGAGATTGCGCGTAAACCCGGAAGGAGCGAGATGGCCAACAAAGTCACCCTCAAGCAGATCGCCCAGGAGGTGGGGCTTTCCCCCTCGTCGGTCTCGCTTGTGCTCAATAATCGGCCCTGTCGCATCTCGGAAGAAAACCGCAAGCTCATCAAAGAGGTCGCGGCGCGCAACCACTATGTTCCCAACCAGATCGCGCGCAGCCTGGTCATGCGCGAGTCGCGCACCCTGGGCCTTATCGTCCCTAACATCGAGAGCCGCTTTTTTGCCTCGCTCGCCGGTAGCCTGGAAAAGCGCTGCCGCGAGGACGGCTATGCGCTCTTCATTACCAGCTCGGGCGGAAGCGCCGATGACGATCTGGAGCTGCTGCGCCAGCTGGTGACGCGCGGCGTTGATGGCGTCTTCCTGGTCGTAGGCGACGAGTTCTCCGACGACCGCGCCCTGCGCGAAGAAGTCAGCCATCTGCCTATCCCTGCCGTGATGGTCGACCGTGCCATTGAGGGGCTCGAGTGCGACAAAGTGATGTTCGACCACGAGATGGGTGGCTACATGGCCACCCGCTATCTGATTGAGCAGGGCCACCGCCGTATTGCCTGTCTGGTTAACGCACGCCGCTCCAATACGGGTCGCAAACGACTTGCCGGCTATGAGCGCGCACTGCGCGAGGTTGGCTTGCCTATCGACGCACGCTTGGAGTTCGAGAGCGAGTACTACATTCCGAGTGCCTACGAGGCCTCGGAGGCGGTGCTCGCAACTGATGCCACCGCCGTGTTCGCAAGCTCGGATAACATTGCCCTCGGTCTGCTCAAGCGCCTGCACGAGATGGGGAAGAGCATCCCGTGCGATATTTCGGTCGTAAGCTATGACAACTCGGCGGCCGACGTTCTCTTTGAGCCGGCGCTGACCGCGATTGAGCAGGATCCTGGTGTCCTTGCGGAGCATGCTTTTGGCTGCATGTCCAAGCGTCTTGTCGGTAGGGGCGGTAGGCGTGCCGAAGAGGTCGTCCTGGAGCCGGCACTTATCGTTAAGGGCAGCGTGCTCGAACTTACCGAATGTAGCTAAGCGTACTTGTTTGTTTGCATAGATTGCATGCGGAGCGTCCGCTATTTGCCGGCGGGGCCGGGGTGCCTAGATTTGAGAGGTTCGCTAAGCCCACTTCTCAAAACAAAGCAGGCACCCCGGCCCTCGTCCGTAAACTCTTCCGCTGGGCGAGCCATAGACGCCGCGCACCGATAGGGTAAGGCAGCGGCTTGAAATTGGTGCTATATTCGGCTTGAGTTGTTTAATGCTAGTACGGGAGGCTGATATGGGGCTGTTCAAGAAGAAAAACCCGCAGGATGCCTTTGATCCCGATGTGTTTACCATCACGGATACGATTTTGGACCCGCCGCGGTTTACATTTTTGCCGGCTATCTACCAGGACGCCACGCGCCGCAAGTGGGCCGTGCATCAGCGCGGTGCGACCCCGAGGATTTTTGACTACGCGGATGTGCTGCAGTGCGAGATTGTCGAGACCGGAAATCCCGAGGATGTGCCGGAGCTTAGCAATCGCGAACTAGCTCAGCAGATTTTGATTAATCCAGCTCAGGCTACCAAAAACAATGCAGCCAAGCGTAATATGTGCCTTGGTATGGGTGTCATCGTTGCCGTGCAAACCGGCGAGGATGAGATTTCGAAGCTTGAGATTCCGGTGACCGCGGGCGAAGTCAAGCGAGACTCCGGCCTATATCTGTCTCTTATACACATCTCCGAGCCCACGAGAC
>UQSK01000006.1 GCA_900543605.1 uncultured Collinsella sp.
CAGATGTGTATAAGAGACAGCCTCACGACTGCGCTCGCAGGCCTCGTGCTCGCCCTGGCAGCCGCCGCCGTCCTTCTCGCCTGGTTCTGCCGCTTCGAGGACGGGAGGGTAGATGCGTAGGAAGCCGCTCGCCGCCATGCTCGTCCTCCTCTCCGCAGCGCTCGTCCTGGGCGGGAATGCCCTGCTCGACGCCGGCTGGGGGTCGGCGCTGCGCTCGATTGCCGACCGCGTGCTGCCCAACCCTGAGATCGCCATGTGGGCGCCCGCGCCCGAGCCCGGCAGCCACGCGAGCTCCTATGCCGACGCCACCGGGGCGGGGGCAAACTACGTCTACTTGGTGGACGCGGCGGACGACAGGGGCAATGTCCGAGAGCTCCAGCTCATCTTCTTCGGGCGAGAGTCGGACGGCGAGGGCTGGCTCGAGATCGAGGCGCGCGGCGGCTCGGGCGTGCGCTACCGCGCGTGCGACGCGGCCCGAGCACCCGAGGCTGCGCGCAGGGCTCTGGACCGCTGAGCGCGGCACTAGTACAATTCCGACGGAAGTTTCAGGAGGTCGAACATGGCGAGGATACTGGCAGTGGATGATGAGCGGGCGATCCTCGACGCGCTCGCGCGCGTCCTCGGCCGCGACGGCCATGAGGTCGTCAAAGCAGCGGACCCGACGGCGGTCCCGGGGATGGACCTCTCGCGCTTCGACCTCGTGCTCTGCGACGTCATGATGCCGGGGCTCGACGGCTTCGAGCTCGTGCGGCAGATCCGCCCGGACTTCGATGGGCCCATCATCTTCCTGACCGCGCGCGTGGCCGAGGAGGACGCCGTGGCCGGCTACGGCCTGGGCGCCGACGACTACGTCCGCAAGCCCTTCGGGGCCGCGGAGCTGCGCGCCAAGGTCGCGGCCCATCTACGCCGTGAGCGCCGGCCGCGCTCGCACGCCCTCTCCTTCGGGGAGGTGCGGATCGACCTCGGGGCGCGCGGCCTCGCCGTGGGCGGAGAGGCCGTGCCGCTCACGCCCACCGAGTACGCCATCTGCGAGCACCTCGCCCGCCACCCCGGGCAGGTCATGAGCCGCGCGCAGATACGCGAGGCGGTGCTCGGCTGGGAGAGCGACGCCGACGACGCGGCCATATCCATGCAGGTCAGCCGCGCCCGGAGGAAACTCTCCGAGGCCGGCGCTGATCCGATCGCGACCGTCTGGGGGATGGGGTACAAGTGGCAGCTCTGAGGACCGGGGCGCGAGGTCGCGGGGGCATGCCGCTCTCCTTCGTCATCGCGCGCTACTTCGCCTACGCGTTCGCGGCGGTCGCTACGGCGTGGCTCGCCTCGTTCATGGCGCTCTCCGCGGCGATCAACGCGGGCTTCGTCTACGAGGCAAGCTGGGGGCCGGCCAATGCGCGCGAGGTCGCGGAGGGCCTGGCACGCGACGGCGTCTGCGGGCAGCAGGACGTGCCGACGGCGTACCGCTACCTCATCCTGAATAAGGACGGATACGTGCTGATGACAGACCTCGAGGGCACGCGGCTCGAGGACGCGACGGAAATGGCCCGTGCGGCACTCGCCGCGGATCCGGGCACAGTGGAGATCGAGGGCGGGGGCTCGGGCCTCACCTACGCCGCGTTCCCGCTCAAGGACGGCGGGGCCTGCGCACTCGTCAGCGAGTACCTGCCGCAGTGGGTCTCGCGCGACCTCGCCGGCCTGCTTCCCAACCCGCAGAATCTCATGCTCGTCGGCGCCGCTGCGGGAAGCGCGCTCGCGCTCGCGCTCGTGGCGCGCCGCGCGAGCCGCGTGATCTCGCGCAAGATGGCGCCGCTCGCGGAGGCGGCGGGGCGCGTCGGCGCGGGGGAGCTCAACTTCGCGGTCGGCAGCACCAACGTGCGCGAGGTGAACGACGTCCTCGCCGCGATGGACGCCATGCGGGCCTCCCTCGCCGAGTCGCTCGAGGCCCGCTGGGCCGCGGAGCGGGGGCAGCGCGAGCAGGTGGCGTCGCTCGCCCACGACCTCAAGACGCCGCTCACCGTGCTGCGTGCCAACGCCGATTTCGTGGCGGAGGAGCTGGAAGACGAGAAAGACGCCGACATCGCGGCCGCCGCGCGCGACATAGCCGGCAGTGTCGAAAGGCTCGACGGCTACGTGCGCCTGCTCATCGATGCCTCGCGCGGGTCCGACGGGGCGGAGAGGGCCCCCATGCGGCCGGCCGAGCTCTGCGAACAGGTCCTCGCCGAGGCCGCCCAGATCGCCCGGGCGCGAGGCGTGACGCTCGACGCGGCCACGGGCCCCGCTGTCGCGGGCGCGCCCGAGGCCCCGCTCGACCGAACCGCCCTGGCGCGAGCCGCCGCGAACCTCGTGGCCAACGCCGCCGAACACGCGCGCTCGCGCGTGGCGGTCTCCTGCGACGTCGCGGGCGGACACCTCGTCATCGAGGTGTCCGACGACGGACCGGGCTTCTCTCCCGCCGCCCTCGAACGCGGCTGCGAGCGCCTCTTCACAGACGACTCCTCCCGCTCCTCGCGCGACGGAGGCCGCCACTACGGGCTCGGTCTCCACGCCGCCTCCGAGGCCGCGAGCGCCCACGGGGGCTCCGTCTCGCTCGCCAACAGCCCCTCGGGCGGCGCGGTGGCCACCATCGCGGTGCCCCTGTGCGGGGCCTGACGACTCAGGCCCCGCACAGGGGCGTGGCTCGCAACCAAACGCTTCCATCTTGAAACACGGGGAGTAAATCGCGAAATCGCAGGTGAAAGGGAGTAAAACGGCAAAGAAAAAGCCTCCGTCCCAACATGGGAACGGAGGCTCGTTTACCGTATTTACTCACCAATGTCGCTGGCGGCTTTGCCGTGACTCTCGTACGAAACAAAACTCAGCGTCACAGTGCGGCACTCAAAAATGCAGGTCAGAACCCTATCAGCCTACTCCCACTCGATGGTCGCGGGCGGCTTGGACGTGATGTCGTAGCACACGCGGTTGGCGCCGGGAACCTCGGCCACGATGCGGCCGGAGATGCGGGCCAGCACGTCGTAGGGCAGCTTGGCCCAGTCGGCGGTCATGGCATCGCTGGACTCGACGGCACGCAGGATGATCGGGCGCTGGTAGGTGCGCTCGTCGCCCATGACGCCGACGGACTTGATGTCGGGCAGGACCGCAAAGTATTGCCAGCAGCTGTGCTCGGAGTTGCGCTCGCCAGTCTGCTCAAACAGACGCTGGTTGTAGGCGTCGAGCTCCTCGCGCACAATAGCATCGGCGTTCTTGAGGATCTCGAGCTTCTCCCTATCGACCGCACCGATGATGCGGATGGCCAAACCCGGGCCCGGGAAAGGCTGGCGGAACACGATATGGCCCGGCAGGCCGAGCGCCAGACCAAGTGCGCGGACCTCGTCCTTAAAGAAGTGATCGAGCGGCTCGATGAGGTCGAAGTGCACGCCTTCGGGGAACGGGATCAGGTTGTGATGGCTCTTGATGGTGGCCGTCTTGCCGCCAGTCTTGCGAGCGCCGGACTCGATGATGTCGGGGTAGATGGTGCCCTGAGCCAGGTACTTGACCGGCTTGCCATCGGTCTCGAGCTGCTGAGCAACCGCGAAGAACTCTTTCCAGAACTGCGTACCGATGATGCGGCGCTTCTCCTCGGGCTCGGTCACGCCGGCCAGAAGCTCGGCATAACGGTCCTCGGCGTGGACGTGGATAAAGTCGACGTCAAACTGCTTGGTGAAGACCTCCTCCACCTGCTCGGGCTCGCCTTTGCGCAGCAGGCCGTGATTGATGAACACGCAGGTCATCTGCTTGCCTACGGCGCGGGCGCCCAGCGCAGCCACGACGGAGGAGTCGACGCCGCCGGACAGGGCCAGAATCACGCGGTCGTTGCCGACCTTCTCGCGGAACTCGGCCGTCATGGTCTCGACCAGGTTGTCCATGCTCCAGTTGGGCTCCAGGCCGCAGATCTCAAACAGGAAGTTGCTCAGCAGCTGCTGACCGTACTCGGAGTGCTTGACCTCGGGGTGGAACTGCGTGGTGAAAATCTTGCGCTCGACGCACTCCATGGCGGCAACCGGGCACACGTCGGTGCTGGCGGTAACGGTAAAGCCCTCGGGAACCTCGGAAACGGCATCGCGATGGCTCATCCACACGGTCTGCTCCATAGGCGTGGAGTTAAAGAGCTTGGCGCCGGCCGTGCGCGTGATGGTGGCGCGGCCATACTCGCCCACCTCGGAGTGGCCGACCTTGCCGCCGAGCGTCACGGCCGTGATCTGATGACCGTAGCAAAAGCCCAGGACGGGAAGGCCCAGGTCAAAGATGGCGGGGTCGATAGACGGAGCGTCCTCGGCATACACGGAAGCCGGGCCGCCGGAAAGGATGAGCGCAGAGGCGTTCATCTCGCGAATCTCGTCGGCCGAGATGTCGCAGGGGACGATCTCGGAATACACGTTGAGGTCGCGGACGCGACGGGCAATGAGCTGACCGTACTGCGCACCAAAGTCGAGTACGAGGACCTTTGCGGAAGCCTTTTGATCCATGGTTCCCCCTCTTGTTGGCGGGGAGCCGGTGCCCACCCGCGTGAATGAACGAAAATAACCTCCATAGTGTACACGTTATATGGGGTTTCTCGCCCCTCGCAGCCATCAGCGCACGGCAAACGCACGACCTGGGCTCCTATTTGACGGCAATTGAAGTGTTTTCAAACGTTACAGATGATGTAATACGTTTGAACATTGGACGCTCTGTGCCACAATACTGCCGAACGACTCCGCCTCTGCGGCGGCAAATACGATAGGAATACCAGCATGAAGCGCATCCTTCTCATCGCCACGGGCGGCACCATCGCATCGACCGAGGACGGCAACGGCCTCTCCCCCGCCCTGACCGGTGAGGAGCTTGCCCAGAGCGTCCCCGAGATCTCGGGCCTCTGCGAGCTCGACGTGGTGCAGCCCATGAACATCGACAGCACCAATATGCGCCCCAGTGACTGGATGCAGATCCGCGATGTCATCGTCGAGGGTTATGCCAACCACGACGGCTTCGTGATTCTACACGGCACCGACACCATGAGCTACACCGCGGCGGCGCTTTCCTACCTGATTCAAGACAGCCCCAAGCCCATCGTGCTCACCGGCTCGCAAAAGCCCATGGGCAACCCCTTTACCGATGCCAAGCTCAATCTGTACCAGAGCCTGCTCTATGCGCTCGATGAGCATTCGCACGACGTCTCGATCGTATTTGGCGGCGTCGCCATTGCCGGCACGCGCGCCCGCAAGCAGCGCACCATGAGCTTTAACGCGTTCATTAGCGTCAACTATCCGCCCATTGCCTACATCCGCAACGACCGCATCGTGCGCAACGGGCTTCACGGCACGCATCAGGGCGAATACCCGGTGCGTTTCTACGACAGCATCGACCCGCGCGTATTTGTACTCAAGCTTACGCCCGGCGTAAACCCGGGCATCCTCGACGCCCTTGCCGATAGCTACGATGCTGTAATCCTTGAAACCTTTGGCATTGGCGGTATCCCCGAGTTTGGCGAGTCAGGCGAGTCGTTCCAAGAGGCTATTTTCCGCTGGGTCGATTCGGGCCGCACCGTCGTTATGACCACGCAGGTCCCCGAAGAGGGTCTCGATCTGGGCGTTTATGAGGTCGGCCGTGCTTACGCCGATCATCCGGGTATTCTGCGCGGCGACGACATGACCACCGAGACGCTCGTGGCCAAAACCATGTGGGCACTCGGCCAGTCACGTGATGCGGCCGAGATTCAGCGCCTGTTCTACAGCCAAGTCAACCACGACCGCGTCCCGATGGCGTAATCCCTAAGGCAGCTCCACTTATCGCAGCCTTAAACGACAGGTGGTCCCCCTCGGGCCGTGCAAAAATCGGAGTATTCTGCAATTTCTCCGCCGGAGGCATAGAATCGGCCGATTGTTAGACGGACTTTTAGGACGAAGGGTCCGTCTAGTAAATATTTATTCCTCATTTTTATTTAGCGTGTGGATTATCTACTGTCAAAAAGGCAAAGCCAGCCGCTCGAGCTACCATCTACGGCCGAACTGGCGCTGAATACTCGCGATTTTGCACATCGCAACCAGGGGGACCCGCCCAAAGAGCGTCAAATACAGCGGGGGAACGCCCTATCCGATACCCTCGAGAAGCTCTGACACCGTCATGCCGAGTGCGGGCGCGATCTTAAATAGAACCTTGAGCGTGAAATTTGCCGTCCCATCTTCGATTCGGTCGAGGTAGGGTCGGCTGATTCCTGTCGCCACACAAAAATCAACCTTGGAGATACCAAGGTCCCTGCGTGTCTTTTCGACCCGCCTGCCAAGAATCTGTTTCGCACGTTCGTCCATGCAGCCGAGTTTGAAATGGAGCCGAACATAAACGTAAACTATAGTTTACGTTTTGCCGAATACACAGGAGTTTTCTATGTCGGGTTCTTCGGTCCGCATGTACCGAGCCACGCTTCGCACAAACAGCGCACCGCCCAAGCTCGTCGTCGTTGAAGCAGAATGCCTTTCGCCCGATGAGTGCACAGCATTTGCATTGCTATCAAGTCGCGTCGTCGCCGTTCTGGTCCCTTGCCCGGCGAAAGGTGAACTTGCCATCCAATGCCAAGCGCACAGCTGCTCGCTCAATCAGGTTGCCGTAATCGCAACCAGCCAACGCGGCCTGCCCCTTCTCCTGGAAGCCGGTATCGCGCTCGCCCTTCGCGGCGCCGGATACGAAAACGAGGCCGCCGCCGATGTAGTCTTTCAACCACGATCGAGCGGCGGCCTCGCAGCAGCCATTGAATATGCGTGCAGGCTCGTTGCCTAAAAGGACAAGCTAGAAACCAAAGCCAAAGCCCGTTCCGGTAATCGCCGAGTACATAAAGTAAACGTTGATCACGTTGAGGAACACACCCGTGATGCAACCGTTGCGCAGGTAGCGCTCGCATACGATGCGCGCCATGGCGGCGGAATCATCATTGTTTTTAGCCTGGCGTCCTGCCGTAAAGTACGTCGCCACGCTCAGCAGCAGGTTGAGCACCGGCAGTGCCAGCAACTCGTAGCTCTTGCCCCAGCGCGTCGCCTCGCCGGCGGCATTAAACTTTGTTGCCACCTCGGGACCAATGTTGGGGATAACACACGCTGCGACCACCAACGGAATCACCGCAAGTACGAGCAACGCAATACCCATGTAGCCGGCTTTTTTACCATATTTAAACATATACGTCGCCCTTACACGTTAAAGCGGAAGTGCACGACGTCGCCATCGGCCATGACATAGTCCTTGCCCTCAATACGCAGCTTGCCGGCGGCCTTGGCGCCCTGCTCGCCGCCGAGCTCGATGTAGTCGTCGTAGCCAATGACCTCGGCCTTAATAAAGCCGCGCTCAAAGTCGGTGTGGATGACACCGGCGGCCTGCGGGGCGGTCGCGCCTTGGCGAACCGTCCAGGCCTTGACCTCCATCTCGCCGGCCGTAAAGAACGACTGCAGGCCGAGCAGCTTGTAGGCTGCCTGCGCGAGCACGTCCAGACCGGGCTGCTCCAGGCCCAGGCTCTCCAGGTAGTCGGCGGCGTCCTCGGGATCGAGCTCGGAAAGCTCGGCCTCGATCTTGGCGCAGATAGGCAGCGGCTTGACGCCGTCGATGGGCGCCAGATCGTCGTTGAGCATATCCTCGTCCACGTTGGCCACATACAGGATGGGCTTCATAGTGAGCAGGAACAGGCCCTTGGCGGCGGCACGCTCCTCGTCGGTCATCTCCATGGATGCGGCGCGCTTGCCCTCGTTGAGCCAGGCAAGCAGGCGCTTGGCCACCTCGAACTTGGGCATGAGCTCCTTGTCGCGCTTGGCCTCCTTCTCGAGCTTGGGCAGCTGCTTCTCGAGCGTGCCCATGTCGGCCAGGATGAGCTCGGTCATGATGGTGTCGGCATCGCCGGCAGGATCGACGAACTCGCCCGTGCGGCCCACCTCACGCATGACGTTGGGGTCCTTAAAGTAGCGCACGACCTCGCAGATGGCGTCGGTCTCGCGGATGTTTGCCAAGAACTGGTTGCCCAGACCCTCGCCCTCGTTGGCACCCTTCACCAGGCCCGCGATGTCGACAAACTCGACCGTAGCCGGCACAATGCGGCCCGGGTTGACGATGTCGGCGAGCTTTTGCAGGCGGCTATCGGGCACGTCGACGATACCCACGTTGGGGTCGATCGTGGCGAACGGGTAGTTGGCGGCAAGGCCGGTCTTTTTGGTAAGCGCGGTGAACAGCGTCGACTTGCCCACGTTGGGCAGGCCCACGATACCGATGGAAAGGGACACGACAGCTCCTTTTGGTACAGGTACTTCAAACTGCATAAGTATAGCGCCGCCGCAGCATCCGGGCGAATCCGGACACCGCGGCGGCGCAAATGAAGCAGAGATGCGTAAGAGTTCGAGACAGCAGTCCTTACTTAAGCTCGGGCCAGAAATCCTTGTTGGCCTCGATGAGCTCGTCCAGGATCTGCTTAGCAACGCTTGCCGAAGGAATGGTCTTGGAGAGCGTGAGCGCCTGCCAGAGCTTCTGGTAGCTGCCCTCGACCCAAGCCTGGACAACGAGCTTCTCAACGGAAACCTGCTGCTCCATCAGGCCCTTCTGGAACTGCGGAATCGGGCCCTGGCAGATCTTCTCAAAGCCGTTGGAACCGACGATGCAAGGCACCTCGACCATGGCCGTCGGGTCGAAGTTGGGCACAGCGCCATCGTTGGGGACGATCAGCAGGAAGCGCTCGAGCGTGTTCTCGGCCAGTGCGCAGGCAAGGTCGACGATGTAGTTGGCGTGTACGTCGGGCTCAAAGCCGCCGTCCTTGGCAGTACCCTTGGCGATGATGTCGCGGCAAGCGCCAAAGACCTTCTTCTCGCGGCCGTCCATAACCTCATTGGCGCGAGTGTAGTTGGGGTCAGACGTCTCGACGACATAGTCCGGGTACAGGTAGTACTTGAGGTAGGTATTGGGAATCGTCTCGGGATCGACAGCATAGACATCTTTGGCCTTGCCGAAGGTGTGAATCCAGCTCTCCTCGACGTGCTGCTCCTTACCGGCCTCGTGCTCAATGCCGTCCAAGTAGCCGTTCTTTGCCATGTGCTCCTTGATCTGCGGCATGAGGTCGTTGCCCTCCTTGTCGTAGATTTTGCTCCACCAACCAAAGTGGTTGAGGCCGTAGTAGCTATACTGCAGCTCGCGACGATCCTTGATGCCGCACATACGGCTCATCTTATCCATGAGGTCGATCGGCATGTCGCAGATGTTGATGATGCGGCTGTTGGGGCGCAGCACGCGGCAGGCCTCGGCGACGATGGCCGCGGGGTTGGAGTAGTTGAGCATCCAGGCGTTGGGGCTGTACTTCTCCATGTAGTCGAGGATCTCGATGACACCACCGATGGAGCGCATGCCGTAGGCGATACCGCCGGCACCGCAGGTCTCTTGGCCAACGCAGCCGTACTTGAGAGGAATCTTCTCGTCGAGCTCACGCATGGCGTACAGGCCAACGCGGATGTGAGCAAGCACGAAGTCGGTCCCGGTGAATGCGGTCTCGGGGTCGGTGGTATAGCTAAACTCAACCTCGGGGGCGTTCTCGTGGAAGTAGATCTCGCAGGCCTTTGCCACGATCTCCTGGCGCTCGGCGTTGTTGTCGTAGAAGGTCACCTTGTTGACCGGGAAGCGGTCGCGCTCCTCAAGCAGCATCAGGGCAATGCCCGGAGTGAAAGTAGAGCCACCGCCGGCAATGGTCACGGCATAGTTTTTCTTGGACATGATGTCCTCCTCATTCTGGCCGCTTGCTCAATCCATCCCCGCACGCGGCCTGTACGGTTTGGAATTGTTACCTAGAAGTGGAGTTTTTTATCTCTAGAATCGGCCTTGCGGTGCATACCGGCTCTGCAAGGCCGATTGTTTCGATGGACGATGGTTTACAGAAGACTCTCGAACTTCAGAAGACTCTCGAACTTCTCGCGAACCTGCGGGACGGTAAGGCCGATGATGACCTGGATTGACTGACCTTGGACCACCAAGCCATGCGTACCGATCGCCTTGAAGGAAGCCTCGGGTGCAACGAGGCCCTTGTCCTTGACGTTAACGCGCAGACGGGTAGCGCAGTTAGTTACATCGATGATGTTATCCATGCCACCGAGCAGATCGAGGATGTTCTCGGCAAGCACCAAGCGCTCATCATCTTTACTCTGGGCGACCGATTTGCCAGCAGCAGCACCGCCCTGCTTTTGCTTGTAGTCGGCCTTGGACTTGAGCTCGACCTCAACATCGTCATCCTCGCGACCGGGGGTCTTAAAGTCGAACTTGACGATCAGGAAGCGGAAGACCACGACCCAAAGGGCGGTAAAGCACAGACCGACAAGGATGGAGATGGCGTACTGCAGACCGTGTGCGGCCCAAAGGGGCAGCCAGTCCCACGAGAGCATCGAGATGATACCGCCGTCGAAGATGCCCACGACGCCAAGGAGGTTTTGAGCCATGCAGCCGAGCGCTCCGAGCACGCAGTGGACGACGAACAGGCCGGGCGCGATGAACAGGAAGGTGAAGTCAAGCGGCTCGGTAATACCGCAAAGCATAGCGGTAAGGGTGACCGGGATCAGCAGAGCCTTGACGCGCTGCTTGCGCTCGGGTTTGGCGGTCATATAAAACGCAATGGCGACGCCAAGCGAGCCGAAGACCTTAGTCCAACCAGGGCAGGTATAGGCAGCCCAGGGTGCGGCATCCTTAAGAGCAACGCTCGGATCGGCAGCCAGTTGGGGCAGGATGTTGGCCCAAGCAGCAAAGATGCCGCCGTTGACCGCCGCGTTGTCGTAATAGAACGGCGTATAGATAAAGTGGTGCAGGCCTGTAGGGATCAGCACGCGCTCGAAGAAAGCAAAGACACCCACGCCAAACGTACCGGCGGAAAGGATGAATCCCTGGAAGGCAGAGATAGCAGCCTGAACATGCGGCCACACCAGGCAGGCGATAAGAGCGACCGGAACCATAACGAAGAAACCGATCATATAGATGAACACGGAACCCGAGAACACGCCCAGCCACTCGGGGAGCTCGGTGTCGAAGAACTTATTATGCAGCATCGTGGCGATACCAGAGATAATGAGCGCGCCCATGATGCCCATATCAAGCGTTTTGATGCTTGCGATAGTGGCAAGACCAGTACCGCTGCCCGCCTCGACAGAGTAGTCGACCCCAAAGACAGGGCCCCACTGCCCCAAGATTGTGCTTACAAAGTAGTTGAAGGTAAGGTAGATGGCCAAAGCCTCCATGCAGCAGCGAGCGTTCTGCTTGTTCGCGAGCGAGATTGGCAACGCTACGCAAAACAGCAACGGCATCTGGTTAAAGAGCGTCCAACCACCCTGGAGCAGCACATTCCAGCAATCAAACCAAAGATGGCCCGCAGTGGCCATCTCGCCAAAGATCGCCTCGGTGGTGAACAACGTACCCAGGCCGACGACGATTCCGGAAAATGCGAAAAGAATTGCAGGCGTGTACATTGCACCGCCGAAACGTTGTATCTTTTGCATCATGACGGGGAATCCCCCTCTCTTCATTCGGAGCGACTGCGGTTTTGGCTTCACTCGAGACCGCAGACGCGCCGTTTGCGTGTACCTCGTGCAATAGGACGGGTGGGCCCGCTTCCCTGACTTCTTGCGCTTCTATTTTTATCATATCACTTATCTAGACAAGTTAGCATAAATACTACGGTCGGTAAACGGTTGATTATTGGCCGTAAACGGTATATGTCCAGTATTTCGCCTGTTAAATCTGACATAGCTGATGGCTGCATTTCATTTTTCCTTTCTACTTGTCTAGATGTGCTTGTCTATATCTATAGACATGCCTATACTTCATTACAACATTCACCGCCACGTTAAGGAGTCACCATGAAAAGCGCGGTCTTCTATGGAAAGCACGACCTCAGAGTCGAGGAATCGGCAAAGCCGGCCGTGGGCAGGCGCGACGTTCTGATCAACGTCAAAGCTTGCGGCGTCTGCGGTACCGACGTTCATATCTATGAAGGCGACAAGGGTGCAGCCGACGTTACCCCGCCCACGATCCTTGGTCATGAGTTTGCGGGCGTTGTCGAGGCCGTGGGCAGCGACGTCGCTGGCTTTAAACCGGGCGATCGCGTGTGCATCGACCCAAACCATCCCTGCGGCTGCTGCGAACCCTGCCGCGACGGAATCAACCACTACTGCGAGCATATGACCGGTTACGGCACCACCGTTAACGGCGGCTTTGCCGAGTACTGCTCCGTCGATATGCAGCAAGTCTACAAGTTGGGCGATCACACCAGCTTCGAGCAGGGCGCCATGACCGAGCCCGTCGCCTGCTGCCTGCACGGCATCGATATGTGCAACATCAAGCCCGGCAGCACAGTTGTCGTTATCGGCGGTGGCATGATCGGTCTGCTCATGATGCAGCTTGCTAAAAACGCCGGCGCCACCAAGGTTGTCTTGCTCGAGCCCGTCGAAGGCAAGCGCGAGGTTGCGCTCAAACTCGGCGCCGACCTGGCAATTGATTCCATCCACGAGGACGTCCCGGCCCGCCTGGAGCAGGAGGGCGTCGGCAACGTCGATGTCGTTATCGAGTGTGTTGGCAAGCCCGTCACCATCGAGCAGGCCATCCAGATCGCCGGCCACAAGGCTACGGTCATGATGTTCGGCCTCACCAAGCCCGATGAGACAATCACCGTCAAGCCCTTCGAGGTCTTCCAGAAGGAGCTTGTGCTCACCTCGTCCTACATTAACCCTTATACGCAGCGTCGCGCGCTCGAGCTCATCGACTCTGGCAGGCTCGACGTATCCTCGATGGTCGCCAAGGTGGCTTCCCTCGACGAACTCGGCGCCATCCTGTCAGACCCAGCTCTGCGTGCCATGGGTAAATATATAATCGACCCCAGCAAGTAAATCGATCGACACCTGCGCGAGCGGTCCTCATCCACCGCTCGCGCACCCTGCTCTAGGAGACCGTCATGGCGCGAGCCATCTTCCAAACTATTTATGACAACGTGAAGCAGTCGATTGACGACGGCACATACGCCTATCAGAGTTATCTGCCTTCGGAGACTGAGCTCACGCAGCTGTTTGACTGTTCGCGCATGACGGTCCGTCGCGCCATCTCGATGCTTGCGGCAGACGGTTACGTGCTCCCCCAGCAAGGCAAAGGCATGCGCGTCATTCGCAACATCAGTGACGAGAAGAGTCGTGGTGGCGGCGGACTCGAGACCTTTAAGGAAATCGCGGTCAACCGAGGCTTTGAGCTCAAGACTGTCACCACCGTCTTTGAGCTCCTCATCTGCAGCAAGGCGCTCTCCAAGATTACCGGGTTTCCCGAAGGCTGTGAGCTCACACGCGCCAAACGCATCCGTTATGCAGACGGACAAGCCGTGTGCTCCGACGACTCCTATTACCTAAGCTCACAAGTACCGGGGCTGACACCCGAGATTGTCAACGACTCGATCTATCGTTACCTCGAAGAAGATCTTGGCATTAAGATTGCCACGGGCAAACGCGATGTGACGATCGAGCATCCCACGCCCGAGGATACGCGCGTGCTCGATCTCGACGACTTTAACGCACTCGCCGTTATACGCGGGCAGACCTACAACGCCGACGGCATCCTTATGGAATACACCGAGACCAAACAGGTTCCCGGGTTCTTTTTGCTCCATGAAACCGTGACGCGCAACGGTACCGGTCGAACCGGCCACCAAAGCAGCATGAACTAACCATTTATTAGTTGCGGTGGAATAGTTCCTAGAATGGCCCGCTTAAGGGCAAAACAGGAACTATTCCACCGCAACTTTTTTGGCTGGCGGGGCAATACCCGTTCCACCGGCCATCATTTACGCTCGTTTAGCTAGTCCGCGAGCTTTTCCACTTGGTCGAGCATCTTGTTGAGCTTTTCCTTTGCCTCGGCCTTGACCTTCTCGGCCTCCTCGTGGGCCTTGGCCTTCTGGGCGGCCTTCTCCTCGGCCTCGGGATCGACGACGATCAGGTTGGATGCATCGTGTTCAACCAACTTGAGCGCATGCTCGGGACACACCTTGACGCAGGCACCGCAGCCCAAGCAATACGTCGACTCCAACGCAAAGCGGCCGCTTCCCACCAAATCGCAGGCGAACGTGGGGCACACGTTGACGCACTCGCCGCACGACGTGCACTTGTCAAAATCGCACTCCGGCGTGCTCACCTGCATATTCTGGGCAAGCTCGGGGTGGTTTTGCAATGTCGAGAGCACCAGCTGCCGCCCATGCGTGAGCGAACGGCGGCGCTTGGTCGTCGTGGTACCGCACATGGTGTTGAGCGTGCGCTCCAGCTGGGTAATCTGGTGACGGTGGGCCTTCAACTTCTGCGTCACCGAGGCCAGCGCCGCCGTCGCCGGGTTGAGCTTGGTCACCGTTAGGCCCGTGGTGCGGGCAATCTTTTCCATGTACTCCTTGCGCTCGTACTCGCGGCGCTTATGGCACTTGAGGCTCTTGGGGTCGACCGCCAGGCCCATACCCGTGCCAGACCACTCCTCGGCCTTCGCAATCGCCTCGCCCAGAATGTCCTCACCGCCGGTGTTGCGGCATTTATCGCACACACCCAACGGCAGGTACACGCTCACGTTGGGATAGTCCGCCAGTACCGAGAACCAGGTCTCGGCCGTAATATCGCCCACGCAGGCAACGACGACTTCGTTCTCACGCGGCATGCGCTTGAGGGCGCGCGTGCAGGTGACGTAGGCGGTCTCGTGGCTCGTAGCAGCAGAGACGATATCGTCATACAGGTTTTTAGGCGCCAGGCGCGGCGAAATGATCGCCTCGGTCGGGCAGGCAGCGGCGCACAGGCCGCACTTGCGACAGGAGTCGAGGATCTCGATGGAGTCTTCCTCGACCTCGATAGCGTTGACCGGGCACACGTCCATGCACGCGGTGCAGCCGCTCTTTTCGTTTTTGCAGGTCAAGCACGGAATGGTGTTGCCGCGCGGACGCTCCTTGTAGTCAGCAGGATTCCATTGCGGCGCCGACGGATCGAGTACATCGGTCACACCGCCAAGCGGGTTTTTAAGAAAGTCGAAACCCTTGCTGATCTCGATAATGTCATCAAACAGATCGTGTTCCTGCGCCATGCGCGGCCCCTCCCTGAGCAGTGCAAACAAGCAAGAGATAATGATACGCTATCGGCCCACGCCTCGGGCAAATTACACGCGGAGCACCTTTGAGGCAAATAGACCTACAATCTATTGCTAACCTAATCGCCTAGGTTTATTGAGGAGTCACAAGATGAAGATTGCCCTGATCGAACCGTTGGGAGTACCCGAGCAGACCATCGACAGGCTCTCCGCACCCCTTAAGGACGCCGGACACGAGTTTGTCTATTTCGATACCAAAACAACCGATCCGGCCGAGCTCGCTCGACGCAGCGAGGGCGCCGAGGTCGTCATGATCGCCAACAACCCCTACCCTGCCGAGGTCGTCGCCGGCTCCGATGCGCTCAAGATGATCGCCGTTGCCTTTACGGGCATCGACCACGTGGGGCTTTCCGCCTGCCGTGAGCGCGGTGTTGAGGTTCGCAACTGCGCCGGCTACTCCGACGTTTCGGTCGCCGAGCTCACCCTTGGCCTGACCATCGACGTGTTGCGCAAGGTGGGCGCCGCCGATGCCGCCGTCCGCAGCGGCAAGACGAGCGCCGGCCTAATGGGCGCCGAGATCCGCGACAAGACCGTGGGTATCGTGGGCTGCGGTAAGATCGGCTGCGCCACGGGTCGTCTCTTTAAGGCCTTTGGCGCCCGCGTGCTGGGATATGCCCGCCACGAGCATCCCGAGGCAGCCGAGGCCGGCATTGAGCAGGTTTCGCTCGAGCAGTTGCTCGCCGAGTCCGATATCGTAAGCCTGCACCTGCCTAACAATGACACCACGCGCAAGAGCTTTGGCACCGAGCAGTTCGCCCAGATGAAGGACGGTGCCGTCTTTATCAACTGCGCCCGCGGTGCCATCGTGGATAACGATGCCCTTGCCCAGGCACTCAACGACGATAAGCTCGCCGGTGCCGGCATCGACGTCTTTGATATGGAGC
This sequence comes from uncultured Collinsella sp., assembly GCA_900543605.1. Lineage (GTDB taxonomy): Bacteria > Actinomycetota > Coriobacteriia > Coriobacteriales > Coriobacteriaceae > Collinsella. The sequence continues at coordinate 16,041 of UQSK01000006.1, forward strand.
CACCCATCCCCGCCGACTACGCGCTCATCAACGCCAAGAACTGCACCTTCACGCCACATGTAGGCTTCCTTACGCACGAGGGCATGCAGCGCCGCGCCAAGATTGAGTTCGACAACGTCGTCGCCTACGTCGAGAGTCGCGCGCAAAACGTTTGCGAGCTGTAGTCAAACGAGAGCGGGGCAAAAACCTCATCGCAGGCCTACCCCGCCTTCTTTGGTTCAACTAACCTGACCCCTTTGCACCATAGCAAAAAGGGGCAAAGCCATCTGTTGGCTTTGCCCCTTCCTTACCTTGATTTACTCATCCATGAGATAGTAGTGGCCCAGCGCGTCGGCACCCAGGATGGCGTTGGCGACCATCTCGGGCGTCACCTCAAACGGCATGTTGCACATGGTGTCCTCGGGCGCGCACGCGGCCTCGGCAACAATCATGGCCTTCTCGCGCGTAGCCTCGGCAACGCCCAGCTCCTTGAGCGTAACGGGCAGACCCAGCTCAATGCAGAAGCCCAAGACTTCCTCGAGCTTCTCGGTCGGGGCATCCTCGAGTACCAGCTGGACGATAGTGCCGAAGGCGACCTTCTCGCCGTGATACATGCTGTGGCACTCGGGCAGCATCGTCAGACCATTGTGGATGGCATGAGCAGCAGCAAGGCCCGAGCTCTCAAAGCCAATACCGGAGAGAAGCGTGTTGGCCTCAATGATGTGCTCGACGGCAGGCGTGAGCGCGCCCTTCTCCAGCGCGACCTTGGCCTTGACGCCATCGGCCATGAGCGTCTCATAGCAGAGCTTGGCGAGCGCCAGGCCGGCCATTCCGCCCTTACCGCCGGCGCAAGTGCCACCGTCGGCATCGTGCGTCGCCTGAGCCTCGAAATAGGTTGCGAGCGCATCGCCCATACCGGAAACCGTCAGGCGCACCGGGCTCGCCGCGATAACCGTCGTATCCATCAGGACGATATTGGGGTTTGCCTTAAGGAAGAGATATTTATCGAACTGGCCGTCATCGGTATAAAGCACCGAAAGCGCCGAACACGGGGCATCGGTCGAAGCAATGGTGGGGCAAATGATAACCGGGGACTCCAGGTAATAGGCGACGGCCTTCGCGGTGTCGAGGATCTTGCCGCCACCGACGCCGACGATGATGTCGCAACCGTTGTCGCGAGCGAGCGCAACCAGGCGATCGACCTCGCCCTTGGAGCACTCGCCGTTAAAGTCCTCAAACAGCAGCTCGGCCTTAGCCTCGGCAAAGCCGCCCTCGATCTTGGCACCGACGCGCTTCTTGCCCGAAGGCGTCACGATGACGAGGGCCTTAGCGCCAAGCGGCTCGACATAGGAGCCGAGCTTGGCCAGCTCGTCCGGGCCCTGGATGTACTTGCTGGGGCTATTGAAAATTGCAGCCATAACTATCCCATTCTCTAAAAGAAAAAAGAAAGGGGCTCCGTACGGATACGTGCGGAGCCCCTCGTTACGATAACAAGAGTCGATTAGAAATCGATGTCGGTGTCGTAGTAGCAGGCCTTGAGGATCTTCTCGAAGTCGGCAGCCTTGGTCTCACGCGGGTTCTCGGGCGTGCAGGCGTCCTGCTCGGCGTTCGCGGCGATCTCGGGCAGCTTGGCGAGGAACTCCTCCTCGGAAACCATCTGCGGGTTCTCGGCGTCGACCTTCACGCCACCATTCGCGTAATCCTTGATGGACTGCGGAATGTTGAGCTGGTCGTTGAGGTCGCGGATCTTCTGAACGAGCGCGGCGATGAGCTCCTCGTTGGTCTCGCCGGGAAGGTGCAGGATCTCCTTGGCCACGTAAGCGTAACGCTCGGCAGCACGCGGGTCCTTGGAGTTCCACTGGATGACCTTGCCCAGGTACATGGCGTTAGCAGCACCGTGGATGATGTGGCCGTTCTCGAAGGCAGCACCGGTCTTGTGAGCCATGGAGTGAACGATGCCGAGCAGACCCGAGGAGAAGGCGATGCCGGCGATGCACTGAGCCTCGTGCATGTGCTGACGGGCCTCATGGTCGCCAGCATAGGACTTGGGCAGCCACTCGACGATCTCGCGGATGCCGTGCAGAGCGTTGGCATCGGTGAACATAGAGGCGCAGGTGGAAACGTAGGCCTCCATGCAGTGGGTCAGAGCATCCATGCCGGTGTGAGCGCACAGCTTGGCGGGCATGGTGTAGGTGAGCTCGGGGTCGACGATGGCGACATCAGGGGTGATGTTGAAGTCGGCCAGCGGGTACTTGATGCCCTTGGCGTAGTCGGTGATGACGGAGAAGGCAGTAACCTCGGTAGCGGTACCGGAGGTAGAGGAGATGGCGCAGAAATGAGCCTTCTGACGCAGCTCGGGGAAGCTGAACGGCTGGATGATGTTATCGAAGGACTCCTCGGGATACTCGTAGAAGACCCACATGGCCTTAGCGGCATCGATGGGCGAGCCGCCGCCGATGGCGATAATCCAGTCGGGCTCGAACTCGCGCATGGCCTCGGCGCCCTTCATGACCGTCTCGATGGACGGGTCAGACTCGACGCCCTCGAACAGCTTGACCTCGAAACCGCCTTCCTTAAGGTCGTTCTCGACGTCCTGCAGGAACCCGCCGCGGCGCATAGAGCTGCCGCCAGAAACGATGATGGCCTTCTTGCCTTTGAGGTTCTTCACCTCGTGGCGAGCGCCCTCACCAAAGTACAGATCGCGAGGATTGGTAAAACGTCCCATACTGTGCCTCCTAAACAAGCCCCTCTTAGACTTGCGTATATAACGGAGCACCCAATTGGCTCCGTTAGGACCGGTTTGCGCGTTGCCGGCGATGACAATGCGCGATGTCTAAACGTCTCAACGCTCAGACAAACACTATTTTACCGTTCTGGTTGGTCAGTTATTCACCTAAAGCCGCCAATGATGAAACGTTTTTTCTATCCCTGAAGACCCTTGTGCGGCATTCATACTCCCAAGCTGGGCAAACGTTTTATCAAGGTTGACTACATATCCCGGGCAGGACTGTGCCCCTCCAAAATATGCACCGTTCGCCGCCAAAAATCGACCGTTTGCGGCACCGTGATACCACTCGGTCGTCCAAGGTGCCGACATTTGTGCGACATCCGTCTTCGTGGTGCAAAGGTGCAAGTCCAAGTGCGGCACCCCCGGTGTGCCACATGCGGGTAAACTAGAATTTTATATAGAAACATTTGAACCCTAACCGCAGCAAAGGAGGCCCCATGGCATTCGATCCCATTCAAGAGGATTGCCATCGCCTCGTTCTTGAGGCCTTGCGCCGCGACAATATCCCGCTCACCGACGCTGCCGCCGTAGAGCATCTGATGGAACAATTCACCCGCAACCCCGCACCGCTCATCGTGCACGACCGCGACCGCGCCGGGCACCTCATTGCCAAGGTGGTCGAGGCCGTCGACTACCGCATTCCCTTTATCCCTGACGATGCCCAGGCAGAGCAAGAAGAGGCCGCTGCCGAGAACATGCTCCGCGAGGCGGCCGCACTCGATCCAGCCAACTGGGATGCCCAGCGCATGCTGACGGCACTCACCGCCGAATCCAACGAGGAATACGTACAGTACCTGGTATCCAAGTGCGATGAGGTCGAGCACGACCTGGCGCTCAAGATCGCCTCGGCTCAGGACCCCTACGAGCGCGAGGCCGCAGGCGACCTTATGCGCCGCCCCTATCTGCGCTGGCTTGCCGCCCTTGCGTCACGCGCCCTCATTAGCGGCCGCTATCGCATGTCGCTCGAAGCCGCAAACCGCAGCCTCGACTTTGCCCCCAACGATCCTGCCGGCGTCCGCCACACCGCGATGCTCGCCATGGCAAAACTCGAATACCCCGCCGAGGAGCTCAAGCGCTTTCGCTCTGCCCACTCCGTCCCCTATCTCGCCAACACGCCGCTGCGCCGTCGTCCCAAGGATGCGGAGCGCGACTTGGACCCGTGGACGCTCATCGCGCTGATGAGCGCTGCCTGGCGCGAGCTGGACTACGAGGGCGCCGAGCACTACTTGCGCATCCTTGCGCGCTCGTGTCCGCACGCAGCCGAGGCACTCTACTTCCAAACCGAGTTTCCCGATGGCGTCTATGCCCGCGTCAACGTGGGTGTGGGCTCCACCGACGAACTTGTCCTTGCGCTGTCCGAAGCGACGCCGGTACTGCAGGAGGGCCTGGGCGCCCCCGACAACGCCAGTTTTGCCGCCTGGGTCGCCACCAACGATATCGTGCGTTCCCAAATCGATGAGCGCATCCTGCGGGCGGCCGAGCAGGGCTTGCCGTTTAAGGGAGGAGACCTCTAATGGATCCGAGCGTCTACATCCCCGCCTACCTGGAGCGCACCTATCTGGCGTCGCACCCCGAGCTCACCGATGCAGCACGCGAGCTTGTCCATAACGACGTGAACGTCAACCCTCATAAGTATGCGCAGTCCGAGCATGCCCAGGCGCTGCTGTCCTATGCCGGTGTTCATCGCCACCTGCTCGACGAGCTCCATCGCATCGAGGACATGGGCAGCGACGAGGAGTTTGAGCAAACGCGCAACCGCCTGTTCGACGATATGCGCGATGAGCTGCTCAAGATCGTCCGCATCGATGCGCATGTCCTCGACGCGCAGCTGCTCGCCATCATCCTGGCCGACACGCCCGTTGACGCCTGCCTGGGCGACCTGATGAAGCTCGAGGCGACCACGGCCGATTACCTGCAGCAAAGCGTGCCCGGGTTCGATATGGAGGCCCCACACTACTGGGCCAATAAGGTTTTGACGGACGGCGTGACGGCGGCCGATCTCACCGTAAGCGAGCCGGCTCTTATCGGGTGGCTCCACACGCTCGAGGCCATCTCGCAGCTGTGCATGGCGAGCGCTCGCTACCGTGCTGCCGCCAACTATTCTCGCCGCGTTCTTAAGGCGGAAGGCTATCCCACCCGAGCTGCAGGCACCGTGCTACTCGCCCTCGCTCGCCTGGAAGACGAGGACGGCTTTTTTGCCCTGGCCCACCAGCTCGAGGAGCAGATGGGGGCCGATGCACTCGAGAACTCCCCCTGGTACCTACTCGCCCGCACGATCCTGTTGTTCAAAACGAACAAGATGCGCCCGGCGACACGCGCGCTGCGCGAGTTTGCCAACCGCTGCGAGGGCGGCGCGTTCTTTTTGCTGAACCCCATGTATCAGACACCGTACCTTCCCTGCCGGCCCGAACCGCACGACCCCTGGGACCTTTCGCACCAGGCCGTTTGGGAAGCGGACGGTATTATCTCGGATACCCCCGACTTTGCCCCCTGGGCCAATGCCTGCGAAGACGTGTCGCAGCTTGCCCAGGAATTTGCGCGCCGCTACGGTTTTTAGTGACGCACTCGACCCGACCATGTCGTTTACGTTAGGAACGGTTTCATGAACCTCCGCTCATCTCTTGCCTGCACCTCGAGCGATATCGCTCGCTGGGGGCTGCGCTCCGTCCTTAAGCGCCAGGGTGGCGTGCTTCCCGGCCGCATCGCCATGAAGATCGACCCCGAGTTGCTGAGCGACCTCGCTGCCCTTGTCGACCGCAGCGTGGTGATCACCGGCACCAACGGCAAGACCACCACCTCCAACCTCATCGCCGACGCCGTTGCCGCCAGCGGCGCCACCGTGGTATGCAACCGCGCTGGCAACAACATGGAGCCGGGCGTGGTGGGCGCACTGCTCGAAGCGCGCAGCGGCCTCAAGCGAGCCGGTGGCGGCAAGCGCGTGGGCGTTTTTGAGTGCGATGAGCTTTACACCGTACGCGTCCTGCCCAAGCTCAAGCCGACGTACTTTGTGCTGCTCAACCTGTTCCGCGACCAGCTGGATCGCTATGGCGAGATCGATCACACCCAGGAGGTCATCGCCCACGCGTTGGAGCTTTCGCCGGCAACGACGCTCATCTACAACGCCGACGACCCGCTGTGCGCCTCGATTGCCGCGCGCGTTCCCAACGCGAGCATTGCCTTTGGCATCGATGGCGCCACCAACACCGAGTCCGACCGTATTAGCGACTCGCGCTTTTGCTCACAGTGCAACGCCCCGTTGGAGTACGACTATGTGCAGTATGGTCAACTCGGCGCCTACCATTGCCCCTCGTGCGGTTGGGCACGCCCCGCACTGGTCCGCCGTGTGACGGGCGTGGAGCTCGGCTGCGACGGCTATGGTTTTGACCTGGTGTTTGGATCTGATTCCAGCGCGCCAGCCGCACACATCGCCACGCGTTACAACGGCCTGTACATGGTCTACAACGTTGCCGCTGCATTCTTTGCCGCACATGAGTTGGGCGTGGACCCGGCGCATCTGCAGCCCACGCTCGATGCCTACGTCCCCGCCGGCGGACGCATGGGCCGCTGGGATATCGCCGGCCGCACCGTCGAGGCCAACCTGGCTAAGAATCCCGTAGGCTTCGATCGACAAATCCAGTCCATCAAGACGGCAGGCGGCAGACTCTGCGCTTTCTTCCTCAACGACAACGATGCCGACGGCCACGATGTATCGTGGATCTACGACGTCGACTTTGAGCGCATCGCCGACACGCCGGGTCTTGTCGCCTTTGCCGGCGGCACGCGCGCACACGACATGCAGGTGCGCCTCAAGTACGCCGGCATCGATGCCGCGATTATCTCGGACGTCGCGCAGGCAATTGGCGCCGTGGCAGACGAGGCCGCCGATGACACCTTCTACGCCGTCGCCAACTACACGGCCTTCCCGCCGCTGGTCAAAGAACTCGACGGGCTGAAGGGCACCACCGCCGACGCTGTTGCCGGGCGCGCCGTGGCCCGCGCCGATGGCAACACCATCCCTTCCGCCGTCGCGCCGGTCGAGCTTTCGCGCCCGTTGCGCATCGTCTACCTGTATCCCGATGCGCTCAACCTCTACGGCGACGGCGGCAATGTTATCGCGCTCGAGCGCCGTTGCGCCTGGCGTGGCATTCCTGCGCGTGTAGACGGGGTCCGTATGGGCGAGTCACTCGATCTCACCGACGCCGACATCGTCATGATGGGCGGTGGCTCCGACCGCGACCAGTTGGCTGTGGCACACGAGCTGCTCGCTCAAAAAGACAAGGTTGCAGCCTATGTTGAGGATGGCGGCTCGCTGCTTGCCATCTGTGGCAGCTATCAGCTGCTCGGCCGTTCGTACTATATGGGCGAGGATCGCATCGAGGGCCTGGGGGTCATTGCCGCCGAAACCGTACGCGGCTCCGACCGCCTGATCGGCAACGTAGCCGTCAAAACCGACCTGGCACCTGAGCCCTTTGTGGGATTCGAGAACCACGGTGGCCGCACGCTTTTGGACGCCGATGCCACGCCGCTCGGAACGTCTGTCGTCACAGGCACCGGCAACAACGGCGACGATGGCTTTGAGGGCGTCATCTACAAGGGCGTCATTGGCACGTACCTGCACGGACCGGCACTGCCCAAAAACCCCGAACTCGCCGACTGGCTCATCGCCCATGCCCTCGAGCGCCGTGGCGATGCACAGGCCGCCGCCCTGCTGCCGCTCAAGCCTCTCGATGACACCTACGAGCACGCCGCCCACGACGCCGCCATGAAGCTCCTCCCCTAACACCCCAGCCACCACAAAGGGATAGACACCTTTGTGGTGGTTTTGACCCGTCCCAGCGGTTTGTCTCAATCTGTAACATCTAGACCGTTAAAAGTCGTCTTACTGTTACAGAATGAGATGTTCGTCCCAACACCTGCCTTTTGTCTCGATCTGTAACAGATAGAGCCGATTTGCCCGCCCAGATGTTACAGGTTGAGATGTTTGAAGATCGGGATAGAGAGCCAGCTCCTATGTGGTGGTTTTTCAGTTTGCCAACGATATGTGAACGGCTAAAAAAGTCTGCTATACTCTTTCCCGCTGTCCCCATCGTCTAGCGGCCAAGGACGCCACCCTTTCAAGGTGGATATCGCGGGTTCGAATCCCGCTGGGGGCACCATTTTAGATGTGAAGCCCGTTATCAATTCGGTAGCGGGCTTTTTGCTACCGATATGCCGAGATTCGAACCCGACAGGGTGCGGAGCTGAGGAAACGCGCAAGCGTTTTCCAGCGCAGCACGCAAGGAGCGGAGCGACGCAGCGGAAGCGGGCGGCGCCAGCCGCACGCGGACATCCCGCTGGGGGCACCATTTGAGATGTGAAGCCCGTTACCAATTCGGTAGCGGGCTTTTTACTACCGATATGCCGAGATTCGAACCCGACAGGGTGCGGATCCCGGCATCATCGCAAGGCCTGTGGTCAAAAAATGGCAAATATGAGTACTGTTACCATTTTAGTTACAGCGATTTCATGCCTTCAGAAGGCGATTTAGCCGTCAGGCGTCCTACGGCGGAAAAATTGCAGACGTTTATCGGCTAAGTACTTGGACATATGTTGCGTAACACTACATATTTTGCAAATAAATAATGTTACAGGACTTGTGACAGTACTCATATTTGACGTTTTTTGCCCATAGCCCTTTATTCCTAGGCAAATAGGCAGCAAAACGGACTTCAAAGCGTCCTTCGCAAACAAAAACCGGGGCCCGCATGATGCGGACCCCGGCTCAATACCGTGACGATATGTCGGTTACGCTCTACACGTAGAACAGGATGTCGTCGTAGGTCGGGACCGGCCAGTAGTCGGCTGCCACGATCTCTTCCATGGCGTCCACGGCGGCACGCAGCGCATCCATAGCGGGAACGACCTCGTGCGCGTACACGTTGGCCTGCTCCTGGCCATCGAGAGACTCGGCCTTCTGATGCACGGCGTCGAGCGCCTTGATGGAGTCGTTGATGGTGGTGATGCCGTTGCAGAGCTTGTTGAGCGTGTTCTGCTCACACTGCATGGCGGCCTCGGCGCCGGCGGCACGAATAGTCTCAAGGCCCTTAGCGACCTTGGTGGCATAGGCGGTAATGACCGGGCGATAGGTACGACGTGCCTCGCGAACCATCGTGGTGGCCTCGATGTTCATGAGCTTGTTGTACTTCTCGAGCTTGCAGTCGTAGCGGCACTGGGCCTCGGCCTTGGTCAGGACACCCGTCTCCTCAAAGAGTGCGATGGCCTTATCGGAAACAAAGGCGGGCAGGGCGTCGGCCGTGGTCTTGTTGTTGGCAAGGCCGCGCTTCTCGGCCTCGACGGGCCACTCATCGGAGTAGCCATCGCCGGAGAAGAGGATGCGCTGGTGGTCGGTCAGGACCTTCTTGCAGTACTCGAGCGCAGCGTCCTGGAACTTATCCTCGGGCGTACCCTCAAGCGCGTCGGCGAAGGACTTGAGCGACTTGGCCACGGCGGCATCGAGCACCAGGTTGGAGTCGGAGACGTTCTGCTCGGAGCCGCAGGCACGGAACTCGAACTTGTTGCCGGTGAAGGCAAACGGGGAGGTGCGGTTGCGGTCGGTGTTGTCCTGCATCAGCTTGGGCAGGGTATCGGCGCCCAGGTCGAGCACGCCGCGCGTGGCATGGACGGAAGCCTTGCCATCGATGATCTTCTCGACGACCTCGGTAAGCTGGTCGCCCAGGAAGATGGACATAATCGCCGGAGGAGCCTCGTTGGCGCCCAGACGATGATCGTTGCCGGCCGAGGCAACGGAGGCACGCAGGAGCTCCTGATAGTTATCGACGGCCTCAATCACCGCGGTAAGGAAGACGATGAACTGCAGGTTGTCGAGCGGGGTGTCGCCCGGGTCGAGTAGGTTCTCGGACTCGGTGCCAAGCGACCAGTTGTTGTGCTTGCCCGAACCGTTGATGCCCTCGAAGGGCTTCTCGTGCAGCAGGCAGACCAAGTCGTGACGGGAGGCGATGAGCTTCATCTTCTCCATCATGACCAGATTCTGGTCGATGGCCTCGTTGACCTCGCCATAGACCGGTGCGAGCTCATGCTGGCAGGGAGCGACCTCGTTGTGCTTGGTCTTGGCGGGAATGCCGAGCGCCCACAGCTCATCGTCCAGATCCTTCATGTAGGCCGAGACGGTGGGGCGGATAGCGCCAAAGTAGTGCTCCTCGAGCTCCTGGCCCTTGCAGGGAGCGGCGCCAAAGAGGGTGCGGCCGGTGATGACCAGGTCCTTGCGCTTGCGGTAGGCGTCCTTCTTGATCAGGAAGTACTCCTGCTCGTCGCCCACGGAAGGAACGACCTTCTTGGGGGTCTTGCCAAACAGCGCCAAAACACGCTTGGACTCACGCGAGAGCGCGGTCATGGAGCGCAGCAGCGGGGTCTTCTTGTCCAGGGCCTCGCCCGTGTAGGAGCAGAAAGCCGTGGGGATGCACAGGACATCGTCCTTGATAAAGGCGGGGCTAGTGGGGTCCCAAGCGGTGTAGCCACGGGCCTCGAAGGTAGCACGCAGGCCGCCGTTGGGGAAGCTCGAGGCATCGGGCTCGCCCTGGATGAGGTTCTTGCCCGTAAACTTGGTAATGGCGGTGCCGTCGTGGTTGGGCTCCAGGAAGCTGTCGTGCTTCTCGGAAGTAATGCCCGAAAGCGGCTGGAACCAGTGCGCATAGTGCGTCGCGCCCTTGGAGATGGCCCAGACCTTCATGGCATGGGCAACGGCGTTGGCCACATCCAGGTCGAGCGGCTCACCGCCCTCGAGGGTTGCAGCAAGGCGCTTCCAAATGTCCTTGGGGAGGTAGTCCTTCATGACTTCCTCAGAGAACACCATGGTCCCGAAGCGGTCAGTAAGATCGGCCATACGGAACTCCCTTCGTATCGGCACCGCGTGAGAAGCGGTGTTGATTACTAACGAACGAGTCATAGCTTAGACTCGCCGTGTTTCCGCGACATTACCGTTATGTTGCTGTCGCGAAACCAATCAATGAGGTTACCCTATCGAGGCGACGTTGCCACCCTCAACAGCCAATCAACTGCATAAATTGCAGACCTCTCCCCATGGTTTAAGGGTAGTCAATTTGGGATGGAGCTCTATTAACTGGTATTTTGCATCAGATACCAGTCTTTATAGTCCGTGCCTAGATTAGCCGCTCTGTTACTCTGTTATAGAGAAAGCCGATAGCAAGGCATCTTTGATTGGTATCCTCAAATAGCGAGTGAAACTCCACCGTGACACAGCGGTGCTGTAGAATCCTTACAACACATCACACTATTACGTATCTAAAGGAGCACGATATGCGCGTCGACGAGGTTTTTAAGCAGGCAGCATCCCAGGGCACCGCACCCGTTTCGTTTGAGATGTTCCCGCCCAAGGGCGAGCTAACCCTCGACACGGCTCGCGAAGTGGCAGGCAATCTGTGCAAGCTTTCGCCGAGCTTTGTCTCGGTCACCTGCTCGGCCGGCGGCTCGGGCAACGGTGCCACCACCGCCCCCATCGCGCATATGATTACGAGCGAATTCGATACACCCTCGGTAGCGCATCTCACCTGCGTGGGCCGCACCCACGCCGACATCGCCGCCAAGATTGACGAGTATCGCACCGCCGGCGTTGAAAACATCCTGGCCCTGCGCGGCGATCTTCCCGCTGGCGCGACTGAGGACGACAAGCCCGCCTCGGACTACGCCTACGCCCGCGACCTCATCCCCGAGCTCGTCGACGCCGGCTTTTGCGTGGGCGCCGCAGCCTACCCCGAAGGCCACATTGCCTGCGAGGATCTCAACCTCTCGGTCGAGCACCTCAAGCAAAAGCAAGACGCCGGCGCGAGCTTCTTTGTGACACAGCTCTTCTTTGATAACGAGTGCTTCTATCGCTTCCGCGAGCTTGCCGACAAAGCCGGCATCACCGTGCCTATCACCGCGGGCATCATGCCGTTTATGGGCAAGTCGCAAATCAGCCGCATGGTCTTTATGTGCGGCGCATCGCTACCCTCCCCCGTCATCAAGATTCTCGCCAAGTACGAGAACGACCCCGAGAGCCTGCAGGCAGCCGGTGTAGATTATGCTGCTCGTCAGCTTTGCGACCTTAAGGAGCACGGTGCCGACGGTCTGCACCTGTACACTATGAACCGTCCTGCAATCGCCGCGACCATTATGGAGCGCCTGGGGTAATGGAAAAACCGCACGTCGATACAACCGTTGTTGAAGTGCCGGCCGACCTTGCGTCGCCGGCGCTTTACCGTATCGACGCTGCCCACCGCCCTCGTGTCGACCGTGCCGAGATGCTGCGGTATCTGGGCTACGGCGGCCAGCAGATTGAGCCCGAGCTGTCACGACGAATTGAGCTTGTAGTCGAGCGCCTAGAGCTGGATATCGAGCCCCGCGGCGTGCGACGCGTGTTTGCCGTCGATGCCACGGGCGTCGACGAGCAGGGCGAGCCCTGCATCCGCTTGGTTGGCACCAATGTTGAGCTGCGGGGTCGTGATATCTATCGCCACCTCAAAGACGCCCGCTTTGCCGCACTCATGGCATGTACCCTCGGGATGTCTGCCGAACGCCGTCTGCGCACCACGGGAGCCCAGCAACCCCTGGAAGGCGCCGTGCTCGACGCCGCATGCTCTGCCTATGTGGAGGCCGCCGTCGAGCAGATGGACCAGCAGGTCAAGACGGACGCCGCCGTTCATGGGCTCGCCGGCAACTGGCGCTTTAGTCCCGGCTACGGCGACTGCCCGCTCTCGGCCCAGCGCTCAATCGTCAATGCGCTCAACGCCACGCGGCTCATCGGGCTTACCGTCACACCCACCAGCCTGCTCATGCCCACCAAAAGCGTGACCGCGGTGATTGGTCTGTTTGACGGCGAGGTCTACGACGCCCAAAGCCGCCCCACCTGCAATATCTGCCGCATGCGCGAGCACTGCCGCTTCCGCGCCGCCCACACCACCTGCTATTCCAGCCATTAGGAGCCCTCGATGTTTACTCCGCTTATCACTCATGATTCTGACGGCACTGCATTGGCGGCACCCGTTGATGCCGCCCGTCGTAATGGCGCTGTGTACAAGCCGCGCACGATCGACGATCTGCGCATTAAGGACGATCGCCTGCGTGCGGCCATCGAGGGCACGGGACACCTGCTGTTCGACGGCGGCATGGGCACCATGTTGCAAGCAGCCGGCATGAAGGCCGGCGCCCTGCCCGAGCTGCTCAACTTTGAGGAACCCCAGGTTATCACTGATATCCAACGTCAATATGTCGAGGCCGGCTGCGACGTGATTACCGCCAACACCTTTGGCGCCAATGCCCACAAGCTCGACGGTGCCGCCACCGTGGCAGACGTCTTTGCCGCGGCCGTCGTCTGTGCCCGCGAGGCCGGTGCCCACTACGTCGCCGGCGATATCGGCCCCATCGGCGCGCTGCTTCGCCCCTTGGGTACCCTCAGCTTCGACGAGGCCTATGACCTCTTTGCCGAGGAAGTGCGCGCAGGCGTCGACGCGGGTGTGGACCTCTTTATTATCGAGACTATGACCGACCTGGCCGAGATCAAGGCGGCCGTCCTCGCCTGCCGCGAGAACTCCGACCTGCCCGTCTTTGCCACTATGACCTTTGAGGAAGACGGTCGCACCTTCCTGGGCACGAGTCCCGAGGTCGCCGCCATCACGCTTGACGCCATCGGCGCCGACGTTTTGGGCATCAACTGCAGCCAAGGACCGGCCGAGCTCCGAGGACTCGCCGCACGTATGCTCACCGTTACCGACAAGCCCGTTATGGTGCAGGCCAACGCGGGACTCCCCCATGTGGACGACGACGGCAACACCGTCTTTGATATCCAGGCCCCCGAATACGCCGAGGCCGTCGCCGGCATGATCGCCGACGGCGTGAGCGTCGTGGGCGGCTGCTGCGGCACCACGCCGGCGCACATGGCGGCCCTGCGCACGCTTATCGACAACCACACGCCCAGCCCGCGCCGCCGCAAGCCCAGCATGTCGGTCACGAGCGCCCAAACGGTCGTGGACCTTCCCTGCGACGGCCACAAGATCGCCGTCATCGGCGAGCGCATCAACCCCACCGGCAAAAAGCGCCTGCAGCAGGCCCTGCGCGACGGCGACCTGGACTACGTCGTGAGCCAGGGTATCAGCCAGCAGGAACAGGGCGCCGACATCCTGGACGTTAACGTGGGCCTGCCCGAGATCGACGAGGTCAAGATCATCCAACAGGCCACCGAGCAGCTCCAGGGCTCCACGCTGCTGCCGCTGCAGATTGACTCCACCGACCCCGCAGCCGTCGAGGCCGCCGTGCGCCGCTACGCCGGCAAGCCCATCATCAACTCGGTCAATGGCAAGCAGCAGATCATGGATGAGATCTTTCCGCTGGTCGCCCACTACGGCACCAACGTTGTCGGCCTTACGCTCGACGAAGGCGGCATCCCCGATACCGCCGAGGCTCGCTTCGCCATCGCCGAGCGCATCGTGGCCGAGGCCGCCCGCTACGGCATCGGACCGGACCGCATCCTCATCGACTGCCTGGTCATGACCGCCTCGACCAATCAACGCCAAGCCGAGCAGATCCTGCGCGCCATGTCCCTGTGTAAGGAACGCCTGGGCGTCAAATGCGCGCTCGGCGTGTCGAACATCAGCTTTGGTCTGCCCGCCCGCCCGCTGCTGGGCTCGGTCTTTTTGGCTGCCGCCTTCGGCGCAGGCCTGGACGCTCCTATCATGAACCCGGGCTCCAAGCGCTTTATGGATACCGTCTACAGCTATCGCGTCTTGAGCGTTGAAGACGAGGGCTCGACCGGATACATCGAGCGCTACGCCGGCTGGACCGATCCGTATAAGATCGCCGCAAACCCGGCAGCAGCTCAGGCCGCATCGAGTGATGCCGCGCCTGCCGCGGGCACCGCCGGCACCGACGACAACGACGACCCGATTCGCCGCATGGTCGTCTCGGGCCGCAAAGGCGAGATCGCTGCCGAAACCGAGCGTCTGCTGGCAGACCACGACGCCATGGACCTCATCAACAATCACTTTATCCCCGCTCTCGACGAGGTTGGCGTCCTCTTTGACCAGGGCAAGTTCTTCTTGCCGCAGCTTATGGCCTCGGCTGAGGCAGCACGCGTGGGTTTTGACACCATCAAGCGCCTGATGCCTGCCGGCGAGATTGCCGACAAGGGCAAAATCTGCGTGGCCACCGTCAAGGGCGACATCCACGACATCGGTAAGAACATCGTCAAGATGCTGCTCGATAACTACGGCTACACCGTCTTTGATCTGGGTCGCGACGTCGACCCGCAGGAGGTGCTCAGGACCGTACGGGAGCGCGACATCAAACTCGTCGGCCTCTCGGCACTTATGACTACCACGGTCGTCGCCATGGAGGAGACCATCAAGCTGCTTCATGCCGAAGTGCCGGGCGTCAAGGTCATCGTAGGCGGCGCCGTACTCACCCCCGAATACGCCAAGCAGATCGGCGCGGACTACTACGCCAAAGACGCCGCCGAAAGCGCTCGTATCGCCGAAGAGGTCTTTGGGCAGTAACACAACGGAAACAACCGAGCACCAAAACGTGCCGCACGCGCCACTTGGCACGTGCGGCACGTTAGAATAGATAAGACTATGCTCGTTTTGGCAGATAGGAGCGCAAGGATGGCGATCACGCCCGCAGAAATCGCGGAAACCCGCGGCATGGTTGAGGAGCAGAACCTCGACATCAGGACCATCACCATGGGTGTTTCGCTCATGGGTTGCGGTGACGAGAACCTCGACCGCATGTGCACGAAGATCTACGACCACGTGACGCACACGGCTGAGCATCTGGTCGAGACCGCCGAGAACCTCGAGCGCGAGTACGGTATCCCCATCGTCAACAAGCGCGTTTCCGTCACCCCGGTGGCGCAGATCGCCGCGTGCTGCAAGGATGAGGATCTCACCCCTATCGCGCATGCCCTCGACCGCGCGGCCGAGACGCTCGGCATCGATTACCTGGGCGGCTTCTCCGCACTCGTCCAGAAGGGCATCGGCGACGCCGACCGCCGCGTCATCCAGTCCATCCCCCAGGCGCTCGCCACCACCAGCCGCGTCTGCTCCAGCGTCAACGTCGCCAGCCTGCGTGCCGGCATCAACATGGACGCCGTGCTCATGGCCGCCCAGACCATCATCGATGCCGCCAAACTCACGGCCGACCAGGATTCCGTCGGCGCTTCCAAGTTTGTCTGCTTTGCCAACATGGTCGAGGACTCCCCGTTTATGGCGGGCGCCGTCCACGGCGGTGGCGAGGCCGACGCCGTCATCAACGTAGGCGTCTCGGGCCCCGGCGTTATGGCCGCAGCCCTGGAGACGCTGCCCGATTCCGCATCGATGATGGAGGTCGCCGAGAAGATCAAGCAGACCGCCTTTAAGATCACCCGCGCTGGCGAGCTCATGAGCCGCGAGGCCGCCCATCGCCTGGGTGTCGAGAAGGGCATTGTCGACCTGTCGCTGGCTCCCACGCCCGCCATCGGCGACTCTGTCGCACGCATCCTCGAGATCATCGGCGTGGGCACCTGCGGTGGCCCGGGCACGACCTGCGCGCTCGCCATGCTCAACGATGCCGTCAAGAAAGGCGGCGTCATGGCTAGCTCCAGCGTCGGCGGTCTCTCGGGCGCCTTCATCCCCGTGTCCGAGGACGCCGGCATGATCGCCGCCGTCGAGGCCGGTGCGCTTTCGCTCGAGAAGCTCGAGGCCATGACCTGCGTGTGCTCCGTCGGCCTGGACATGATTGCCATCCCCGGCGACACCCCGGTCGAGACCATCGCCGGCATCATCGCCGACGAGATGGCCATCGGCGTCATCAACAACAAGACCACGGCCGTGCGCGTGATCCCTGCCATCGGCAAGGGCGTGGGCGACTGCGTCGAGTACGGTGGCCTGTTCGGCCGTGCGCCCATCATGCCGGTGAACCCCAACGCCGGCACCGTGCTTGCCCACCGTGGTGGTCGATTCCCGGCACCGCTGAACTCGCTGAAGAACTAGCTGAGGGGTTCGGGCGAGGAGCCCCGGGGAGGGCAAATATATAAGGTCGCCTGCTCGGACAGTCCTGACTCGCACGGAGAGCACATTAAGTGCTCTCCGGCTCGTGCGGAACTCGCGATCGACCTTATATATTTGCCCTCCCCGGGGCTCCCGCACAACGGGACCCCAGTTGGGTTCTATCCCGTATGGCAGTCGCTTCGCTCCTGCCCGCCTTGGTTGTGAGGGCGGTTTGGCGTTGGATCGGTTCTTTCTGATATATGCTGGTTGCGGCTCTTCTTTTGGGAGGAGTCGCTTTTTTGTTGTGAGGGAGATGGCCCGTGGCTGATGATTTGATTCGTTCTGAGCTGCTTTCTGCGGATTGGAATGGCGAATGGATGCGCTTGCAAGCTGCTCGGCGGCGGGCTGATGATTCTTTTGAGTGGGATAAAAGGGCTCGGCATTTTCGGCCGTTGGAGACTGTCCCTTATGCTCGGGATTTTATAAAGCTGTTGGCGCTTGAGTCCGACGAGTCGGTGCTCGATATGGGGTGTGGGGCTGGGTCGATTGCTATTCCGCTTGCTCTGGCTGGGCATTCCGTTATTGCTGCCGACTTCTCTCCTGCCATGTTGGGTACCCTTGATGCTGGCATTGAGTACTATGGGCTCGAGGACCTGATTACGCCGCTTGAGCTCGCCTGGGATAATGATTGGGATCAGGTCGGGCCGGTTGCCAAGGCTGTTGATGTTGCCTTTGCGAGTCGCTCGGTTACTACGAACGACCTGAAGGGGACACTTGCCAAGCTTGATCGAACGGCTCGTCGGCGTTGTGCTGTCACGATGGTTGCCAACTCCAGCCCGCGCTATGATCTGCACTTGATGAACGCTATCGGCGCCTCCGTTACCTGCAGCAATGGCTTTGTGTATGCCTTTAACATTCTCATTCAGATGGGTGCGTTGCCGCAGGTCACGTACTTTGAATCACCTCGTCGCGATACCTTCGATAGCCTCGAGGCAGGCGTGACGGACTTCTCCCGTATGCTCGAACACGGCAACGAGGATAAAATCGACCGCCTGCGCGACTACATCGCTCAACACATGATTGAGAACCCCCATGCCGGTGAGCCGGGCTCCAAGGGCGTGCCGCAGGGGCGCTATATGCTCGATCATGTCCGCAAGGTTCGTTGGGCGTTTATTGCATGGGAGCCGGTCTCTGCGCCCAGCTCATAGCCTGTTCGCAGCCCGCACCGCCCACTCACTCGGCATCCGCATTCTTTTTGAACTGGGCAAACGCGCTCCACACAGCGCCGTTCCTGCGCTATCGTGGGACGGCTCACGTAGATTAAGGCCCCGTCGCGGGGCGCCCCATACATAGAAAGCGAGAACCCATGGCACTGACAGGAGCACAGGTCAAGCAGCTTCGCAGCATGGCCCATCACCTCAACCCCGCCATCATCATCGGCAAGTCCGACGTCAACGAGGGCACCGTCGAGCAGACGGTCGCCTACCTGGAGAAGCACGAGCTCGTTAAGTGCTCCGTGCTCGATGGCTCCAGTCTTTCCGCCCGCGAGGCCGCCGAAGAGCTCGCTGAGCGTTGCCACGCCGAGGTCGTCCAGGTCATCGGCCGCAAGTTCTCGCTGTATCGCGAGTCCTCGCGCAAGGACATCGAGAAGATCAAGCTCGTCTAAGAGACAATGATCCGGCGAGCCAACACATAGCAAGCTTACGGGTGCCCGAGTACTTCGGGCACCCGTTTTTTATCGCTCGACCAGCACGCGGTTGAGCCGACCCTCCACCAAGCGCTCGTATAGACGCCGCGTCTCGGGCTCGGGCACGCCATTGACCTGTTCCCTCAGATGGTGCATATGCCCGCTGTACAGCTCGACGATATCGCGCCGCCGCCCCGCCGCACTGTAGACGCGCATGGCGCAGCGCACCATATCTTCACGCGCCGTTTCCTGCCGAAGCCCCGACTCCGCCAGCCAAATCGCCGACTGCAGATCGTTTTCTTCTAGAGCGGCATTTGCTCCCTTAATCATACAATCGATGTACTTTGACTGCATAATGCGTCGCATGCGCAAAAAGTAGGTGGGATTACAGCCATTGGGAACATACAGCGGTCCGGCATAAAGCTGCTCAATCTTAAGGCACAGCTCAACTAAATGGGGCCCGCGCGCACCCGTGCGATTTCCCAAAACCTCGCGGCTTATCTGGTCAAACAGCCGTACATCGGTCTTGACGTAGTCACCGTTGAGCCCAATGCATTCATTTTGGATGAGCACACACGACTTGCCATCCGGCGTCGGTCCCAAAGCCGACCGCAAGCGCGATATCGTCGAGTACAGGTTGTTGCGGGCGCTATTGAACTCGGCATGGGGCCACAGCTCCATGGCCAGCGTCTCACGATCGACGAGCGCATCCATGCCCAGCGCAAGCCGCTCGGCAAGTGTCGCCGCCTTCTTGCGGCGCCACATTTTGTCCGTGATGGGAAACCCGTCGCGCTCGGCGCGAAACGCACCAAACATGCGAATCTCGATATGGTCGATGGTATCAACGGCTTCAACCTCGCCGGCCTGGAACAGGCGCTCGCCCTCTCTTTCCAAATCGTCGCGCAGCGAGTACCGCGACAGCTCGCGCACGGGAAGCTTCTTGCGTATCCTGCCCGCCGGCTCGCCCAGACAATGCATGGCAAGGCGCGCAAAGAGCCGATACGATGGTTCTAGAATCCCCGCACGATTCATGGACATCCAGGCCGCAAGGTCGCTATCTCGCCCCGCACAGGCCAAATGCAGCGCAACCATCCAGGCCTCCGCTCCACCAACCTGCGTCTGGCTTATATCGAGCAACTCCGCTTCCTCGCGCACCGAAACCATCGATGTATTTCGCAGATACGCTGCGCGCTCCAGCAGCAATGCGTTATCGCGCATGTACGCAATCGACTCCTCGGCAAGTTTGAGCACTTGGACCGCACGGAACTTCGCATTAACCGGCCGTCCCTCTGCCAGCGACTGCCAGCCTTCTAGCAACAGGCCAAACAGCTGAATCTGATTGTCGCGCATGCGGACGGCAAAACGATCGAGCTCGTTGAACGCCGCATCGTCGGTTACCGGCAAGCCGGAAAGGAGCCGCCGTGCCGCCAACACCATGCGCACCCAGATAGCCATCGCCTTAAGCCCACGTACGTCGAGCGCCTCCCGCACCACCGTCATCTCGTCGTCGCGCTCGTCGGTTCCCGCAAACGACCCGTCAAAGAGCTCCACCAGCATGCTATCGGCCCGTATAACAATCCCCGCGATATCGAGCTCGCAGTCGTAGGCCTTGCTCGTTTTGAGCTGCTGTAGAACGCCGCCGTCCTCTCCCCGCTCGGTCAGGCAGCGCTTGACCTCGATATGCGCGGACAGCATGTCGAGTGCGGTGTGGGACGTCTCTATTTCTGGCACGGCCAGGTTCGTAGGAAGCCCAAGCCCGTTGTCCCCATAGCAAACAGCCGTCAGTGTCTGGGCCACCCTCCATGAAACAGGGTCTATTTCGCAGGCCGCCCGTTCGCCCCCGCGCTCGATGACCGATGCCATATAGCGAGCGAGCTTTGTATTGGACACGCTGACCGCTGCCAGATATACGCCGAGCGCCTCGGCGGGCGTTGGCTCTGGAGCCGGATCGTCGACATCGATCGTGCCCAGCGCTGCTCGGCAGATATCGGCCCCGTGCCCCGTCAGAGCAAGGTCGACCCCATACTGCCCAGCAAGTTCAAGAACCGCCTCACGGTCCAAAAAGGCGTCCGCCAGGCCCATCGCCGCATCGCATCTACCCGCCTTAAGCAAAATTCGGGCCGCCCTCGGAACAAGTTCGGGGCGAACCTCGGCCACCAACTTACGCAAGCGCAAGCGTCCGTTATCCTCCGTGCCCAGACACGTAAAACTCCGCTCGACGGGGTCCAAACCAAAGATCGGGTAGTCGCGTACAAAGTAGGACTGGTCGACCATCGACAGCCTCACCCCACAGGCCTCGAGTTCTGCGATATTGCCCTCGCCCATCAAAACCATGAGACATGCCACGCAAAACAGCGCATTATTGTCGAGCGAAGCCAGATCGACAAGTGCCGCGCCATATACGTTGACAATCTCGTTTTCGAGCAGGCCGGCTACGTCGCCTTGGCCATACAGACCCGTCTGCAATGCCGAAACGAGCTCGGGCACGCCCTGCGTGAGCTGATAAAAGTCGAGCGATGTGCTGATCGAAAACGCCGATGCCCACGCCGAATACTCATAGGCATGCACCTTGAGCATCTGCGCATTGATCTTAACCGAATCGCCCAGCCCATGAATCAGCTGACGATTTGAAGGATGGCAGGAGATAAAGACCCCTATCCCCATAGCGCGCAGGCCGCGAATCCTGTCGATGAGGTCTTCGGTATCGTGCTGATCGAGGTTTGGCACATTATCAATCGCGATAAGGGAGTGCGGTTTGTCTTTGAGTTCTTCGGTAACCACCTCGAGCTGCATAAACACCTCGCGCCCAGTGGCACGATCGGCCTCGATAATCCGCACGGGGCCTCGCGTCGGGTCGCATTTAACCTCATGGGTGTACTGCAGTAGCACCGAGGTCTTCCCAAACCCGTCGGGCGCATAAAGAACCACGATGCCGGCCTTTCGGCCCTTGGCGATAAGCTCATTCATCAAGCGTTCGCGTCGCACCATATAGCCTCCGCCCAGCGGCATCAGCTCGAGCTCGTCTATACTGCTCAAATCGTTTACCATGCCCGCTCCTCAACTCGACCGTATGGACACTGTAGCCGCAAGACCATACAAGCCGCGCTATGAATAGAGCGACCTTGTGTTTTAGGTTGTCTTTTGGTACGCAAGCGGCAAGTTTTTGTACAGCGAGAGCCGATTGTTATTAATCCCCCGACTAATCGGTCTTTAAGCAGGTAAATGAGCTTGTCAGCTTGTCCCATCTAAGCGACAGTGTAACGCAGATGAACAAGGTTCAGCCATGTCATTCAACTCGCCTAGCACCCGCTACCGTCTACGACCTTCTAGTGGCATTATTGCATAAAATCTGGTATAGAATGAATCAAGCTGTTGGATATCCGGCATTCGTCAAGCTTGCGGCAAGATTTTGGTCAAGTGGGCAAAAAGGGATGCAAAAAGGCCCCCGCAAAGCGGAGGCCTTAGGCAAGGCTATGTCGAGCTGCAGGATTCGCGCTACTCGCAGAGCGAAAGGGCGGCCTCGTCGGCAACGACAACGCAGTTGGTGTGCAGCTGCAGGATCGAAGCCGGGCACTCGGGCGTAACCGGGCCATAGCACATGTCATGCACGGCCTGAGCCTTGGCCTCGCCATTAGCGACGACCAGGATCATGCGGGCATACATGATGGTCTGGGTACCCATGGTGTAGGCCTGACGGGGAACATCGTCAATGCTGTCGAACAGGCGGCTGTTAGCCTGAATGGTGCTCTCGGTGAGGTCGACGCAGTGCGTGCCCTTGGAGAAGTGGTCATCGGGCTCGTTGAAGCCGATGTGGCCGTTGTTGCCAATGCCGAGCAGCTGCAGATCCGGGTAACCGGCCTCGGCGACGATCTTGTCGTACTCAGAGCAGGCAGCAGCAGCGTCGGGGTTGGAACCGTCGGGCACATGCGTGTTGTTCAGGTCGATGTTGATGTGATCGAAGAAGTTCTCACGCATGAAGTAGTGATAGCTCTGGGGATCGTCGTGCGAAAGGCCGCGATACTCGTCCAGGTTGTAGGTGCTGACCTCGGCAAAGTCGACGTCGCCCTTCTTGTACCAAGCAGCGAGCTGCTTGTAGGCACCGATCGGGGTGGAGCCGGTGGCAAGGCCCAGCACACAGTCGGGCTTGAGGATAACCTGCGCCGAGATAATATTAGCGGCCTTGCGGCTCATATCCTCGTAGTCTTTAGCTTTAATGATCTTCATTACGCGTCCTTTCTCGTACAAGAGAGGCAAGGCTCCCTTACAAGCACTTGCCCGCGGCCCGCGTCGGCCGCAACCAACGTGTGCGGCCACCAGGGCGAGGTCGCGTAATGTATGTGTCTCGTGTCTAGCCGCGTCGAGGCCCCTGCCCGTCCACGGTGACCCAAAGCTGTTTAGCCTCGGACGTTTCCCATCTTGCCACGGAGGGCGCCCTCTTTCAAGGGCGCCCTCCGTAAACGTGTTTGAATTGTAGGCTAATGGCCACGTGCACTTGCTAGCGCTCGCGAGCAACGATGAGCTGGTCCATCTCTTCGACATGCACGCCAACGGAGCCCTTGATGCTCGAGAACTCAACGGAGTTGCACACCAAGATGGGAACCGTCACATCGTAGCCCTCGGCAGCAATTGCCTCGCGATCGAACTCAATGAGTACATCGCCCTTATGGACGATGTCACCCACTTGCGCATGTACGGTAAAGTGTTTGCCCTCGAGCCGAACAGTGTCCAAACCAACGTGGATGAGCACGTCCAAGCCATCGACCGTGTTAAGCGCTACGGCGTGCCCCGTGGGAAAAATGGCCTCGACCTTGGCATCAGCCGGTGCAATCACACGCGTTCCGGTGGGCTGAATCGCCACGCCCTGGCCCAAAAGGCCGGTGGCAAACGTCTGGTCGTTTACCTCGGAAAGCGGAATGACGTCGCCCGAGATGGGAGCATCCAGCGTAAGGACTCGACCACGCATACCAAAAGACCTTAGGACTTTAGTGAACATGCTCCCCCTCGGACATACCAATTAATCAAAACAACCTTGACAGTTTACCACTTGGCAACGGTTTTTGACCATTAGGGAAGTTCGCGCTTGACAACCTCGACGATGTCGTCGACAACGCGCTGGGTCAGCTCGTGCGTCTCGGCCTCGGCCATCACGCGGACCAGCGGCTCGGTACCGCTCGGGCGCACCAGAATGCGGCCGCGGCCGTCAAGCTCCTTCTCGGCAGCAGCGACGGCATCCCAGATGGGCTGGCAATCGTCCAGACCAGCCTTGTTGTCGGAATGCACGTTGACGAGCACCTGCGGGTACTTCTTCATGATGCCGGCAAGATCAGTGAGGGTGCGACCGGTGCGCTTGAGCACGGCCAGAAGCTGCAGGGCCGTCACCAGGCCGTCACCGGTGGTGTTGTGCTCCAGGAAGATGATGTGGCCGGACTGCTCGCCGCCGATGACGGCGCCGTCCGCGAGCATACGCTCCAGAACGTAGCGGTCGCCCACGGCGGTCTGAACCATCTCGAAGCCCTGCTCCTTCATAGCGATGGAGAAGCCCAGGTTGCACATGACGGTCGAGACGATCTCAGAGTTGGCGAGCTTGCCGCGAGCGGCGAGGTCAGAACCGCAGATAGCCAGGATGTAGTCACCGTCGATCTCATTGCCCTCGCTGTCCACGAACAGCACACGGTCGGCGTCGCCGTCGTGAGCCAGGCCGATATCGGCGTGGGTGCGCAGCACGAGCTCGCGCAGGGGCTCGAGGTGAGTTGAGCCGCACTCAACGTTAATGTCGGTGCCGCAGTAATCGGTGTTGATGGCATGGACCGTGGCACCCAGGCGCTGCAGCGCGGCGGGCGTAGTCTGGCAAGAAGCGCCATGACCGCAGTCGACGGCAACGACCAGGCCATCGAGCCTCAGGCCATCAAGCGTATCGATGGCATGATCGACATATGCCTTGCGAGCGTCCTTCATCTTGATGATGTGGCCCACGCCGGCACCGGTCGGCAGCGTGTCGGCAGCCATGGCTTCCTCGGACATGACCCAGGCGCTGATCTCTTCCTCGACAGCATCGGGAAGCTTCATGCCCTTGCGGCTAAAGAACTTGATGCCGTTGAACTCCGGCGGATTGTGCGAAGCAGAGATGACGATGCCGCCATCGAGCTCGTTTTGAACAGTGAGCAGCGCCACGGCGGGCGTGGGGATAACGCCGCAGCAATGCGGACGGCCGCCCTCGGCCATAATGCCGGCAGTCAGAGCGCTCTCGAGCATGGTGCCCGAAAGGCGCGTGTCACGGCCGATGCAGATGTCCGGACCAAGAAACTTGGTCGCCGCGCGGCCCAGGCGAAATGCGAGGTCGCACGAAAGATCGGCGTTGGCGACGCCACGGACGCCATCGGTACCGAAGATGTTCTGGGGCATAGGATCGCTCCTTCCCTAGCAGGCGATATACAACCGCCTGCCCTAGTCGAAAAAGAAAAGCGGGACCCGCCGAGGAATCGGCAGGCCCCGCTTGTACATTGTATCTCGAAAGGAGATAAAACCTTAGCGCTTGGAGAACTGGGGAGCGCGGCGGGCCTTCTTGAGGCCGTACTTCTTGCGCTCGACCACGCGAGCATCGCGCGTAAGGAAACCGGCCTTCTTGAGGTCAGCACGGTAGTCGCCAGCGTTCAGAAGAGCGCGAGCGATGCCCAGGCGCAGAGCGCCGGACTGACCGGAGATGCCGCCGCCATCGCACAGAGCGATAACGTCGAACTGACCGGCGGTGTCGGTCACCTTGAAGGGAGCAAGGGCGTTCTCAACGAGCTGATGACGGCCGAAATACTGCTCGGCGTCACGCTTGTTGATGGTCACCTTGCCGGTGCCGGGGACGAGACGGACGCGGGCGACGGCGTTCTTACGACGGCCGGTACCCTGGTAGACAACGGTGTTCTCAGCCATCTTTAAGCCTCCAGCTCAATCTTCGTGGGATTCTGGGCAGCATGCGGATGCTCGGCACCAGCGTAGACCTTAAGCTTGGTCATCTGGGCACGGCCGAGGGTGGTCTTGGGCAGCATACCGCGAACGGCGCGCTCGATGACCTTCTCCGGGTGCTTCTCCATAGCCTGGCGGAAGCTCTCAGCCTTGAGGCCGCCGTTGTAGCCGCTGTGGCGATAATAGGTCTTCGTGTCGGCCTTGTTACCGGTAAGCTGGACCTTATCGGCGTTGATGACGACAACGAAGTCGCCGCAGTCGCTGTTGGGCGTGAACTGGGGCTTGTTCTTACCGCGCAGGATCATTGCGATCTGGGTGGCAAGACGGCCCAGGACAGCACCATCGGCGTCGACGAGAACCCAGTTGCGCTGGACCTCGCCCTGCTTGGCGTAGTGAGTCGATTTCGAAATCACTTAGACTCCTCCATGTACAGTACGTGTTGTTACAGAGATTCACGGGGCTCTGCAAGTAACCCGTCCATATTACCCCGCTCGCCGTACGAGTCAACAGGTATTTTGGCTCCGACCAGAGTTTCTGCACATGTCATCCATGAGCCGTGATTTTCCAGCTCTTTAGCTGTTGTCATTTTTTGAGGGTTCGCCGTCGTTAGCGCTCAACAAACTCTTGGATTTCCGCGAGCAGGCGCTTTGCCTCCTGACGGCCCTGGATATACAGGTCCAAAAGCTTTGCCGAATCGTGCTCGACATGGCCGACCTCGACCGGCTTTTGCGGAGCGACGACCAACGCGCGGCCCTCGCGCTCATACTTCCACAGGTGCATGCGCTGGATGTTATAACGGTCGTGGCGCGTCTCGATAGCCTCGAGCAGATAGGGGTAGTCGGCATAGCGGGCGCGCGCGGCGGGCATAAACTCGTAGGGCTTTTTCTCGTACGAGCGGTCCTGCGTGACAATGACAACCGCACGGTCGAAGCCCGCCTCCTCGAGCACATGCTCGATGGGGACCGAATCGGCTACGCCGCCGTCGACGTATTTGTGCCCGTCAATCTCGACCGGCGGCGTCACCAGCGGCAGCGACGTCGAGGCGCGCACGGCATCGAGGTCAAGTACGGCGCTTTTGACCGGGAGGTACGTGGCGGTTCCAAAGAGCATGTCCGTAGCGACGGCGTACATCTCGATGGGGCTCGCGTCGAACGTCTCGTTGTCAAAGGGATCCAGGCGGTCCTGGACATCGTTGAAGATAAAGTCGTAACCCACAATAGAGCCCGTAGACGCAAACGATGCGGCGCCCATGAAGCGGCTGTCGTTGCAGAAAGCCAGGTTGATGCGGTTGGCACGGCCGATCTGGTGCGACTTGTAGTTCACGCCGTTGAGGGCACCGGCCGATACACCGTAGACAGCCGGAATCTCGACGCCGGCTTCCATGAGAACGTCGAGCACGCCCGCGGTAAATTGCCCGCGGAAGCTGCCGCCCTCCAGGACGAGCGCGACCTTGCCGACGTTCTTTGCCTTATCTTCTGCAGTCATATTGACCTCCTGCGATTGCGTTTTGGCCTTCTTCTACCCAGTTTTGGGATGGCGAGCGCATGGGTTTTTCGAGGCGGCAGGTGAAGCGGAAAGTGTGTCCCAGTTTGAGGCGGGATTCCGGGATGGACTTTCCGCCAACAACCCATCCGGAAAATACATCCCATTCTGAGCCGATATTCTGGGATGCAACTTCCGCTTGAGGCGTCAACGCGAGCAGTCAATTTGGGACGGGGCTATTTTAGCTGCCCTTTGACTGTCGACGAATTATTGGGGACCAGAACTAATATCGACTGGCTTATAGGGGCAGCTAAAATAGCCCCGTCCCAAATTGACTACTCCACCTTGTAGAGTCATTGCGCGGAGAATCCGCGTATTTGCTTCGCAAATCCGCACCGGCTTCGGCCGCCTGCCGGCGCCCTCGCCCGCTCGCTACAAACGCTTCGCGTTTGCTTAACGCTCGCGCCCTGCATAGAGTTCGATTCTCCGCGGTGCGGACTAGAAATAAAAAGGCAGGTAGAGACACTTCTCTACCTGCCTGTTACTTATGGTGGAGGCGCGGAGAATCGAACTCCGGTCCACGAAAGCCCCCTGATTGGCATCTCCAAGCTCAGTCGCTGGTTTTATCTCGGACGCTTTGCGCGCAGCGACACGCTCGCGGCATCCCAACCGGTTCGGTCTTAGCCCGCGCCATACCGATTACGTGCGCGGGAGCATTCCCCTAACATGACGTCGCGCCGGTGTCGGGGAAATCACCGGGTTGACGCGCCGCTATAAACTAAGCAGCGAGAGCCATAGGCTCAAAAGAAGAGTTGTTGTCAATTCAATTTGACGGTACCCCTGTTTAACGAGGCGAGGAGACCTCGGCTTGCTTCCTCTCTCAGAGCTATCGTGTCGAAACCAGTCGCCCCCGAATGTCGGGAAAGTCTGGATGGTATCGGGTCTGCAAATACCCGATAACCGTCGACTTTTCAAGGAACATGCGGGGTGAACCCCGCTCGTGGATAGCTATCTTACCACGTTCTAAAGGCAGGCTGCCATTCTATGCACGAGCTATGAAGACCATAAAGTGCACCACACTTCGCACTTTTGCCACCGAACGCGTCACGTATATTTTCGCCAAGCAAAATTGACCCGTCGAAAGGACCGTTATGGATACCAAGCAGCAACTCGTCAATGCCCTCGCAGGCCTGGGCTCAACCATTACCGAAGCCATGGATGTCATCGAAGGCTTTGTCCCCTGCGGACATCCCGCTCTCACGGTATCGAACGCACTCGTCGCGCTGGACGCTGACGATGATGCAGCTCTCGCCCAGCAGCTTGAGACCGTCGAGGGCTTTATCGACCACGTGAGCGATAACCGCGGCGTGACCGCCTACCACGGCATCGAGGTCGAGCTCGCGGGTCCCAAAGCCAATCTGCTTGCAGCAATCCGCGAGGTAGGCGCCCTTATGCAGACCGCAGGCGTCAAGAACACCCAGGTCAACGAGTGGGTCTACCGCAGCCTGGCAGCACTCGACAGCTCCGACGAAAAGGCTGCCGAAAAGCTCGCCGAAGCTCCCGTCATCAAGGCAGCGCTTTTGTAAATAGCAGACGCGGACCCCTTGGTGCATCGTCGTCCAAGAGGCCCGCAAGCAGTTCGCGCTAACGAAAAGCCGCGCCGCCGCGTTCGGCCAAAGCCAGAATTGGCATCATTTGGCGCGGAGTCTTTGCTGCAAGATCGGCATGTTCGAGCAGCTTACGATCGTTGGTCACCAAGTAATCGACCTGCGCACGCTTGCACGCGGCGAGCACCAAGTTGTCCTCGTAGTCGCGGTGGAGCGCTAAGTATTTGTCGGCCAGCCAAAGGTCCGACGCATCCGCACCTACGGCCGTGGCGTTTTCAGTCATATTCCGAACAAACGCCAACGCCGCATCGCCAATTGCACGGGCAGATGCCTCGTCGAGCGCTCCCCCGCTGGCAAGAACGCTGCGCTTCAGCTCGTGTTGGACGACGTACAGCACGTCCTTAGCGATATGCACCGGGAAGAACAGCAACGCCCCCGTCTCCGTCGCCTGCCCAATAAACGCACGCGCGGCAAGCGACTCGGCATGGTCGACGCAAAACGAATCGACCCATACGTTGGCGTCAACCATAATCTTGAGAGGCGCCCCACTCACTGGATCATCCCCTTTTGCCGATAATGCTCATCCATGGCGTCGGAATAGATTGTGTCCCAATCGCGATCGTCGGATACGGGCGACGTAGCGATGCCCAAATCTGCATAAAGCTGATCCGCCGCTGCCCATGATGCGGCGAACGGAGTATCGGGCGCGACGGTCTGCTGCCGGTCGTCGACGGCCGCAAGCACTTCCTCGCACTGCCCGCCACCCTGCGCGACCTTGGCCACCACCTTTTTGATGAGCTCGGGCAGTGACCCGCCCGAAAGCCGCAGCACCTCCTCGGCACGGTTCTTGACCTGGCGATCTACGCGAACGTTCACCTGCGCCATGCCGCCAACAGCACCCACGTCGATCTCGCTCCCTTCAATTGCTAGCCATGCTAGCAACACTATATAGAGAAGTTAGCAAATGGTCAAATGCAAAAGGCCTGCGCCTGGACGACACCGATGCCGTCCAGGCGCAGGCCAGATAACGTGGGCGGACACGTCTGCTAACGCAGGTACGCCTTTGCGTTGCCCAGGCTGTACGCAATCGTCGAGCCGTTGTGCAGCAGCGACGACGTCTGCGGAGTGATCATGCCGGTAATACCCAATGCCAACAGCGCCGAGTTGGTGAGCATCACCTTGGAATACGAACTCGTCAGACGGTCGATAAGCCCCTGACTCATGCGGCGCAGGCGCACGATCGCGGCCAGATCCGTATCGGTCAGAATGATATCGGCGACCTCCTTGGCGATGTCGCTTCCACCGCCCATCGCCAAGCCCACGTCTGCCAAACCGAGCGCCGGCGAATCGTTGACGCCGTCGCCTACCATGGCAACATGGCGCCCCTCGCTCTTAATGCGCTCCACATAGGCGTACTTGTCCTCGGGCAGCAGCTCGGCCTTAAACTCATCGACACCCGCCTCGCGAGCAATGCGCTCGGCCGTGCGCTCCGAGTCGCCCGTGAGCATGACCACGTGCTTAACGCCCAACGCGTGCAGGTCGGCGATGGCCTCGCGGACCCCGGACTTGAGCGGGTCCTCGATGCCGAGCACGCCGACGACCTTGCCGTCGACCGCCAAGTACAGAGGCGACAGGCCCTGCATCTGGGACTCGATTTGCTCCTTAATGTCGGACTCGAGCTGCGCGCTCTCATCCTCAAATACAAAGTGCGCGGAACCGATGATGGCGCGACGCCCTTCAATGGACGAAGCGATGCCGTGCGCCACAATATACTCGACAGCAGCGTGGCGCTCGCGGTGCTCGAGCCCACGCTCGTGAGCAGCGTTGACCACGGCACG
This sequence comes from uncultured Collinsella sp., assembly GCA_900543605.1. Classification (GTDB taxonomy): domain Bacteria; phylum Actinomycetota; class Coriobacteriia; order Coriobacteriales; family Coriobacteriaceae; genus Collinsella. The sequence goes on from UQSK01000006.1 coordinate 46,388, forward strand.
CGCCACCGGATGCGGGAAATGCTCCTCCAAGCAAGCGGAAAGGCGCAGAACCTCGTCCTCGCTCCAGCCATCGGTCGTCAGCACGCAAGCCAAGCGTGGCTGCGCCTCGGTCAGCGTGCCGGTCTTATCAAACACAATGGTATCGGCCTTGGCAAACGACTCAAAGTACTTCGCGCCCTTAACCATGACGCCCATCTTGGCAGCATCGCTCATGGCGGTCATGACGGCAACGGAACCCGTGAGCTTGAGTGCACACGAGTAGTCGACCATCAGCGCCGCCGAGGTCTTGATAAGGCTGCGCGTGGTGAGTGCGACCAGACCCGCAAGCAGGAAGTTCCACGGCACAATCTTGTTGGCGAGGTCTTCCATGTGCGACTGGCCCTCGGACTTGAGCGAGTCGGCCGTCTGCACGAGCGAGACGATCGAGCGCAGCTTGGTCTGCGCCGTATTGGCGCGCACGCGCACCAGGATGCTGCCGTCTTCCACGACGGTGCCGGCGAACACGTCGTCGCCCACGCTGCGCTCGACGGCCAGCGGCTCGCCGGTCAGGGTCGCCTGGTTGACCATGGCGCTCCCCTGCTCGACCACGCCATCGATGCAGATGGACATGCCGGTGCGCACGGCGACCAGATCGCCGGGCTCAAGCTCGGTCGCGGCAACGCTTACCTCGGTGTCGCCGACGACCTTTTGCGCCTTGTCGGGCACATCGAGCAGAGAGTTGATGAGCTCGTTTTCGCTCATGGCGCGCGTGTAGTCCTCGAGCAGCTCGCCCACGTTGAGCAGGAACATCGTCTGGCCCGCGGTGTCAACATCACGCTTGACGAACGAGATGCCGATGGCCGAAGCGTCGAGCACGGGAACGGTCAGGCGCGGCTGAGCCAGCTCATGAAGGGCGGCACGCAAAAATGCCATGTAACCGGCCACGACAAACACCGCACGCAAAGGCGTCGGCAAGAACCAGCGGCGCGCGTAGTGGGCGCCGATAAGTGTGGCAAGATCCATGACGAGCTTGTGCTTGCGTGGCTCGAGTTGCATCACGTAGCCCGACTTGGCATCGGCGATAGCTTGAGCATCGAGTGCGCCCAAGGCGTCGAGCACGCTCGCGCGGCGCGGCTCGTCGTACTCCAGCGCCATCTGGCCAATGCGGCCATAAACGCGCACCTTGTGCACGCCGTCGATATCGCCGCTGAGCTTAAGAAGTGCGTCGAGATCGCTCTCTGGCACAGGACCCGCCAATTGAAGACGGGTCCTGCCAGGGATCTCGCTAATAATCGAGAATCTCATAATTTGTGCCTGAGAGCGTTACTCGGCTGCCTCGTCAGCAGCGGCCTCGCTCTGGGTGATGTAAGCAGCCTCGGCAACCATGTCGTCGACATTAGCCTTGGCCTGCTCGACCATGTCCTGGTAGCCGTTCTTGATGCGCATGCCGCACGCGATACCCTGCACGCAGGCATTCTTGACCGGAGCGCTGGTAAGCAGCTTGATGCCGGCCGTGCCAAGCAGAAAACCGCCACCGACAAGCAGGGTGTTAAAAGTCGACTTCTTCATGTTGCTTCTCCCTTTTGCCGCACAAGCGCGGCATGGTGCCTTAGCACCCGAGTTCATTAGTTTGCTCGAGCACGCTTTTGAGACTAGTTTAGTCGAACTATTATGGTCAACCAAAGTTAACCTTTGGAAATCTTGCTCCCCTTTCCTAAAGCTGCCAGGCAGCCGCCTCCTTTTGCAGCGCTACCATGCGGGCGAATTCACCACCTGCCGCCTTGAGCTGCGCCGGGATGCCCTGTTCGGCAACCACTCCATCCTTGAGCACAACGATTTTGTCGGCATTTTCCACCGTACGCATACGGTGGGCAATAACGATAACCGTCTTACCTGCAAGCAGACGGGAGAGTGCCTGCTGTACCACGGTCTCGTTCTCTACATCCAAGCTTGCCGTCGCCTCGTCCAACAGCACGATGGGCGCGTCTTTGAGCAGCGCGCGGGCGATAGAGATGCGCTGGCGCTCGCCGCCGGACAGCTTGGAACCGTTCTCGCCGATCATGGTGTCGTAGCCCTGCGGCATACGACTCACAAACTCGTCGCAGTTGGCGGCACGCGCGGCCGCAAGCACTTCCTCGTCGGTGGCATCACGACGACCGAGGCGGATGTTTCCCATCACCGTGTCATCAAAGAGCAGCACGTCTTGGAACACAATGGCGTAGTCGCGCAGCAGCACCTCGGGATCCACGCCCGCAACATCCACACCGCCCACGGCAACCTTGCCCGCAGTGGCATCCCAAAAGCGCGCGGCCAGGCGGCTCACCGTAGACTTACCGGAACCCGAAGGACCGACCAGCGCCGTGACCTCGCCTTCCTTGGCGGTAAAGCTCACATCGGTAAGAACTTTCTCGCCGGCGCGTCCGTCCTCGCCCGCACCATAGCCAAATGCCACGTGATCGAACACCACATCGTGGCCCACGGGCTCAAATTTCTCGCTGCCCCGCGCCACAGGCTCTTCCATGATGGAACGCATGCGCTTGGCAGACGACTCGGCGACAAACAGCTCGGACATTAACATTAACGCTTGGTCAAAGGGCGCATAGATACGGCTCACCATAAGCAGGAAGGCAAACATCACCAAAAAGTCGACCTGTCCGGAGGCGACCATCGCGGCACCCGTGACCAGCGTGGTGGCAATGCCCAGACGCAGGATGGCAAAGGCGGAGTTGACCAAAAGCCCGTTAGCGAGCTCGCCCTTGGTGGTCTCGCGCTCCTCGGCATCGATCACGGCGTTGAGTCCCTCAAGATAATGGGCCTCCTGGTTGGTGGCGCGAATCTCGCGAACGCAGTCGAGCGTCTCTTGAATCGCCTCGGTAACCTTGACCTTCTCGGCGCGCACACGATCGAACACCGGAGTCATGGGGCCGCGTGTTAGATACAGCACGGCAAAGGCCACGGGAACGCTCCAAAACGCCGCGATCGCCAGCTGCCAGCAAAAGAACAGCGATGCCACGAAGACAATGGCGCTTGCGATGATGGCACCCCAAAGCTCTCCCAGCACGTGGCTGTAGGCGTGCTCCATGGCCTGGACGTCGCCCATGATAGTCTCGGTTAAATCGGCCAGATCACGACGACCAAAAAACGACAGCGGCAGTTTGCGCAAGCGCTCGGCGATCTCCATACGCTGCTTGCCGCACTCCTCGTAAAAGATGCAGTAGGTGTAGTAATACTGCTGCCAGTTAGAGGCAAAGAGCAACACGAAAAAGACCAGGAGGCCGCCCACGATCGGCAGGGCATCCGGCAGGTCGGCGCCGGCGACGAGATGCTCGACAAAGCCGGCCATAGCCAGGAATAAAAAGCCCATGCCAGCCACGGTAATAAGATTAGTGAGCGTGGTCCAGAAAATGCCGCGTTTTACGCCGGCGACGCCTTTATCGGATAGGAAATACTTCTTTTGGAATGAGGCGAACATTTAGGCCTCGCCTCCCTTCGTGACGGCGGCATCCGCGGTCGCAGCAGTAATCTTCCAGCTCGCGGCCTGCTCGTACTCGGCCCACATCTTGGCATACAGGCCGTTTTGGGACAGCAACTCGGCATGGGTGCCCGACTCCTGCACGCTGCCCTGGTTGAGCACCACGATTTGGTCTGCGCCCACTACAGTCGAGAGTCGGTGCGCGATCATAATGACTGTGCGACCCGCCGCCAGTTTGCTAAAAGCACGTTGGATGAGCGCCTCGTTCTCGGGATCGGCAAACGCCGTGGCCTCATCGAGCACCACGATAGGCGCGTCTTTAAGGATCGCGCGGGCGAGTGCCACGCGCTGGACCTCGCCGCCCGAAAGATATGCTCCGCCGGCACCGAGCATGGTATTGATGCCCTGTGGGAGCTTGGCCACAATGTCGTCGCACTGAGCTGCGGTGAGGGCCGCACGCACTTCGTCGTCAGTGGCCGTAGGCTTGGAGGTGCGCACGTTATCGGCAAGTGTTTGCCGGAACAGCTGGTTGGTCTGGAACACGAAGGCGACCTGGCCCATAAGCTCGTGCGGATCCATATCGCGAACGTCCACACCGCCTACGAGCACTCGACCCGAGGAAACGTCCCAAAAACGCGGGATCAGGCTTGCGCAGGTTGACTTGCCGCCACCCGAGGGACCCACCAGGGCGAGAGTGCTACCCGCGGAAACGCTAAAGCTCACATGGCTAACGGCAGGTGTTTCGGCACCCTCGTAGGTAAAACTCACGTCCTCAAATCGCACGTCGCCACCGGCAGGGTGCTTGGGTTGGGCGGGCACGGAGAGCTGCTTGGAATCCATGACGCTTCGAATACGAGCCAGCGAATCGGCACTCATCTGAGAGGCCTCGCCCACAAACATGAGCTTGGTCATGGCCGTCGGCACCACGGCCGAAAATATCGCGTAAAAGGTGAAGTTGGCCATAAAATGCGCGAAGTCCGTCTCGCCCGGCGCCAACAGCAACGCCACGGGCAGCAGGAATGCCACAAGACCATTGAGCGCGGTAAGGTTGAGCACCTGCGGACCTCGGCAGAACGTGCCCGCATAGTTTTGCGCCATGTCGGCATATTCGGCGATCGCATCGTGGAAGGCCTTAAAGGAGTAGACCGTCTGCTGAAACACCTTGACCACGGGGATGCCTCGTACGTATTCGGTGCCGGTCTTGTTCATCTTGACCAGCGCTCCCATGTAGGCCTTCATAAACTCGCCGCCCTTGCCGCCCATCATGGTGGCCATGGCGCCAAACGAAACGACGACCGAGATAAGGCATGCCGCGCCCAAGCGCCAATCGAGGGCGAAAAGCAATACGAGCAGGCCCACGACCATGGCGGCGGCGCCTGCGATATCGGGCAGCATGTGCGCGAGCAGGGTCTCGGTGGAGGCGGCGCATCCGTCTACAATACGGCGCAGCTCACCGGTGGCGTGCGTGTCAAAATAGCCAAGCGGCAGCTTAAGCAGGTGCTCGCTCGTAGTCTTGCGGATATTGGACGCGCAGCGAAACGCGGACAGATGCGTGCACATGAGCCCCACGAAATAAGCTACGATGCTTGCCAGGGCAAACCCCACGGCCCACCAACCGTACATCGCGATGTTAGTGGCTTCGCTCCAGTTAGGTGCCACGGCAATCAGATCGCGCGCGACAAGCCAAATGCACACGTACGGGCCAAAGCTCAGCAGCTGCGAGAGCGCCGAGAGCGCCATGCCCAAATACGTTAGGAATTTACGGTCGCCGGCATATGCAAGCAGCTCGTCGATACCGCCGCCTTCCCTTTTTGATCCCTTTGCCATGAGATTCCTTTCTAACGGCTTGAGAGTTAACCGTATTCAACTTATCATTGATGTGTTAGCCATGGCTCACAATCAAGCCAGGCGTGGACGTTTCTGCAAAGGAAAGGGACGCTTTTGCAAATACGGCGGGCAGCGACCGACATAACCGAGCTCTACGCACCGCAATTTGAGCAGTTTGGCCTGGAGCTTACCGGCAAGGGTGCCGTCTTTACCGGCGAGGTGGCAAACGAACGGGCGCACGGCCGTGCATGGATCATGCCTCTCTCCCCCGCCTGCATCGTTATGGAGCATTTCATTACCCCGACGCACGATATGTACCTGGCCGAATACACACCCGAGCCATACGCCTGCGTGAGCGAGGTCAGCGCGCCCACACTTGCATGCATGCCCGAGGCTGGCATAACGCCCGCGAACCTTAAACCATTGCATGGACCGTGGCCAAACAATGCCGTTTGCAGCTTTATCCAAGATAGCTGTGGCGAGGAATTAAGCCCGCTGTTTGCGGGGCGGCTCTATCACTCGCGCTCGGTGCTCTTTTTGCCTGGATATTTTGACGAACTGGAGCACCGCTATCCCACCGAGTTCGCGGGAATCTTTGAAGCGTTTGCCGAGCCATGGCACGAGGAAGCGACGTCTGCCATCTGCCACACGCTGCGCCGGATTAACGAGGAACGCGCCCGCACCGTAGGCGGACACGTCTATATGCAGGGCATCGTGGAGACCATGGTCGCGGAGCTCGCCTGTTCGCGCGCGGCCCACAAGCAGGCACGGCAGGCGGCGGACACACGCGTCAGCATAACCATTGCCGAAGAAGCAACGGCAATGATTGAGCGCGCGCTCGACACAGGCAGACGTGTGGGTATCAACGAGGTGGCCGAGAGGCTCTACACAAGCCGCTCCAAACTATGCGCCACCTTTAAGGCCCAAACAGGCGAGTCGATGGGCGCCTACATTCGCAGACGCCGTATGGAGCGAGCACAGGACCTTTTGGCCGATAGCGGGCTCACGATAGCGCAGGTAGCAGAGCGGCTCGACTACCCTCAGCAAGCCGCCTTCGCCCAAGCCTTCAAACAATACACCGGCACCACCCCCACCGCTTGGCGAAGCAAGCATCGCTAAGGCCCAAGCTCCCTGGCCGTAACGGAGCGATTAATTAGCCACCGCCCGTCAGCTCACCCAGGATCTAAACGTCAAGATGCGCACAATCAAGCGCCTTTTTGATAAGAGGGACAGATCGATCAGCCAAATACAACGGAATGTTGAGCACCCCGTCGTCGAGCTTTAGGTTCTTAAGTGAGTAGCGGACCCTCAATGGAGTCGTCTCCGCATGCTTGTCGGCATAGTACTTAAGGCTCTTGGAGTGAACGACCTCTCCCGATTTGACCTCGACGGGAACGATTTCGTTTCCGACTTGAATCAAAAAATCGACTTCGTGCTTCGGCTTCTCGTTTGTCCAGTAACGCGGAGCAGCATCTAACTGTGAAAGTAATGCCTGAAGCACATAGTTCTCGGCGAACGAACCTTTGAACTCCGAAAATAGCGCATCCGAGATGGCAAAAGCGGACGCATCCAGCCTTGCCATGCGGCGCAGCAAGCCGACATCAAGACAGTAGACTTTAAATGCCTTGAGGTCATCGTACGCAGAGAGCGGCACACCACCGGCAGCATTAAGGCGAACCGCCGTGATGAGCCCAGCATCGGCAAGCCATTCCAGAGCATCCTCGTATTCTCGAGCACGAGCCCCCTCGCGCACCGCACCCCAAACGAACTTTTTGTTCTCGCGCGCCAACTGAGCTGGAATCGAGTTCCATATTTGCGAAAGCTTGGCGAACTGCGCACGGCCACCATGCTTGGCAAAATCGCGCTCGTAGGAATCCAAGAGATCAGACAACACCTTATCGACCTGAACGATATCGCCCGTCTCCACCCACCGGCCAAGAGCCTCTGGCATGCCGCCGCATGCAAAATAACGACGAAGATGCTCGACGAGACGGACATGGAAGAAATCGGGCACTGTTTCGATCTGATCCAGGCCGCCAAGGTATTCGTCGTAGTTTGCAGCGCCCTCGGCTTTCAGAAACTCGGAAAAGCTCATGGGGCGCATCTCCATGAACTCGACCTTTCCCACCGGAAAAGCGCTGGTCTCACGGGACAAGCGAACGCCCAACAAAGACCCTGCGCATGCGACGTGATACTCGGGGGCCTCGTCACAGAAGTATTTAAGGGCGCCGACTGCAGAAGGACAATCCTGGATCTCATCAATAATAAGCAGCGTTTTGCCGGGATCGATAGGCTGTCCAAGTGCCAGGGAAAGATTTGAGATGATCCGTCGAGGATCGCGCGTACCTTCGAAAAACTGAGCGTACTCGCTCTGTACCCCAGGTGACGGCTCCTCGAGCGTCAGATACACAAAATTGATGTACGAGGTTCGGCCGAACTCCTTAAGCGCCCACGTCTTTCCAACCTGGCGCGCCCCCTTAAGGATAAGCGGCTTACGATATTCTGACGCTTTCCAAGCGTTAAGCTTGGCAATGATATCTCGCTGCATGGACGAACCTCCCGCAAAGAAACTTCCGTAAACGTGATATTTCCCACATTTTACCCTAGGTAAAACGTGACATTTATCACATTTACGGAAGTTTTAAGCTCATTTCGCCACACTCTCATCACATTTATTGCAATGTGACAAAGGGCCCGTCCTTTTGTCACCCGCACAAAAATGGACGCGCCAACGGCGCGCCCATTCACTCTATTTATATCAGCCCACCTGACCCGAACGGCCGAGTCGTCACGGAACCCGGGAGCCCCGGCAGGGCGGGTGCTTGCTCAAAATGAGTTCCGCACGCAAAGAAGGCCACTTAATGTGGCCTTCGTCTTGCGCAGGAC
>UQSK01000007.1 GCA_900543605.1 uncultured Collinsella sp.
TACGAGATTACTACGCGTCTCGTGGGCTCGGAGATGTGTATAAGAGACAGGGGCGTGCCCATCGAGGTATTCTGTCACGGTGCGATTTGCATCGGCTATTCGGGGGCGTGCGAGTTCTCGGCCCTGCGGCGTGGGCGCTCGGCGATGCGCGGCGACTGCACGCAGCCGTGCCGTCTGGCGTACGACCTGGTGGACGAGGCGGGGCAGAGCGTTGTCGCCGTCGAGGGAGACCGCCTGCTGTGCCCGCGCGACTATCTGGGTATTGCGCATCTGCCCGAGCTTGTAGATGCCGGCGTGGCATCGCTCAAGATCGAGGGTCGCATGAAGAATCCCGACTACGTCTTTAACGTGGTGAGGGTGTGGCGTCGGGCGCTTGATATGCTGCGCGACGGCACATGGGATGCCGATGCGGTGCCGACGCTTGAGCGCGAGCTGGGAAGGTCGTTCAACCGCGGCTTTACCGATGCGTATCTGCGGGGTCGTTCGGGTGCCGAGCTCATGAGCTTTGAGCGCGCGATCAACCAGGGCGTGCGCGTGGGCCACTTGGTGGCGGTGGGTCACGAAGAGGTGACGGTTGAGCTTGATGCCGCCGTGGCGGCGGGTGATACGCTCGAGATCCGATTTTACCCGGGTGCCGATGCGCGTCCCGATGTGCCCAAGCGCTGGCCACAGGTGCCTTGTCCCGTGGATGCCGCTGCGGGGAAGCGCGTCGTCGTGCATTGCAAGCGTAAGGTGGACGCGGGCTGCGAGGTGTACCTGATTCGCAGCGCCGGCGTGTTGGATCAGACGGCGGCGGTGTTGGAGCGCATGCGGGCCGAGGCGGATGCGATTGCGCCCGTTGCACGTGCCGTTGAGGTACTGCCCTTTGAGGACGTTGCGGTGGATGGCGGTGCGTCGACGGAGTTGGTGGAGTGCGCGGCTCCCGCTCGCATGGTTTTTGCTTGGCAACTGATGGATGCCGACCCGCGCGGAGAACTCGATTTGTCCGACGCCGTTGTGGTGCTTGACGAGGTGTGCCGCACGGGTGACGCTGACCGGACCCGCTCACTGATACAGCGTGCCGGGCGCGTCGTCTGCCGCAACCTGGGACAGGTGGTGATCGCTCGCGAGCTGGGCGTGACGTTTGACGTGGCGGCGCCGGTGTTCTGCGCGAATCGGGCCACGCTTGCCTGGCTGCGCGAACTCGGTGCGGGGCGGGTGTACTTGCCGACCGAGTTGCTCGGCAATGATGCGGAGCGTATTGCCGAACTGGCTGCTGAACCCGGCGTCTGGCGTCCGGTCGACGCCGACCGTCCCGAGCTTATGGTGTGCGAGCACTGCCTGCTGACCGCCGAGGGCGTCTGCGCCACCGATGCGACGGGACAGGTCCGTTGCCGCGACTGCTTGCGTCGTCGGCAGGTACGCTATCTGGTCGAGCGTGACGGTACACGTCTGCCAGTTGCCATTGACGCATGCGGCAGGACGAGGATTTTCCTGTCGTAGGTGCCGCGTCGCGTCAGTTTGTTATCATAAGAGAGTTTATGGACTTCCAGCACCGCCGTTTTCGGCGAGGGTGCTATAGCAAAAGGAGGATACCCAATGCTGTCTGTTGACGAGCAAATGCGTATCATCACCTCGGGCGCCGCGCAGATCGTTCCCGAGGCCGACCTTCGCAAGAAGCTTGAGAAGGGCGAGCCCCTCAACATCAAGCTCGGCGTCGACCCCACCAGCCCCGACCTGCACCTGGGCCACGCCGTGCCGCTGCGCAAGATGCGTCAGTTCCAGGACCTGGGCCACAACGTCACCCTCATCATCGGCAACGGCACCGCGTTGATCGGCGACCCCTCGGGCAAGAACTCCACGCGTCCGCAGCTTTCGCAGGAGCAGATCGAGGCCAATGCCGAGACCTACGTGAGCCAGGCCATGAAGATCCTGGATCCCGAGAAGACCACCATCGTGCACAACGGTGACTGGATCTTGTCGATGGATCTGGCCGGTCTGCTGCAGGTGTGCTCCAAGTTCACCGTCGCCCGCATTCTTGAGCGCGATGACTTTACCAAGCGCTACCAGTCTCAGACGCCGATCGCCCTGCATGAGTTCCTGTATCCCGTGATGCAGGCTTTCGACTCCGTGCAGATCAAGGCCGACGTCGAGATGGGCGGCACCGATCAGCTCTTCAACCTGCTCGCTGGCCGTGAGCTCATGGAGAAGATGGGCATGGAGCCGCAGATCGCGCTCACCATGCCGCTGCTCGAGGGCACCGATGGCGTACGTAAGATGTCCAAGTCCTATGGCAACTACATCGGTCTGACCGATGCGCCCAAGGATATGTTCGGCAAGACCATGTCCATCCCCGACGAGATGATCGGCAAGTACTATCGTCTGGCCAGCTCGCTCACCCCGGCCGAGGTCGACAAGATCGACGCTGCCTTGGCCGACGGTTCCGCCGATCCCTACGAGCTCAAGCGCGCACTGGGCCGCGACCTGTGCGACACCTACCACGGCGTCGGCGCCGGCGACGAGGCTCAGGCCGAGTTCGACCGTGTGTTCAAGGAGGGCCAGCTTGCCGACTTCCCCGAGAAGCACGTTGAGCTGACCGTTAACGACGAGGGCCAGATCTACCTCGCCGGCCTGCTCAAGGACTTGGGTCTTTCGGCAAGCGCCGGCCAGGCTCGTCGCGATATCGACGGCGGCGGCGTCAAAATCAACGGCAAGGCCGTGGCTCCCAAGAGCTATAACATCGATCCCAGCGCCCTCAAGCTGGGCGACACCCTCTCCGTAGGCAAGCGCAAGGGTTTCAAGTTGGTCTAACGAGCGAGTTAACCTCACAAGTGCAATAAGGCCGCAGCCGGGAATCCCGACTGCGGCCTTTTTGGCACTTGGGGACGTTCCTTTTAATATGAGCAGGACATTGTCAAGAGGCAAAATCGGGCCTGGCCCCAACGATATGGGGTCAGGCCCTCTCCCTATATCAGCCCGTCCGCGGCGACCTCGGCGTGTCTTCCCGACGCTCGTCTTTGCAGTTTAATATCCGCCCGCGGCGATCTCTCGCTGGGCAATCCGTTGCTACGGCTGAGGCTTCTACGTCGAATCGACAGTCTGTGCACGCGTGTGGCGCCCTGGGCGCTCGCAGAAAAGGGACCTGAGGTTCGCCTCAACGGCTTCGGATCCAACCGCTTCCGGGGTGATCGGCTTATGTGCGGGGGACCGCCCCCCCTACGCCTCCTCGGCCATGAGGCCGACCGCCCACACCCAGCAGGCGAGCTCGCGCGCCGTGGCGACGTTCGCCTTGTTGTTGTGGACCCCGCGCGCGAGCAGGGTCCCGCGCCTCTCGACCAGCCTCCGCACGCCCTTGGCGGCATGCCTGCGGGCGCCCCGGTCCGGGGCCTGGCCCCTGGCGGGCTCCTTCGGCCGCGCCGAGCACGTCAGGTAGTGCCACGCGGCCTCGACCAGCGCCTTCCTCAGGTGCTTGTTGCCGGCCTTGGTGATCGCGCCCCTGCGGTCGCTCTCCCCGCTGGAGTGCTCGGAGGGCGTCAGGCCGACCCATGCGGCGAACGACCGGGCATTCCTGAACCTCGAGAACTCGCCGGCCTCGAACACGAGGTCGGCGGCGGACGCGGTGTCTACGCCCTTGAGGCAGCGGAGGGAGTCGACCCTCTTCCTCCACCTGGGCTTGCGGGCCTCGGCCTCGACGAGCCCCTCGAGCCTCGCCTTCTCCTCCGCCGCCCGCCTGACCGCGTCGACGTAGTAGGCGAGCACGTCGTTGTCGGCCCCCTCCGCGAACCTTATCGACTCGATCCAGGACCAGTGCGCCCGGGTCCAGTTGCCCTTCCTGCGGCCGGTGGGCGTCCTCTCGTCGAAGACGAGCCCGTGCCTGAGCAGGAACTTGGAGAGCCGCTGCTTCGAGCGCGAGAGGTCGTCCCTCGCGTCCTCGAGCGCCCTGGTCAGGTCGCGGGCGGCCTCGCACTCGTCGTCGGGGACCCACACCTCGACCACGTTGCCGACCGACAGCATGCGGGCGAGGAACTCGGCGTCGTTGCGGTCGTTCTTCCTGCGCCTGTCCGCGCTGGGCTTGATCATCTTCGAGACGGCGCCGACCGCGCAGTCGACCCCCAGGCCGGAAAGCCTCTTCTGCAGGTCGAAGCCCGTGACCCCGGACTCGTACACGCACCTGGCCCTGGGGTCCACGGAACGGACCCACTCCGCGACGGCGCCGGCGTCGTAGCCGAAGGTCGCGGCACGTACCTCCCCGGTCATGACGTCGAGGGAGACGGCCTTTATCGAGCGGGCGTGGACGTCGAGGCCGATGAAGGTGGTAGTATCGAGCATGGGAGCCCCTTCCATGAATGCGGCGTGGCCGCCGCGGTTGGATTAGACACTCACCATTGTCGGCCTAATCCGCGGTCTTTCATGCAGCAGGGGCTCTCAATGTTTTTATGTCCTGCTCATATCGTCTGTGCCGGCAGTTTGGGACACTCCTTGCTTCAAGAGGCTGGCGTGTGTCAACCTCTCCTCATTGCGCCAAGCGGCGTGTGCCGTTAAGCGGAGAGGCGTATTGTTGACCCATCGTTTGGGCATACAATGGCTATTGACTTGCTGCGGTGAAGGCCTGTCCGCTCCGCAGCTGCTTTCTACGGTTAAAGGAGTATGTATGTCCGTTGAGGTCATGAGGTCTGTGATCGAGGCCGCCGAGGGCCGCGTGCCCGTCGACAGGCTGTTTACCAATGCGCAGATCGTCGACGTGTATGGCCAGCGTGTGGCGCCCGGTAGCGTTGCCGTCAAGGACGGTGTGATCGTCGGCGTGCTCTACGATGGTCGCGACGATGCCGCTGGCACCTACGAGGCAACTGAGGTCATCGACTGCCAGGGTCGCTATCTCGCTCCCGGTTTTATTGACGGGCATCTGCATATCGAGTCTTCGAACATCCGTCCCGCCGAGTATGCTCGCATGGCCGCGACGCGCGGTACCACCACCGCCATTGCCGACAGCCACGAGATTGCCAATGTTGCCGGTCTCGACGGCTTGCGCTTTATGATTGAGGATGGCCGCCGCGCACCCATCTCCATCAAGTACATGATGCCTTCGTGCGTGCCCGCGCTGCCCGACGAGCAGGCCGGTGCCGTTATTTCGGCTGCCGATATGCAGGCGTTTTTTGCCGAGCATCCGGGCGATGTCTTTGGTCTGGGCGAGATGATGAACCTGCCGGGCGTCTTTATGGCCGATCCCGAGACCTGTGCTCGCATTGATGCTGCCAACCAGACGCCGTCCAGGCAGGTTGACGGCCATGCGCCGCTCGTTGCCGGCAAGGACCTCAATGCCTATGCCGCGGCGGGCATTATCGCCGACCATGAGTCGACGATTCCCGAGGAGGCACTCGACAAGCTATCTCGCGGCATGTATGTGATGCTGCGCGAAGGTACGTGCAGCCATGACCTGGCCAACCTGTCTCCGATGTTGCTGGAGAATCCCGCGCGCGCCCGCCGCTGCTGCTTTGCGACTGACGACCGCGCCCCTTCCGATGCGCTTGCAACCGGCATGATCGACAACGCCTGCCGCGTGGCTATCGAGGCCGGCATCGACCCGGTGGTCGCCATCTCTATGGCGTCCCTTTCCACGGCTGAGGCATTTGGCCTGGACCACGGCTGTCGCGACCCGCATGAGCTCCGTGGCGCGATCGCCCCGGGCAAACGCGCCGACCTGCTGTTGCTCGATGACCTGACGTTTGCCACGGCTCCGCATCGCGTATATGTCGCCGGTGCTCTGGTGGCGCAGGACGGTACCTTTGTGGGCGAGATCGCACCCGAGATGGCCGAGGTTGCGGCCCTTGCCGATGAGCTGCGTGCCTCCGTTAAGCTGCCGAAGCTTTCGCTCGACGTATTCGACTATGCCTTTAAGCCGGGCGAGGCCGTGATTGACGTGGTGCCGGGCAAGGCCATCACGGGCATGGTTCGTCCCGAGACTGACGAGGACTTGCGTCGCATTATGCTGATTGAGCGCCATGGCCGCGGCGTGTCGCTGCAGGCCGAGGGCGCCGACGGCGACGGCCCCGCTGGCCTGGGCCTGGTCGGCAAGCATATCGGTCGCGGCTGGGTGCGCGGTTTCACCATCACGGGTGGCGCCATTGCCTCCACGATCGGCCACGACTCGCACAACGTGTGCGTGGTGGGCGACAACGCCGCCGATATGATGGCCGCCGTTGAGGCCGTGGGCCAAGGTGGTCACGTGCTGGTGCGCAACGGCGAGGTCGTGGCGCGCATTCCGCTGGCGCTCGGTGGCCTGATGAGCGAAGGCACGGCCGAGGACGTTGCCGCGCAGCACGACGACTTTATGGTCAAGGCGCGCGCCATGGGTATTGAGCCGCCGCTCGACCCTATCATGGGCATCATCTTCCTGCCCCTGCCGGTCATCCCGACGCTCCGCATCCGCCCCGAGGGCATGTTCGACGTCACGACCTTCACCTACGCCGACTAGTCATCGGGGACGTTCTTAAACGACTAGTCGTCGGGGACACTCTTTGGCGTGTCGCGTGACGCCGCGACCGTGGGGCCTCTGGCGCGCGTGAGCTATTTGCTAGGTCCTTGTAACGTTTGCGCCCGCGGAGTCTTATTTGAGCTCCCTTTGGGTACGGTGATTTTGGATATACGTCCGATTCCATCAAGCCCGAAGGGAGCTTTTCTATGTTTAAACTGATTGCATCCGATATGGACGGCACACTGCTTGACGAAAACGGCCGGGTGCCTCCCGAGACCTACGAACTGATTCTGGCGCTACACGAGCATGGCGTGCATTTCGCCGCATCGTCAGGTCGTCGCTACGATCGCCTGTGCGAGTTCTTTGCGCCCGTTCGCGACAAGATGGACTTTGTCGCCGCTAACGGCGCCCAGGTCTACGCCGACGGTAAGATGGTAGACCGTGAGGTGTATTCCCACCTGGCGATTCGAAGGCTCGCCCAGGCCGTCAGGACATTTCCCAATCTGCATCTTGCGCTCTTTGACCGAACCAAGTCCTTCTTGCTCGATGACGAGTGCAAGTTCGTGCGTGAGGTCGATAAGGACCTTCCCAATGCCGAGCGCATTTGGGAGCTGCCCGATCCCAGCGTAAATATCATCAAGGCGAGTATCTTTTGCGATGACTGTGCCGTTATGGACAGTGCCTACGTACTGCAGCGCGAGCTTGGCCAGCTTTTTACCTTTGCGCCTTCTGGAAACGCATGGATCGATGCCATGCAGCCTGGTGTGTCGAAGGCCTCGGGAATCGAGCAGCTCATGGAGCACTATGGCGTCGAACGCGACGAGGTCATGGCGTTTGGCGACTCGATGAACGACTACGAGATCATTCGCTTTGTCGGCACGGGCTGCGCGATGGAAAATGCGCGCCCCGCGCTCAAGGCGGTGGCCGATCGCGTGGTGGGTTGTAACCGTGACCACGCCGTCCAACGTGAGCTCCGTCGCGTGCTGGAGAGTCTCTCCTAATCCGGCAGATGGGGACGTTCTTTTTCTGCCGGCAGTGGGGGACAGTCCTTGCAGCTTTTTGCGAAGAGTGTCCCCAGTGACTAGTCGTTTAAGAACGTCCCCAGTGACTAGGCGAGGGCGGCCATGATGGTGCGGGCGACGCCGTCGTGGTCGTTGTCGTATTCGGTGATGGCGTCGGCGGCCTCGCGGTCTTCGGCCTCGGCGTTGATCATGGCCATGCCATGGCCCGCTGCCTGCAGCATGGGGATGTCGTTGATGTTGTCGCCGAACGCCCAGGCGTCGGCGAGACGCTCGCCCAGATGCTCACACAGCCACGTGAGGGCCGTTCCCTTGGTGGCGCCCTCGCCCATGACCTCGATATTCATGGCGTAAGAACGCGTGACCTCAATGCCTCCGAGCGTGTCGAGCGCCGCCGCGATGGCGTCGCGATCGGCCGGGTCGTGCCAGTACATGGCGATGCGTTCGAGCGTCTCGACTTCGTCGATCTTGCTGTCGATATCCATGTCGATCGGTGTTCGTGTGCGCTTGAGCGAAGCCGCGATGTGGGGATCGCCGCCGCAGAACTCATCTAGGCGCCCGTAAAGCGAACGGGGGAGGAAACACTGTCCATCCGCGAAGATATCGAAGGTCACATCGTGGCCGGCGGCAATGCGATGGATGCGGTGGGCAATGCCGCAATCGAGCGGACGGCTCAAGATGCACGTGGCGCGCGAGGCGTCGGTGGGCACATCGTCGTCGAGCTGCCAGACGCTGGCGCCGTTGGCGCAGACTGCGTAGTGCACGGCGGGATGGGCGAGAATGGGCTCAAAGATGCCCGACAGCGGACGCCCCGTGCAGGGAACAAACTCGATGCCACGACGTGCGAGCTCGTCGAGCATTGTCCAGGTGGCATCGCTCATCTGCTTATCGCTCGTCAGCAGCGTCCCATCCATATCGGAAAACACAATCATTTGATGCAGCCCTTTCTACTGGCATAAAAAGCGTGGCCGAGGGCTTGGGTCCCTGGCCACGCTCGAGTTCTATAACGGTCCGCGTCCTAGCGGTCGGCGAGCGGCTTGTACTCCAGCGGCTCGATCACCGGACGATAGGCGGGGCGGATGATACGGTGCGCGCAGAAGAGCTCTTCCATGCGGTGCGCCGACCAGCCGGCCATGCGGGCGACGGCGAATAGCGGCGTAAAGAGCGTCTCGGGCACGCCGAGCATCTTGTAGATAAAGCCCGTGTACAGGTCGATGTTGGCGCAGATGGGCTTGGTCATGCCGTGGTCGCGCATGACCTGGGGTGCCAGGCGCTCGATACGCTCGATGAGTGCGAACTCTTCGCCCAAGTCCTTCTTGGCTGCCAGTGAGCGCGCGTAACGGCGGCAGACCTCGGCGCGCGGGTCGCTGAGCGTATAGACGGCGTGGCCCATGCCGTAGATGAGGCCCGTGCCGTCGAAGGCCTGCTTGTCGAGGATCTTGCCCAGGTAGGCCGCGACCTCGTCCTCGTCCTCCCAGTTGGAGACATGCGCGCGGATGTCCTCGTGCATAGACACGACCTTGGCATTGGCGCCGCCGTGGCGCGGGCCCTTGAGCGAGCCGATAGCCGCGGCGTAGGCGGAATACGGGTCGGTGGCCGAAGACGACAGCACGCGGCAAGCGAAGGTGGAGTTGTTGCCGCCGCCGTGCTCGGCATGCAGCATGAGCATAACGTCGAGCAGCATCGCCTCATCGCGGGTGAACGCCATGCCGCCGCGCAGGACCTGTAGGATGGTCTCGGCGGTGGAGAGGCCGGGCGTGGGGTGCGGCACGTGAACCTCGGAGCCGCGAAGCTTGGCGACCGAGGCCATGTGTGCGAAGGCGGCGATGCGCGGGAGACGTGCGAGCATGGAAATGGCGACGTCGATTTCGTGCTCGGGCGTGATCACGTCTGGTTCGGCATCGAAGGCGTAGAGCAGCAGCACGGCGCGCTGAAGCACATTCATGATGCTCGACGACACCGTGGTCATGGGAAACTCTTTGACGTACTCGTCGCTCAGATGTCTAAAGGCACCTAGGCGCTCGCAGAAGCCGTCGAGCTCTTCCTTGTTGGGCAGCGAACCCGTGATAAGCAGATAGGCGACTTCTTCGTAGCCGTAGCGATTCTCGGCCTGGGCATTGTTGACCAGATCCTCGATGCTGTAGCCGCGAAGCGTGAGCTTGCCCTGATCGGGCACGACCTTTCCGTCGACCTTGTTGTAGCCGTGCACATCCGAGATACGAGTGAGGCCCGCGACCACGCCCGAGCCGTCGGCATTGCGCAGGCCGCGCTTGACATTGTGCTCTTCGAACAAGCCCTCGTCATAAGGGTCGGTCGGCAGGCCGTGGTAGAGGCTTTCGCTCTCAGGCGAAATCTGGCGGCTTGCTTCGTAATCCAGAACCAGTCGGCTCAAGTGGTCATCGAAGCGGTAATAGATTTTCTTGGCGTCGTAGGCCATGCGCGCTCCTCTCCGGGCCGCATCGGGGTGGCTTGCATGGGCATGCGCGCGTCAGGCTATCCCCGGCGGCTTGCTCGCTACAGGCGGTACATAAAGTTAAAGACATCCTCGCGCTGGATGGACACGTTGACGCCCGAAAGCTCGCCGGCCTCGGCCAGGGCCTTCTGCAGCTCGGCGAAGTCGAGCTTGGACTCGGCGGTGTCGGCCAGCATGGTCATGGTGAAGATGTCCTCGATAATGGACTGCGTAATGTCGCGGATGTCGACGTTGGCCTCGCCCAGAACACGGGTGACGCCGGCGACGATACCGGGGCGGTTCTTGCCAAGGACGGTGATGACGATGCGGGAGGACGAGATCTCGGCCATGGGAAACCCTTTCGCGTGATTGCGGCGCGCGCGGGGCGCTCCGCTACGGTACAGTGTTCATCATTGTACCTGTCTGGCGCCAAAAGGGGTGTGCTTACTGCGGCGTTACACGTCTGCAACATGGGAGAAGGGGCAACAGGGTGCGTGTCCGCTGCGGTTGGTCACGTCGCGTTGCACAAAGACCGTGAACCTTTTGTGGGACGCACGGCGCCGTGGTACCATAGCCGAGTTTGTTGTCTTGGTCGGAAACCAAGACGCCTTATGCGCTGATCGGTAACCAGCGCCTGACCAATAAGGAGTCCTACCATGAAGCAGGGTATCCATCCCCAGTATGTCGAGTGCACGGTGACGTGCTCCTGCGGCAACACCTTCAAGACGCACGCTACCGTGTCCGAGATGAAGGTCGAGCTTTGCAACGAGTGCCACCCGTTCTACACCGGCCAGCAGAAGTTCGTCGACACCGGTGGACGCGTCCAGCGCTTCGCCGACAAGTTCGGTGGCGCCGCTGCCGCCCAGCTCAAGAAGGCCGAGGAGGCCAAGGCTGCCAAGGCCGCCAAGGCTGCTGAGGCCGAGGCCGCTCGCAAGGCCGCCGCTGAGGCCAAGGCTGCCGAGAAGGCTAAGCGTGCTGCTAAGTTTGCCGAGGAGGCTGCCAAGCAGGCCGCCGAGGCTCCCGCAGAGGCTCCCGTCGAGGAGGCCGCTGCCGAGGCCGAGACCACCGAGGCTGCTGAGTAAATAGCTCGCCGCGGAATCGCTCGCATTCATGGCATGAGGGCCGTGCATCCATTTGGGTGCGCGGCCCTTTTCTTTTTGATTAGTGCAAACTAACCTGTCCCCATGGCACCACATGGCAGAGAGGCAGCGTTTGCCCAGATAGACCTGCCAAAATTAACTTGTCCCATTGTGGCAGGTTGGTCGTAGTTATTACGTGGCGGTCGAGCTCGACCGTATAGGCCGCGCCTTGTTTGGCTAAAGTACAATCATCTGTGTTTAACTCGCCCGCAGCTGCACGGCGTGGGCGATGGCCAAAAAAGGAAAACCACATGGGATTCATGTCAAAGCTGCTGTCCTTTGGATCCGATAAGGACCTTAAGCGCTACTACAAGATCGTCGACCAGATCAACGGTCTTGAGCCCCAGTTTGAGAAGATGACCGAGGAGGAACTCCGCGCCCAGACCGATAAGTTCCGCGAGCGTTACGCCAACGGTGAGTCGCTCGACGACATGCTTCCCGAGGCCTTTGCCACCGTGCGTGAGGCTTCCAAGCGCACCATGGGTATGCGCCACTTTGACGTGCAGCTCATTGGCGCTATGGCACTGCACGAGGGCCACATTGCCGAGATGAAGACTGGCGAAGGTAAGACCCTCGTCTCCACGTTGGCCGGCTATCTCAACGCTATTGCCGGCAAAGGCGTGCACGTCGTTACTGTCAATGATTACCTTGCCAAGCGCGACTCCGAGTGGATGGGCCGCATCTATAAGTACCTGGGCATGACCGTCGGTCTGCTCCAGAACAACATGCCGCTCGAGCTCAAGCGCCCGGCCTACCAGGCCGACGTTACCTACGGCACCAACTCCGAGTTCGGCTTTGATTACCTGCGCGACAACATGGTTACCCGTCCCGAGCAGCGCGTGCAGCGCGGCCACAACTACGCCATCGTCGACGAGGTTGACTCCATCCTGATCGATGAGGCCCGCACCCCGCTGATCATCTCGGGCGCTGGCACCAAGTCCGCCAGTACCTACAAGGACTTCGCGCGTGCCGTGCGTGGCCTTGAGCGCGGCGAGGACGTGTCGCATGACATGCTCACTGCCACCGAGGATGTGGAGCCCACGGGCGACTACGTCATGGACGAGGCCAAGCACACCATTGCCGCCACCGAGCGCGGCCTTAAGAAAATCGAGCGCCGCCTGGGTATCGATGACATCTATGCCGATCTCTCCGGCCAGCTGGTCAACCACCTGCAGCAAGCGCTGAAGGCCCAGTACATGTTCCACCGCGATAAGCAGTACGTGGTCACCAACGGTGAGGTCAAGATCGTCGACGAGTTCACCGGCCGCATCATGGAGGGCCGCCGCTATTCCGAGGGCCTGCACCAGGCCATCGAGGCCAAAGAGGGCGTGCTCGTACGCGAGGAGAACCAGACCCTGGCCACCATCACCCTGCAGAACTACTTCCGTCTGTATGACAAGCTTTCCGGCATGACCGGCACGGCACTTACCGAGGATGCCGAGTTCCGCGAGATCTACAAGCTGCCTGTCGAGGTCATCCCCTCCAACAAGCCAGTGCAGCGCGTGGACCACGAGGACCTGGTGTACCGCACCATTCAGGCCAAGTACAACGCCGTTGCCGACGACGTTGAGCGTCGTCATGCCAAGGGCCAACCGGTCCTGGTAGGTACCGTCTCCATCGAGAGCTCCGAGAAGCTGTCCGCCGCCCTTACCAAGCGTGGCATCGCGCACGAGGTCCTCAACGCCAAGCACCATGAACGCGAGGCCCACATCGTGGCCCAGGCCGGACGCTACGGCGCCGTGACCATCGCCACCAACATGGCCGGTCGTGGTACCGACATCCTGCTGGGCGGCAACCCCGACGAGCTGGTGCGCGAGCGCCTGGAGTACGAGGGCCTGACCATGGAGGACGTGACGCCCGAGCAGCTCGAGCAGTTTAACGCCGAGGCCAAGGAGACCTGCAAGGCCGAGCGCGAGCGCGTGCTTGCCGCCGGCGGCCTGACCGTCATCGGCACCGAGCGCCACGAGTCCCGTCGTATCGACAACCAGCTGCGCGGCCGCTCCGGCCGTCAAGGCGATCCGGGCGAGACCCAGTTCTACCTGTCGCTCGAGGACGACCTCATGCGCCTGTTCGGCGGCGACAAGATGGACCGCGTCTCCAAGATGATGGTCACGGCCGACATGGGCGACGACATGCCCATCCAGCACAAGATCATCTCCAAGGCCGTTGAGAGCGCCCAGCACAAGGTCGAGAGCATCAACTTCTCCATGCGTAAGAGCGTCCTTGAGTACGACGACGTCATGAACAAGCAGCGCCAGGTCATCTACGCCGAGCGCAATAAGATTCTGGACGGTAAGGACCTGACCGACCACATCACCGAGGTCATGCACGACACCGTGTGCCGCTGCGTGCAGGAGTTCTGCACCAAGGACAGTCACGATGGCGAGCGCGACCTGGAGGGCCTGCGCAAGTGGGTTGTGGAGCTCACCGGCCACATCGATACGCCGAAGTTCCCCGACGAGGATTATGAGGCTCTGGCTGCCGATGTCCTGGCTTACGTAGAGAAGTGCTACAACATGAAGGCCGAGCGCTTGGGCGAGGACCTGATGCGCGAGCTCAACACCCAGGTCATGCTGCGCGTCATCGATACCCGCTGGATGAACTACCTGCAGGAGATGGACTACCTCAAGACCGGCATCGGCCTGCGCGGCTTTGGCCAGCGCGACCCGCTGGTTGAGTACAAGACCGAGGCCTACGGCGCGTTCCAGATACTCGTCGATACCATGTACGAGGATTATCTGCGTACGGTTCTGCGCATCGAGATCAAGGCTGCCCCGCGTGCCGTGGAGCACAAGGAGGAGCCCGCGCTCGAGGGTGCGCACTTCTCCGGTCCTGCCGAGGTCGATGGTGACAACGGCGGCTCGGTGCTGCGCAAGCAGGCGCAGGTGCAGGCCCGCACGGCTGTCCAGGGTGGTCCGGCTGCCGTCAACAACGGTGGCAAGGTGACCACCTATCGCAAGTCCGAGAGCGACGATCCGTACGTCAACGTGGGCCGCAACGACCCGTGCCCCTGCGGTAGCGGCAAGAAGTTTAAGTACTGCCACGGCAGGAATCGTTAATGGCTGAGGCTTTAGAGGTAACGCCCGCCGAGCTGGACGCGTTTGCGGACCGGCTCGGTGAGGTCGAGTCGTATCTCCACCTGGACGAGAAGCGTACCCGCGTGTCCGAGCTCGAGGCCAAAAGTGTTGCCCCTGGCTTTTGGGATGACGCCGACGCCGCCCGTGCCACCATGGAGGAGATTGCGCGCAACAAGGAGGATATCGCTGCCGTGGACACCGCGCGCGGCGAGCTTTCCGATGCCCGCGCCGCGCTGGAGCTTGCCGAGGAGATGGGGGATGACCCCGACGCCGCCGCCCTTCGCGAGGAGGCTGCAGCCACGGCTGAGCGCCTGGCCCGTGCCATCGATGAGCTTGAGCTTTCGAGCTGGTTTACCGGTGAGTTCGATCACGGCGATGCCATTGTGACTATCAAGCCCGGACAGGGTGGCCTGGAGGCCCAGGACTGGACCTTCATGCTCTTTAAGATGTACATGAAGTACTGCCAGCGTCGCGGCTGGAAGGTCACCATCAACGACTGTCCTGCGGCCGAGGTCATCGGCATTGACCGCGCGACCTTTACCGTCGAGGGCAAGGACGCATTTGGCATGCTGCGCGCCGAGGCCGGCGTCCACCGCTTGGTGCGCATCAGCCCCACCGACGACAAGAAGCGCCGCCAGACCACGTTTGCCGGCGTCGAGGTCATCCCCGTGCTACCCGATGATATCGACATCGAGATCAGTCCCGACGACATCCGCGTGGACGTGTACCACGCGAGCGGCCCGGGCGGTCAGGGCGTCAACACCACTGACTCCGCCGTGCGCGTGACGCATTTTCCCAGCGGCATTGTGGTCACCTGCCAAAACGAGCGCAGCCAGATCCAGAACAAGGCCGCGTGCATGCAGATCCTCAAGGCTCGCCTGTACGAGATTGAGCTCGAGAAGCGCGCCGAGGCCCTGGATGAGATTCGCGGACCCAAGACCACGATTGGTTTTGGCAACCAGATTCGCAGCTACGTGCTCTACCCGTATCAGATGGTTAAGGACCTACGCACGGGCGTGGAGACCAGCAATGTCGAGGCCGTTCTTGACGATGGCGACCTGGACCCGTTTGTTATTGGCTATCACCGTTGGGCTACCGGCAACGCTGACGCGGAGACCCCGTCTGCATAAACCGCCCGGTTCATGTGGAAATGGATTAAAACCCTCCCAGCAGGGTGGTTTTGTATCCAGAGCAAACCCTGCGCAGGGGTGGTTTTTGTCCGGCGAATCGGTAGAATCGAATACAGCAAGAAGTTCGAAGCGCATCCGTTTGGGTGCGCTTTTTTGAGGGAGGCAGCATGGCATATCGTCTGGACATCAAGCGCATTCTTTCGATGAACTTCTTTCACGACCTGCCCCAGATTATGTTGGGGTGCGCTCTGGCCGCTATTGCGACCGACCTGTTTTTGATTCCCAACGGCCTTGCTGCCGGTGGCGTTACGGGCCTTGCCACCATTATCCAGGCGGTCGGTGCATCGCGCGGCCTATCGCTTCCCGTTGGCATTCAGACGATCGTGATGAACGCCTTGCTGTTGTTGGTCGTTATGCGCGAGGGTGGCATGTTCTACGTGGTGCAGACCGCGACGGGCTTTGTGCTGCTGGGCTTCTTTACCGATCTGTTCGCCCCGTTTGTAGCACCTCTGGCGGATGCGGACCTGATGCTCCCTGCCATGTGGGGCGGCATTATTACGGGCATCGGTTACGGCATGGTGTTGCGCGCCGGCGCCAACACCGGCGGCTCGGACACGATTGGCCAAATCATCTCGCGTAACACCTCGCTGCCGGTGGGCTCGACCGTCATGGCGATCGATGTTGCCGTATGCGCGCTATCGGCTCCGGTCTTTTCAATCGAAAACGCACTGTATGCAGGCCTTTCGATGGTCATTAGCGGCTACGTGATCGATGCCGTGGTCGATGGTGGCAACAAACGTCGTATGGTACTCATCATCTCGGACAAGTTCCCTGATATCGCTGCCGATATCATGTATGGCCTGGGTCGTGGTTGTACCAAGTTTAAGGCGACTGGCATGTATTCGGGTGCCGAGAAGCCGGTGGTTATGGTCATCGTGAGCCGTCGAGAGCTCAATACCCTCAAGACGATCGTGCGCGAGCGCGATCCTCACGCCATCGTGACGGTTGCCGACGTTACGGAAGCCTTCGGCGAGGGCTTTAAGGACATTAACGCGTAGGGGCGACCGCGTTCCATCCAAAAGACGTTCACATTGATAAACCGTTTCATCAGCGGTTCTGCCTGCTAAATTGTTCAAATAATGATAAAAACTCTGGTAAAGCCATCAGTTTCCAGCATAATGAATGACGTACGTGCATTGCGGCTGTGTTGGGATTACCTTCGGTGCCGTGCGCATTTTGTCTAATGAGGATGAAAGGAAGGCACAATGAGCGACGAAGAGCTCAAAAAGGTTGCCAACGAGGTAAGGAAGGGCATCGTCACCGGCGTGCACGCTGCCAAGTCCGGCCATCCGGGCGGTTCGCTCGGCGCTGCCGACATCATGACCTATCTGTACTTTGAGGAAATGAACGTCGACCCGGCCGATCCCCGCAAGGCCGACCGCGATCGCTTTGTGCTTTCCAAGGGCCACTGCGCTCCGGGCCTGTACGCCGTGCTTGCCGAGCGCGGGTTCTTCCCCAAGGAGGACCTCAAGACGCTGCGCCATATCGGCAGCCACCTGCAGGGTCACCCCAACATGAACGACACCCCGGGCGTTGACATGTCTACCGGTTCGCTCGGCCAGGGCATCTCCGCCGCCGTGGGCATGGCGGTTGCCGCCAAGCACTGGGGCGATACTTACCGCACGTACGCCCTGCTGGGCGATGGTGAGAGCGAGGAGGGCCAGGTCTGGGAGGCCGCCATGTTTGCCGGCAACCAGCAGCTCGATAACCTCTGCGTGATCGTCGACCACAACGGCCTGCAGATCGACGGCCCCGTCGAGGAAGTCAACGACCCCATGCCGCTCGCCGACAAGTTCCGCGCCTTTAAGTTCCACGTGGTGGAGCTTGCCGACGGCAACGACTTCGATCAGATCCGCGCCGCCTTTGCCGAGGCTCGCGCTACCAAGGGCCAGCCGACCGCCATTATCGCCGAGACCATGAAGGGCAAGGGCGTGTCCTTTATGGAGAACCAGGTGGGTTGGCACGGCAAGGCCCCCAACGATGAACAGTTTGAGCAGGCCATGGCAGAGCTCACGGCCGCCGGAGAGGAGCTCTAGGATGGCAGACGTCAAGAAAATCGCCACGCGTGTAAGCTACGGCGAGGCCCTCGTCGAGCTCGCCAACGAGCACGATGACTTTGTGGTCCTCGACGCCGACCTTGCCGCCGCCACGCAGACCGGCAAGTTCAAGGCAGCCTGCCCCGACCGCTTCTTCGATGTGGGCATCGCCGAGAGCAACCTGATGGGCGTCGCCGCCGGTATCGCGACCACCGGCCGCGTTGCCTTCGCGAGCACCTTTGCCATGTTCGCCGCCGGCCGCGCTTTTGAGCAGGTCCGTAACTCCATCGGTTATCCGCACCTTAACGTTAAGATCGGTGCCACGCACGCCGGTATCTCGGTGGGCGAGGATGGCGCCACGCACCAGTGCTGCGAGGATATCGCCCTGATGCGTGTCATCCCCGGCATGACCGTGATCGTTCCCGCCGACGACATCGAGGCCCGTGCCGTGACGCGCGCCGCCTACGAGTGCGACGGCCCCGTGTACATGCGCTTTGCCCGTCTGGCCTCGCCGGTTATCAACGATCCCGAGACCTACAAGTTCGAGTTGGGCAAGGGCATTGTCATGCGCGAGGGCGCCGATGTGACCATCATCGCCTGCGGCCTGATGGTCGGCGAGGCTCTCGAGGCCGCCGAGCAGCTCGCTGCCGAGGGTATCGACGCCGAGGTCATCAACATGCACACCATCAAGCCCATCGATGCCGATCTGATCGTCAAGAGCGCCACCAAGACCGGCCACGTCGTGACCGTCGAGGAGCACTCTGTGATCGGTGGCCTGGGCAGCGCCGTTGCCGACGTCCTGTGCGAGCAGTGCCCGACGCCGCTCAAGAAGATCGGCGTCAACGACACCTTCGGTGAGTCCGGCCCGGGTGCCGAGCTCCTGCACAAGTACGGCCTGGACGCCGCCAACATCGTGGCGACCACCAAGGAGTTCTTGGCATAAGGCGAGGCGGATCTCAAGGACTGCTTCGCCAGAACTATAAAACTGTTTCGCCAATACTATGGAAACCCGGCAGGGGTGCTCTCTTGGAGAGCGCCCCTGTTTCAGTTGCGGTGAAATAAGGACTGTTTTGCCAGCTTAAAGGCTCAATCAGTCCCTATTTCACCGCAACTCATGAAGACATCCCTCAAGCACGGTCCCATCAGGGAAAAGGGCATATATCGGCAAAGTGCAATTCATGCCCTTCCAACTTTGTATATGCAGCACCCCAAGATAAACGCGGCGACCCCTTAGTTACCGCAGGCCGGACACAGGGTTACTCTCCAAATCTTTCCGCAGGACGGAGGAGCCCCCGCCGCACGTAGTGCGCAGCGGGGGGCTCCGACATGTCCGAGGACGATTTGGAGAGTAACCCTGTGCACGGCCGACGGGATCCCTAAGCACGCCATGCTTCTTATGTGCAGCAAAGCTAATGCTGCTAAAATACAAAGCGCTCATGTAGTTTAAACGCACGACGATAAGGAGCACCAGTGGGTAACCACTTCCGTACCTCCGGTGCGGGCGATGATGCCCCCAAGACGCAGGCAGGCGTCCAGGGCAGTCGTTTCGCCACTCCGGATTCAGAGGGCCAGCCTGTTGCTCAGGCCCCCGCTCAGCCGGCAGATCAGGCACAGCCGGCATCCGATCCCTTTGCCTACAATCCCACCAGCGATGTCGCGCTTTCCGGCACGGCGGGTTTTGAACCCGTTCAGGCCGTGACCGCTCGCGTGGAGCAGCCTCAGGCTGGCGCCGCCACGCCGCAGCCTACCATGGCCGGCATTCCCGACCCCATGGCCCCTGCGACGCCGGCTCCTCAGTCTGCGCAGTCCGGTCTCTTTGCCGCTATTCCCGACCCCACGCAGCCTGCTGCCCCGGTGGTCGAGAGCGATCAGGCCGCCGAGGTCGCAAGCCTCGATAACGCGCTCAACAACCCCGATTTTACGTCGGTGTTTGCGCCCATCGATCCGCAGGCCAGCCGCAAGAAGATGGCCAAGCAGGCCGGTGTCGAGCCCGTCATCCTTATGGAGCATGTCACCAAGATCTATCCGGCACAGCCCAACAAGCCTGCACTCGACGACATCAACATCGAGATCTATCCGGGCGAGTTCGTCTTCCTGGTCGGTCACTCCGGCTCGGGTAAGACCACGCTGCTGTCGACGCTCAACCGCGACGTCAAGCCGACGAGCGGCCGCATCCTGGTTGCCGGTCAGGACCTCATGAAGATCAAGAACCGCAAGGTTCCGTTCCTGCGCCGCCAGATTGGCGCCGTGTTCCAGGACTTTAAGCTTCTGCCGCAAAAGACCGCCTACGAAAACGTGGCGTTTGCCCTGCAGTGCATCGGCAAGCCCAAGGGCGTCATTCGCAGCCAGGTGCCCGAGGTGCTGCGCCTGGTCGGTCTGGCCGATCAGATGGACTCGCTGCCCGACCAGCTTTCCGGTGGCGAGCAGCAGCGCGTTGCCGTCGCCCGTGCTATGGTCAACCGTCCGCCGCTGCTGATCTGCGACGAGCCCACGGGCAACCTCGACCCGGCGATCTCGCTGGGCATCATGAAACTGCTTGAGCGTATTAACCGCACCGGCACCACCGTGATCGTCGCCACGCACGACCGCGAGATGGTCGATAGCATGCACCGTCGCGTGATCGCCCTCGAGGGCGGCCACGTCATCCGCGACCAGGAGAGGGGAGGTTACGGCAACTATGGCACCAACTAACGTGGGCTACTCCTTCAAAGAGGCAATCAGCCACTTCTTCCGTAACTGGACTACCTCGCTCGGCGCCGTCATCACGATCTTCCTTTCGCTGTTTATCATCGGCCTGTTCATCATGGGCTCTGCGATGCTGAACTCCGTGATCGGCACCGTCGAGGATCAGGTTGTCATCAACGCGTTCATTAGCGATGACGCCGATCAGGCTGATGTTCAGGCTTTTGAGGCCGAGCTTAAGACGTGGAATAACGTCAAGTCCGTGACCTATAAGGACAAGGACGACGCGCTGGCCGAGTATACGAGCAAGATGTCGGGCAACGCCGACGCCACCATGAGCGCGCTCGATGGCCAGAACCCGCTGCCGGCTTCCTTCGCTATTGAGATGGACGATCCGTCCAAGGTCGAGAGCACGGCAAAGAAGCTCAAGAAGGATGCCGATTTCCAGAAGATCGCGGATGACGGCGACGTCAACGCGAGCGTGCTGTACGGCCAGGAGGAAGTGAGCCGCCTGTTCCAGGTGACCAACTACATCCGCATCGCCGCCGTGGTGCTCGTTGGCCTGCTGACTTTTATCGCGTTCATCTTTATCAACAACACGATTCGCCTGTCCATTACGGCGCGTCGTCGTGAGATTGCGATTATGCGTCTGGTCGGCGCCAGCAACGGCTTCATTCGTGGCCCGTTTATCACCGAGGGCGTACTGCAGGCCATTTTGGGCTCGCTGCTTTCCATCGGCGTTCTGGAGCTGCTGCGCAATCTGATGATTCCGCGTTTGCAGGAGAGCATCGGCTGGATGTCGTTTGCCCTGCCGATGCAGTACTACCTGGTGACCTATGCTGCGCTGATTCTGGTCGGCGTGATTATCGGCCTCTTTGGTTCTGCCATCGCCATGCGTCGCTACCTGCGCGTGTAGGCATGCCTGGAATTCATCCCTTCCAACGGGTCGTCTCTTATGGGGCGGCCCGTTTTTTGATCCCTAGGGGACGGCAGGAAAGCGAATCATTTGGGTAGACTCTTTGGAGTTCGCAATCGATAGTTAGGAGGCGCCATGGGGCGCAATAACAAGCATAAGCGTGGAGCTCGCAATAAGCGCGGGCCGGTGCGCAGCGAACGCCGTCCGAGCCTGACCGGGCGCGTGCAGCTCCATGAGCACAGTGCCTATGTCATAACCGAGAATGGCGACTACAAGGTCATGGGTCGCGGCAAGCGTGAGATCATGGACGGCGATACCGTTGCCGTGAGCATTAAGAATAGCCCGCATGGCGAGCGTCGCGCCGTGATCGAGGGCGTAGTTGAGCGCGCAGCCATAAGCGTGGTGGGTACGTACCAGACCGCCGGTCCGCTCGGTGTGATCGAGCCGCTCGATTCGCGCTTGAAGGCCGACTTCTTCATTTTGCCCGAGGATACCTCGGCGGATCGTCTGAGTGTCCACCCGGGTGATGCCGTTGTCGCGCGCATTTTGACCTACCCGACGCGCCTGGAATCGGGCACTGTGACGATCGAACGCCGCATTGGCGGAGATGACGCGCCCGATTTGGGCGTTCAATATGTGATGGCGCGTTACGGCTATACCGATAGCTATCCCGAGGCCGCGCTGGACGAGGCCGAGGGGCTTTCGCTCGATGTGTCCGCGGCGCTTAAGGACCCGCTCCGCCGCGATCTGCGCGACCGCTTTGTCATCACGATCGACCCGGTCGACGCGCGCGACTTTGACGATGCCATTTCGTTGGAGCGCACGCCCGAGGGTGGCTACAAGCTGGGTGTGCATATCGCCGACGTTTCACACTATGTGGCTTGGGACGGGCATATCGATCTTGAGGCTCGCCATCGTACGACATCGGTGTATCTGGCCGATCGCGTGCTTCCCATGCTGCCCGAACGCCTGTCCTGTGACCTGTGCTCGCTTCGCCCTGACGAGGACCGTCTTGCGTTTACCGTCGATATCGAGCTCGATGCGCAGGGTCGCGTGCGGCATTACGATCCGTATTCCAGCGTGATTCGCTCGCGTGTGCGTATGGACTATGACGGCGCCGAGGCGCTGCTGGTGCGTGCCGGCGCGGTTGAGTATTCGGTGCTGGAGGGTGCAGCCGAGGATGTTGCGGCTGCCGAGACCTCGCGCGAGGAAGCGCTTGAGCGCGGTCTTGCGTGCGAGGAGGCCGCCCGCGGCTACAACATCGACCTCGGCGATTTCCTTGTCGCCGCTAACGAACTCGCCGAACTTCGCCGTCGTATTCGTCGCGCCCGCGGCTCAGTCGATTTTGACACAGCCGAGATTCGCGCTCTATTGGATGAGGACGGAGTGCCCGTGCAGATTGTGGCGCGTGAGCGTTCGTGTGCCACGTCGCTTATCGAGGAAGCCATGCTGCTCGCCAACGAGTGCGTTGCAGAGTGGCTGGCAGACCGTGATATCGAGGTCTGCTATCGTGTGCATGAGGATCCGAGCCCCGATAGCCTGCACGGTGCTGCCGTTGCGCTGGCGCAGCTAGGCATCATCGACGATCGCCGTGCTGCCGGTATTGCCCTGGGGAGCCCCGATGAGCTGCAGGCTGCAGTTGATGCTGCCGCCGGTACGGCCAACGCACCGCTCGTCAACACGCTGCTTCTGCGCAGCATGCAGCGCGCGCTGTACAAGCCGCGCAACGAGGGCCACTTTGCGCTCGCCGCGCCGTGCTACTGTCACTTTACGAGTCCCATCCGTCGCTACCCCGATCTAGTGGTGCACCGCGTGCTCAAACTGCAGTTGGCCTATGAGCAGCTCGGCGGCAAGGACGCCTTGGTCCGTACGCCGCGGCTGATCGGCAAGGGGCGTGAGTCGCTGCCGCGCATTCTGCCGCAGATCTGCCGCGCATGTAGCGATGCCGAGCGCGCGGCAGATGCCGCCAGCCATGCGACGCAAAAGATCAAGATTGCCCAGTACTATGAGGACCGTCTGGGTGAGCGCTATGCCGGAACCGTCTCGTGGGTTAGCAGCATGGGCCTCTTTGTGCGCTTGGACCTAACACAGGTCGAGGGCCTGGTTTCAATTAAGAGCCTGGGCAACGAGTGGTTCGAGTTCGACGAGGACGCGCTTACGCTGACGGGCGCCGACACGGGGACTCGCTATGAACTGGGCCAGCGCGTGATTATCGAGGTCTCGCGCGTCAATACCACGCGTGGACACTTGGACTTTAAGCTTATCCATTAGCTAAATCCCGACTCATGGTGGGGGAGCGGAGGGCGGTCTTTCGGGGTCGCCCTCCGCATTTGAATAGTGGCTACCTTGCCGTCTGCTCGGCCGCCCGCTTACCTGCTATTTGAGAGGTAAAACCTACCAAAATAAACCTGTCCCTTTTGGCAGGTTTACAAGAAAGCGGGGATGAGATGGCGACGGTGTACGGGTATGCGCGGGTGAGTTCGCGCGATCAGAATCTGAATCGGCAGCTGGATGCGCTGGGCGCCTATGGCGTGGGCTCAGCGAATATTTATGCCGACCATGCGAGCGGCAAGGACTTCGATCGACCGCATTATCGCGAGCTGTTGCACGTCCTGGGAGACGGGGACGTGCTGGTGGTGCTTTCTATCGACCGACTTGGTCGTAATTACTCCGAGATTCTTGAGGAATGGCGACGCATTACCAAGGAGCTCGGGGTTGCCATTGTGGTATTGGACATGCCATTGCTTGACACGCGCGCTAGGGCCAGCGGCGCGCCGGATGTGACCAACACCCTGATTGCCGATATTGTGCTGCAACTGCTGAGCTACGTGGCGCAGGTGGAGCGCGAGAATATCCATCGGCGCCAGGCGGAGGGAATTGCAGCGGCGCGGGCGCGAGGGGTTCGTTTCGGTCGACCTCGCAAGCCGTGCCCTCCTCAGTTTGAGCTGGTGCGCGATAGCTATGAGGCAGGCGATATTACCCGCAGCCAGGCAGCAAAGTGCCTGGGCGTGTGCGTGGGGACGTTCGATCGCTGGATGCGCGAGGCGGGGTAGGGGTTTGCGTCGCTTTGTCGCTTCCTGTTGCGATTCAAATTTTGATACGGTGACGATGCCATTTGGGGCTACACTCGCTGATATTCAAAAAAGGAGGTTGGCCCTTGGCGCGCGTAAAACAAATAATCGGATGGACCGCAATTGTTCTGTTCGTTGCAACGCTGGCGGGCATCTGGGTGCTGACGGAGCAAAATGCGGTGGAGACGTCGTTGCTGAGCGAGTCCACCGCGCGTGTGGTGGAGGGTCAGGCTACGGGCGTTCAGGCTGCTGATGCCACAGGTGAAGCCCAGACAGAGAACGGAATGACCGGGGGCGCCGATTCGGCTGCCTCGAATGTCCGGTCTGGCCGACTTGCTTCCATTCGCATGTGGGTGGGCACAAACGTCCGTCGCGTTGCCCATACCGTAGAGTTTTTCTTCGTCGGATTATTCGCCTCCGTGGTCGTGGTTTGCCTTTCCAGGCATCCGTGGAGCGTATGCTCCCGTTGCGTGCCCGTATTGCTCTTTTGCGCCGCCTGCTCCGTTGGCGATCAGGTGCATAAGATCTTTGTTCCCGGCAGGCATTTCGACGTTATCGATTTAGGATTCGATGCTGCGGGCTATGTCACCGCCATGCTGTTGGTATTGCTGGCAGCGGCGTTGGTGCGCCATGCGACTCGGCCGATCGGCGCCCATGCGAGGCGCTAGCCGGTAACAAACCCGTTTCTGATAATGCAACCTCGTTGAATTATTTTGTGTCGCGCGTATTTCCGAGCGGTCGGATTTGAGGGGCGAGCGGTAGAACGCTCGCCCTTTGTGCGCCACGATGCGGCACAATGTACCGCAACAGCTGTTTGTATCCGGTACGAATCGTTCGTTGGTCTTTAATTCTTCTCAACGGAGGTGTTTGAGATGGCAAACGGATTGCTTTTGCGGCTTCGCGAGCGTGAGCTCAGCGCGAGCCCGGCGGAACGCAATGTCATCGCATATGTAAGCGCTCATCCGCACGAGGTGGTCGGGCTGTCCGTCCGCGGTCTTGCCGATGTCACGTTCTCCTCGCCCTCGAGCATTTTGCGCTTTTGCAAGCGTTTGGGTTTTGCGGGCTACAAGGAGTTCCAGCGCGAACTGATTGCCGAGCTGGCGCTCTTAGGCGACAAGAAAGACGTAGCCCTCGAGGACATCTCCATGGATGACAGCGTCGAACGTATCGTGGGGAAGGTGATGAAAAGCAACGTGCGCACGATCGAGGCGACGGCGCGAACGCTCGATTACACCGTCTTGGAGCGATGCGCGGCCCGTCTTAAGCGGGCACGCGCGGTCAATCTGTTCGGTATCGGTGCCTCTCGTTTGGTCGCACACGATCTGGCGCAAAAGCTCATGCGTGTCGACAAAGAGTGCCATCTGTACGACGACTGGCATGATCAGCTCTTGTGTGCCAAGAACATGCATGAGGGCGATATGGCAATCGCCTTTAGCTACTCGGGCTTGACGCAAGAGGTGCTGGACTGCACCGCCGAGGCTCAACGTCACAACTGTCCCGTTGTGGCCGTTACCAAAGTAGATGGATCATCCAAGCTTGCCACCATGGCCGATGCCGTGCTCGGCGTCGCCGCGAGTGAACCCTTGGTCCGCAGCGGTGCCATGGCTTCGCGTATGGCCCAGCTTATGGTTGTCGATGCCCTGTACGCTGCTTACGTTGCCAGCGACTACGAACGGGCGACGCATGTCATAAAGCAAAACTACATCGAGAAACAGGAAAGATGAGGTGAATGAAATGCTCGATTTAACAAAATTCACGACCGAACAGCGTAATCAAAGGTCAATGGACCTCGATACGATGACATCGCTGCAAATCGTCACGACGATGAACGATGAGGATCTTCGTGCCGTCCAGTCGGTCACGAAAGTGTTGCCCCAGGTTGCCATGGCAATCGACTGGGCTGCTGAGACACTCGAGCGCGGCGGGCGCGTCTTTTACATGGGCGCAGGCACCAGCGGTCGTCTGGGCGTACTCGACGCTTCGGAGTGTCCGCCCACGTTTGGCGTGTCACCCGATCTGATTGTCGGGCTCATTGCCGGAGGCGAGACGGCGTTTATCAAGGCTGTCGAAGGTGCCGAAGACAGCGAGGAGCTTGGCGCGAGCGACCTGCGGGAGCGTGGACTCTCGGACAAGGATCTTGTCGTTGGCCTGGCGGCAAGCGGCCGTACTCCTTATGTGGTGGGCGGCCTTGCGTACGCCAAGGCAACTGGGTGCAAGACCATTGCAATTGCCTGCAACCAAGGGTCGAGGATCGGGGAGAGCGCAGATCTTGCCATTGAGCCCGTGCCCGGTCCCGAGGTGCTGACCGGCTCAACGAGGCTCAAGGCGGGAACGGTTCAAAAGCTCATTCTCAACATGATTTCGACCGGTGCCATGGTCAAGATCGGCAAGGTATACCAAAACCTGATGGTCGATGTGCAGCAGACGAACGAGAAGTTGGTGGTGCGCGGCCAGAACATCGTGATGGAGGCGACCGGCTGCACGCGCGAGCGCGCTGTTCAGGCGCTTGCGGATGCCGGCGGCCACGTAAAAACCGCTATTGTCTCGGTGCTGTTGGACTGCGATGCCGAGCAGGCTGCGGTAGCTCTTGAACGGGCGCACGGCCATGTCCGTACTGCGGTGAGTGGCCATGAGAAGAGCAATGCCGATGTCCAATAGGTGCACGGCGTGAGCTGATATGACATCTAGACGAGATACCCAATACAAGGAGGAGTTATGACGAACAAAGAGCTGGCTCAAAAGCTGCTGGACCTTTTGGGCGGTAAAGACAACGTGCTCGCAAACGCGGCGTGCATGACGCGCCTGCGCGTGACCGTCAAAGACACGGGCAACGTCGACACGGAGGGTATTAAGGCGCTCGACGGCGTGATGGGCCTGGTCGAGGACGACACGATGCAGATCGTGCTGGGTCCGGGCAAGGTGAATAAGGTGCTCGAGGAGTTCTCCAAGCTCACCGGCCTTGCGAAAGGCGTTGCCGACGAGAGCGTGGTTGACGCTGCGGCCACAAACAAGGCCGCGCAGAAAGCCAAGTACGAGTCCAAGCCGGTTCAGGCCTTCCTCAAGAAGATTTCCAATGTCTTCGTCGCCCTGCTTCCCGGCATCATTGCGGCTGGCCTCATCAACGGTATCTGCAACGTCATTAACGTCTCGACGGCAGGCGCGCTTGCAGGCGAGTGGTGGTACCAGGGCATTCGTTCCATGGGCTGGGCCCTGTTTGCCTATCTGCCCATCTTGGTGGGCTATAACGCGGCACGTGAGTTTGGTGGCTCCGCTGCGCTGGGCGGCATCGCCGGCATGATGTGTATCGCCAACAGTGCCATGCCCCTGCTTGCGCCTGGCGCGGCTGATCCTGCCACTGCCATTCTGCTGCCGCTCACCAATGCGCAGTACAACCCCGCGGCGGGTGGCATGATCGCGGCTCTCATCGCTGGTGCATTTTTTGCCTGGATGGAGCGTCAGATTCGCAAGGTTATGCCCAACGCACTCGACACGTTCTTGTCCCCGCTGCTGGTGCTCATCATCGGCGCCTTTGCTCTGATGCTCGTCATCCAGCCGGTTGGCGCATGGCTGACGACTGCCATCTTTAGCGTTTTGACCTTTATCTTCGAGAAACTGGGCGTCCTGGGCGGCTATATCCTGTCGGCAGGCTTCTTGCCGCTGGTGTCCGTCGGCCTGCATCAGGCGCTCACGCCGATCCACGCTATGCTCAACGATCCCGACGGCGCTACCAAGGGTATCAATTACCTGCTTCCCATCCTTATGATGGCTGGCGGCGGCCAGGTCGGTGCCGGTTTGGCGCTGTACTTTAAGACCAAGAACGCCAAGCTCAAGAAGTACGTCGCAGAGTCCATTCCCGTTGGAATCCTGGGTGTGGGCGAGCCTCTGATGTATGCTGTTACGCTGCCGCTCGTTCGTCCGTTTGTGACGGCCTGCCTGGGTGCCGGATTTGGCGGCGCGCTCGCGGCGCTGCTTCACATCGGCACGGTTTCTCAGGGCGTTTCCGGTCTGTTTGGCCTACTGATCGTTGTTCCTGGCCAGCAGCTCGGCTACGTTGCCGCTATGCTGCTTGCCTATGCCGCCGGCTTTGTCCTGACGTGGTTCTTTGGCGTCGACGAGCAGAAGATCAACGAGTTCTTTGGCGAGTAGTTTGATATCGCGAGCCGTGTTGCTCGGGGCTCGCGGTGCGCGGCAGATTTCTTGATGCTATGGTTGTGCCGGCGGGGCTAACTGCTCCGCCGGCCTTTTTTAAAGGAGCGTTGAAGCGTGAAGACGGGTATTTCGATTTATCTTTCCAGCCCTCTGCAGGATATTGAGCGGACGATTGAGCGCGGTGCCGCGGCGGGTGCGCGCTATGCGTTCACCTCGCTGCATATTCCCGAGGATGGGGGAGCGGCGTATGCAGATAAAGTCCGTCATGTTCTGTCGCTGCTTTCCGCCCACGGCATTGCGCTCATTGCCGATGTGGGGCCTCGCACGTGCGATTTGCTCGGGCTTGAGCGCATCGAGGACCTGCGCGATTTGGGGTTGGAATACCTTCGTTTGGACTATGGTTTTAGCGCCCAGCGGGTCGCGGAGCTGTCCGGTGTATTTCGCATTGTGGTCAATGCATCGACGGTGAGTTCTGATGAAATCGCATCGTGGCGTGAAGCCGGCGCCGATGTGACTCGTTTTGCCGCCTGCCACAATTTTTACCCCAAGCCTTATACCGGTTTAGCTCTTGAAGATGTTGCTCGGACGAATCTTCGTCTTGCGGCGCTTGGATTCGAAATCATGGCTTTTGTGCCGGGTGATGCTAACGTTCGCGGGCCGGTATTCGAGGGACTGCCGACGGTCGAGGCGCAGCGTGGTCGCGCGTCAAAGGTTGCTCTCAATATGCTTGAGCTTGCACATGGCGCCGATTGCGACATTGTGTTGGTCGGCGACCCCGATCTTTCCGATGCGGGCTGGGCGCAGTTTGCTCAAGTTTCCGCCGGATACGTGGACCTGCAATGCGAGCTTGAGCCCGGTTATGCCTATGTGCGCGGGCAGATTCATCACGATCGGCCCGACTCGAGTGTCCTCATCTTTAGGTCTCAGGAGTCACGTACGAAGCTTAAGCCGGATTCCGTGCCGACGGATGCCGGAGCCGGCCTGCCGCGAAAGGCGGGGTCGATCGCTGTGAGCAATAGCGGATATGGGCGCTACGAAGGCGAGCTTGAGATTGCGCGGGTCGATCTTCCCGGTGACGAGCGCATGAACGTTGCGGGCCATATCACGCCCGAGGCAATGGAACTGCTGCCGTTTATCAAGCGCGGATTCGGGGTACGGTTCGTTTAACGTGTGACCCGCGGGCTACAATTGGCCCATCATACGAAGGCGCCTCGTGTGGCGTGTGCCTGCGTTGGCCGATCTATATTCGGAGGATTCCCATGACTGTACTGTTTGTTGGATATCCCAAGTGCTCGACCTGTAAGAAGGCCAAGGCATGGCTGGACGAACATGGGGTAGAGTATATCGATCGCGATATCGTTTTGGACAATCCCACGGCTGATGAGCTTGCGACCTGGATTGCTCGTTCGGGGCTGCCGGTGCGGCGCTTCTTTAATTCGTCGGGCATGAAATATCGAGAGCTGGGCCTGAAGGCGCGTCTGGATGCGGGCATGACGGATCGGGAGTGCTACGAGCTGCTGGCGACCGACGGCATGCTGGTCAAGCGTCCGCTGCTGGTGGGCGACGACTTTGCGATTCCCGGCTTTAGGGAAGCGGCTTGGGCCGAGGCGTTGCTGTAGCGGCTGCGGAAAGTGCATCCCGGAATTCGCTTCCAGAATGGGATGCACTTTCCCAAAGTGGCCGGTTGCGGAAAGCACGTCCCATTCTGAGCTTCGATTGCGGGACACGGTTTCCGGTTGAGGGCTCAACGGGAAAGTGGGGACCAGTTTGAGCTTGAAATCTGGGACGCACTTTCCGCCGGCGGGCCTGCCCCAGTCAGTCCGCCAGCTGTGCCCATTCGTGCGGATCGTAGACCTTTACGTGCTTGTTGGGCTTGCCGCTCCAGTACTCCTCGTCCATAAAGGGCAGATATGCCTGAACGCCAGGGCAGATAAAGGGAATCCGCTGCTGTTGCAGTCGCTCGCGCTGACGCTGCTCCAGGTGCGCCTCGGATATGACGGTCGGCATGCCGGACAACTCGACGAGGCTTGCCTGGATTCGCTTAAGGTCGGGGAGTCCCGCGTGCCATGACATCCGCATGATCAAAAAGGATGCACGGCGGTATTTTGCCTGCACCACAGTAATGGCGGGGCGCAGTGTGGGATGGATTTTGTCCCGTTCGGGCCAAAGGTCAGCAGTGATCTCGAGGCCCAGGGTCTCCCATAGGTAATCAAGCTCTTCGTCCATGGCGCCTCGATATCCGTGCAATGATGACGGTTCGATTGTGCCATCGGTCGTGAGTGCTGCATTGTTGTAATCTACCAGCGGTAGATGTGGGATGTTTTACGGGCTTTGGCGCCGTACGTGTCGCTGGTGCTTCACAGGTCCTTCACGTGTTGGCCGTATTTGACTGAATTTCAAAAAAGTCAAAATTGGGGCTTGCGTCACGGCGAGACTTCCCGTATATTTCTTTCTTGCGCAAAGGCACAGCCGAGCGCAGCGATGCAGTCATTGGGATGTCGTCTAATGGCAGGACAGCGGATTCTGGTTCCGTCAATGGGGGTTCGACTCCCTCCATCCCAGCCATTGCATTTGCTACATATGGCCCGTTCGTCTAGCGGTTTAGGACGCCGCCCTCTCAAGGCGGAGATCACCAGTTCGAATCTGGTACGGGCTACCAAAATTGAACGCCCGGGCCTCGTAAGAGACCCGGGTTTTGTGTATTGACCGTATATACGGCGCCTGCCGTGTTTCGCTCAGATCGAGGAGTAGCCATGGATCTGCCCATCAGCTTGCAAGACATCACGTATGCCGAGAACTATCTGGCGCAGGGCGACCTGGCTACGGCGACGCCGCTGCTGGAGCGTCTGGTGGAGCTCGCCGAGGAGTATATCGACGCTGAGTGCAAGACGGAGGAGAAGCGCCAATACTTTAGCTTCGATAGCAAGTTTGAGCGCTTGGCCTATCGCCGCGTGGAGAAGGATCCGCGCGAGCTCGTGCAGGTCGAGGTGCCGTTTGACCGCCTGTACTCTGACATGGCGTTTGCCTACATTCGCCAGCAGGATTATGTGAGCGCTCGTAATGCCTTGATGCAGGCTGTGCGTTGGGACCCCATGAACTGCAACTATCGCTTGGATTTGGCCGAGCTGTTCCGCGCTCTCGAGGACAAGCAGGAGTGGGCTTCGCTTTCGTTTTCGGTGCTGGAGCGCGCGAGCGATGGCAAGTGCGCCGCCCGCGCTTACGCCAATCTGGGTCAGTACTTCTTGGAGCCCGAGACCGAGAACGTTTCGGCTGCCGTGGGCTGCGCGCGTCTGGCGCTGCGCCTGGCGCCCAACGATGCGCATACGACGCGCCTGCTCAACAAGATCCATACTACCTATCCGGATGCCGCCGAGGAGAGCGACGAGCACGTGATGGGCGAGCTGGCGTTGCAGGGCGTTCCGACCTCACCTTCGGCCGAGATTGCCATCTGCCTGATTATGTGCGCGACCGATGCTGCAAGCGACGGCGACAAGCAGGAGGCGACGCGCCTGACGGTGCGTGCTCGCGACTTGGTGGGCGAGGAAGCCTGCGCGGCGATTATCAAACTGGTGCGCGAGAGCGACGCCGAGCTCAACGCCGAGCGCAAGGCAAAGCGCGAGGCTGCGGGCTCAAACGCCGATGGAGCCAAGGAGGCCGGCGATGCCCAGTAAGCGCGAGCGCAAGCTCATTTCCAAGAATCGCTCGGCGCATCACGAGTACTTTATCGATGAGACGTTTGAGTGTGGCATTGAACTGAGCGGCACCGAGGTCAAGTCGATTCGCGAGCGCGCCTGCCAGATCACCGATACCTTCGCGCTGATCCGCGGCGGGGAGTGCTGGCTCGTCGGCCTGCATATCCACCCTTATAGCCATGGTGGCGTGTGGAATCGCGATCCCGACCGTCGGCGTCGTCTGCTGCTGCACCGCAAGGAGATCGACTTTCTTGACGGCAAACTTCGCAACCGTGGTTATGCGCTGGTTCCGTTGGAGCTCTACTTTAATACCGACGGCCGCGTAAAGCTACTGCTGGGTCTGGGTCGCGGCAAGAAGCTCTACGACAAGCGCGAGGACATGGCCAAGCGTGATGTCCAACGCGAGATCGACCGCGCCCTCAAAGAGCGCAATCGCTGACCACCCTTCATAAGTTGCGGTGGAATACGGACTGTTTTGCCTGATTGAGGGACTATCCAGTCCCTATTTCACCGCAACTGCGGGCGTCTCATCTTTCTTACTGTTCTGACATATATGTCTCAAAGGCGGCGTCCGTTATGGGTGCCGCCTTTTTTGTGGGTACATACATCCATGAGGTTCCAACCCGAGCTAGGGGAGTGATCGTTATGGACAAAACTGCGTTCTTTACTATGCCGAGTGGCCTGTACGTGGTGAGCGCCGCGGCGGACGGGCTGCGTGCCGGCTGCGTTATCAACACAGCGGTGCAGGTGACATCCGCCCCGCCGCGCATCTCGATTGCCGTGAACAAGGAAAATGTCACGTCCGGCGTAATCGCATCGGCTAAGGCCTTTGCGCTGACCGTGATTGACCAGACCGCCGACATGCTCTATATCGGCAACTTTGGCTTCCGCACCAGCAGTGGCTACGACAAGTTTGCCAAGTACGAGGCCCACGAGACCGCGCTGGGCATGCCCTATGTGCCCGAGCACGCGGCGGCGCTGTTTAGCTGCCGTCTGATTGATACCGTGGATGTGGGCACGCACCTGCTCTTTATCGGCGAGGTGGAGGACGCCGAGCGCTTGAGCGGCGAGGCCCCGCTGACCTATGACTACTACCACAAGGTGTTAAAGGGCAAGACGCCGCCCAAGGCTTCGTCGTATCAAGGCTAGAAATGTTCTAAAAATACTTGCATTATATTATTGAGAATATATACTAATAAGCAAGTACACCAGCAGTCACGTTCGAGAGGAGAACATCATGGCTGAGGAGAAGAAGACGTATAAGTTCGTGTGCACCGTTTGCGGTTACGAGGTTGAGGTCGACACGCCCGAGCTGCCCGAGGATTACGTATGTCCGGTCTGCGGCGTCGGCCCCGATGAGTTTGAGCTCGTCGAGGAGTAACTCGTAGACACACGGCGATTAGCTATACAGAGCTCTGTCCAAGGGCCCCGGTCGAATTCTCGGCCGGGGCCCTTTTGATTTATCTGACGGTTTAAAACGGCCTTACGTGTTACAGATTGAGACGTTATATCTGGACAGTCACGCCATCCCAATTACATCCCCGTTAGCAGCACGATGTCGAGAATCGTCACGATGGCACCGATTCCTACGAGCAGCGTGTTGAGCGGGCGTGAGTTGGCGTATTTGCCCATGACGCGGCGTGAACTGGTGAGCCGTATGAGCACAAAGACCGTAATCGGCAGCTGAAACGACAGCAGTGCCTGACTCCAAATGAGACCCTCAAAAGGATTCGGGACGACCAGGCACGCCGCCACTGCGCCGACGAAACAGGCCGCCACCCCGATCGAGGAATGTCGGTCGTGGATGTCGTATTCCTCGTCGAACATGCCCGCGGTGATGGTGCCCGCCGCCATGCCCGCCGTCACGCTACTCGATATGCCCGCAAACAGTAGTGCCACCGCAAAGATGATTGAGCTTGCCGGGCCCAGAATGGGGGAGAGCGTGGCCGCTGCGACCGCGAGGTCGTCTACGACAATGCCGTGCGCAAAGAAGGTCGTTGCGGCCAGGATGACCATGGCCGAGTTGATTGCCCAGCCCACGCCCATCGAAAAGAGCGTGTCGAAGAGCTCGTAGCGCAGACGTTCTTCGATAACTCGCTCGCCTTGGCCTTCGAAGTGCATGGATTGGATGACTTCGGAGTGCAGGAAGAGGTTGTGGGGCATAACGACCGCGCCTAGGACACTCACGATAATCGCGGCAGAGCCAGTGGGCATACTGGGCGTGATCCAGCTTGCGGCGGCTTGCGGCCAGTCGACCTTGACTAGTGCAAGCTCGGCCAAAAACGAGAGTCCTACCACGCCTACGAAGGCGATGATCCAGCGTTCGGCACGCTTGTAGGAGTTCGTCATGAGCATCGCCATCGATACTGCCGCCACGATGACGCAGCCCGCACGCACGGGCAGCCCAAAGAGCATTTGAAGGGCAATCGCGCCACCCAGGACTTCGGCCATGGCGGTGGCGATGGTCGCGAGATAGGCACTGGCGAGCACCGTGCGTCCAACGAAGCGGGGGAGGTAACGTGTCGTGGCCTCGGCAAGACAGGCGCCCGTGGCGATACCCAGGTGCGCCGCATTGTGCTGCAGCGCGATGAGCATAATCGTGGACAGTGTGACGATCCACAGCAGCGCGTAGCCAAACTGCGAGCCCGCGGCCATATTGGAGGCCCAGTTGCCCGGGTCGATAAAGCCGACGGTCACGAGCAGCCCGGGGCCGATGTGCCGCGCAATGTCTAGGCCTCCGTGACCACCGGTGCGTCGGGAGCAAAAGTGTTGTTTGAGATGGTTGAGCATGGTGAGCTCCTGCGTGCCGTTTGTTTGACGCCGCAAAGGATACCCGTTTTAGGCTAAAAAGTTAACCAAGACTAACAAGATTGTTGTATTTGAATAGGATGGTGAAAGGGGATTGCCGAAATGTCTTGATCTGTAACAACTAGGGATGGAAATTGGATCTTACTGTTACAGATTGAGATGTTTGAAGTGGTGAGTTTACAGGTCGAACTTGGGGCCCTTGTTGTCACCCTTGAGGTCGGCGGTACCCACTCGTAGGGCGTGCGTTACGCGATTGTTTCGAAACGGGCGGGAAACACAACGGGCCGGCGATGCTCCTAGTATGCCTATTCAACTGACTGTCTAATATCTAGGGGAGGATCGCGATGCAGGCAGATTCCGCTCAGCAGCAGGGCCTTTATCGCCCCGAATTCGACCACGACGCATGTGGCATCGGCACGCTCGCCGATATCAACGGTGAGCGCCATCACCAGATCTTGGACGACGCACTGTCCATTCTGGTCAACTTGGAGCACCGCGGCGGCACGGGACTCGAGAAGAACACCGGCGACGGCGCTGGCATTCTGTTCCAGGTTCCGCATCACTTTTTCCGTAAAGAGGCCCAAAAGTGCGGCCAGATTCTGCCGGCAGAGGGCGACTATGGCGTGGCCATGCTGTTCTTCCCGCAGGACGACAAGGGCGTAGAGGATGCCCGCCGCGTGTTTGAGGAGGGCTGCGCCGAGGCCGGCGTGCCGCTGCTCTTTTGGCGCGAGGTGCCGGTCGACCCGCACGACCTGGGCGAGACGGCCCGCGCCTGCATGCCCACTATCCTGCAGGCCTTCCTGGGCCGTCCGGACGACACGCCCGCCGGCGATGCCTTCGAGCGCCGCCTGTACGTGTGCCGCCGCACCATCGAAAAGAAGGCCGACGCCGAGTTTGCCCTGCGCGACAAGATCTTCTACGTGTGCTCCATGAGCTCGCGCACCATCGTGTACAAGGGCATGCTGGTCGCCACGCAGATGCGCCGCTTCTTCATCGACCTCAACGACGCCGCCGTCAAGACGGCCGTGGCGCTCGTCCACTCGCGCTACTCCACCAACACCACGCCCAGCTGGGAGCGCGCGCACCCCAACCGCTTTATCATCCACAACGGCGAGATCAATACCCTCAAGGGCAACGTCAACTGGATCCGCGCCCGCGAGCCCAACCTGTACAGCCCCGTGCTGCAGCATGATCTTGAGCGCGTGATGCCCATCATCAACCGCGAGGGTTCCGACTCCGCGATTCTGGACAACGTGCTCGAGTTTTTGGTTATGAACGGTCGCCCGCTTACGCGTGCCGCGTCCATGTTGCTGCCCGAGCCGTGGGACCATAACGACAGCCTGAGTGAGGAGCGCCGCGCCTACGACGCTTACCAGTCCATGCTCATGGAGCCGTGGGACGGCCCTGCCGCCATCGCCTTTACCGACGGCCGTACCCTGGGTGCTGCTCTCGACCGCAACGGCCTGCGCCCGGCTCGCTACTACGTGACGCGCGACGGCCGCTTTATGCTGGCAAGCGAGGTGGGCACCATCGAGGTGCGCCCCGAGAACATTCTGACGAGCGGTTGCCTGGGACCGGGCCAGATGCTCGAGGTCGATTTTGCCCGCGGTCGCGTGATCTACAACGACGAACTGCGTGCCCGCTATGCCAAGGAAAAGCCCTACCGTGATTGGATTGCCGAGGAGACGCTGACCGTTGACGCGCTCGATGAGCCCGTTGCGGCAACGCCCGCCGAGGACGCCGAGGTGCCCGCCGCCGTGCGCATGGCCAAGCTCGGCTACCACTGGGATGACGTCGACGAGGTCGTGCGTCCCATGGCCCAGCAGGGCAAGGCCCCGCTCGCCTCGATGGGCATCGACGCGCCGCTGGCCTGCCTGTCCAAGAAGACGCGCTCGTTCTTTGACTACTTCTATCAGCTGTTCGCCCAGGTCACGAACCCGCCGATCGATGCCCTTCGCGAGCATATGGTCACCTCGACCACGCTCTACCTGGGCAACCACGGCAACCTGCTCGAGGACTCCCGTAC
The DNA here is from genome assembly GCA_900543605.1 of uncultured Collinsella sp. GTDB lineage: Bacteria > Actinomycetota > Coriobacteriia > Coriobacteriales > Coriobacteriaceae > Collinsella. The sequence goes on from UQSK01000007.1 coordinate 36,709, forward strand.
GGCCTGCCAGCTGGTGCGCCTGGAGCGCCCGCTGCTGAGCGAGGAGGAGTTCGACCGCATCTGCGCCATCGACCGCGTGGGCTTTAAGACCCGTCGCTTCCGTGCCGTGTACCGCCGCGATGCCGGCGAGGGCGCGCTGCGGGCTGCGCTCAAGCAGCTTGCCGAGGACGTTGAGACTGCGGTCCGCGACGGCGTGAACATCGTGGTGTTGAGCGATCGTGCCGCTGTGGGCGGGGTGCCCGTGCCGTCGCTGCTCGCTGTGGGCTGCGTGCACAACCACCTGATCCGCGCCGGCGTGCGTACCTTTGCCGATATCGTGGTGGAGTGCGGCGACGCCGTGTCCCCGCACGACTTTGCGGCGCTGGTGGGCTACTCCGCGAGCGGCGTCTATCCGTACAACGCACATGCGTGCATCCGCGATCTGGCGGCACGCGGCGACCTGGCTGTGACGGCCGAGCAGGGCATCGCCAATTACAACAAGGCCGCGACGGCGGGCATCGTCTCCATCATGTCCAAGATGGGCATCTCCACGGTGCAGAGCTACCACTCCGCGCAGATCTTCGAGGCCGTTGGCTTTACGCCGGAGTTCGTCAACGCGTACTTCGCCGGCACGGTGAGCCGTGTGGGCGGTATGGGTGTCGAGGACGTCGAACGCGAGCAAAATGAGCGCTATGACGCCGCGCTCGCTATCCTTAAGAGCCCGGCTCCCGATCAGCTGCCCACGTTGGGCCTGACCAAGTGGCGCCCGCTCGGCGGCGAGGATCACCTCATCGATCCGCAGACCGTCTACTTGCTGCAGACCGCCTGCCGTGAGGACAGCTACGACACCTTTAAGGAGTACAGCGCCCGCCTGCACCGCACCGGCCGTGCCGTGCGCCTGCGCGATCTGCTGGACTTTGATGCCAGCGGCCGCACTCCGGTGGCACTCGACGAGGTCGAGCCCGCGCTCAACATCGTCCGCCGCTTTAACACCGGCGCCATGTCGTACGGCTCCATCAGCAAGGAAGCACACGAGTGCATGGCCATCGCCATGAACCGCCTGCATGGCCGTTCCAACTCCGGCGAGGGCGGCGAGGACCCGCGCCGCGAGACCCCGCTGGCTAACTGTGACTCCAAGAACTCCGCAATCAAGCAGGTGGCAAGTGCGCGATTTGGCGTGACGAGCCGCTACCTGTGCAGCGCCTTCGAGATTCAGATCAAGATGGCCCAGGGCGCCAAGCCCGGCGAGGGCGGTCACCTGCCCGGCAAGAAGGTCTACCCCTGGATTGCCGAGGTCCGTCAGTCCACGCCCGGCATCGGCCTGATCTCGCCTCCGCCGCACCACGACATCTACTCTATCGAGGACCTGGCAGAGCTGATCTTCGATCTTAAGAACGCCAACCCCGGCGCACGCGTGTCGGTCAAGCTGGTCAGTGAGGCCGGCGTCGGCACCATCGCCACCGGCGTTGCCAAGGGTGCTGCCGACAAGATTTTGATCAGCGGCCATAACGGCGGCTCGGGTGCTGCGGCGCGCGATTCCATTTGGCATGCGGGTCTGCCGCTGGAGCTCGGTCTTGCCGAGGCCCAGCAGACGCTGCTGCAAAACGGCCTGCGCTCGCGCGTGGTGCTCGAGGCCGACGGCAAGCTCATGGACGGCACCGATGTTGCCGTCGCCTGCCTGCTGGGTGCCGAGGAGTTTGGCTTTGCGACCATGCCGCTCATCTCCATGGGCTGCCTCATGCAGCGCGACTGCCAGCAGGATACCTGCCCGGCCGGCATCGCTACGCAAAACTGCCGCCTGCGTCGCGGCTTCCGCGGCAAGCCAGAGCACGTCGAGCACTTTATGCTCTTTGTTGCCGAGCAGCTGCGCGAGGTCATGGCGAGCCTGGGCTTCCGCACCATCGACGAGATGGTCGGCCATCCCGAGTGCTTGCGCCAGATTGAGGTCCCGGGCAACCGCAAGGCTAACCTGCTGGATCTGTCGCCCGTGCTGGCGAGCGCGACCTGTGAGTTTGGTGCCCACATCCCGGGTGCCGACGGCCGTCACTTCCTGCCCCAGATGGCTGCGGACGGCGAGCTCGACAAGACGCTCGACTCCACGTTGTTTGTGCCCTATACGGCCGATGCCCGTGCGCACCTGCGTCCGATTCGCTTCCGCGCCGATATCGCCAACGTCAACCGCTGCGTGGGCACCATCTTGGGCAACGCGGTGACCAAGGCGCATCCCGAGGGCCTGCCCGCCGGCTCCATCACCATCGATTGCGATGGTTCGGCCGGTCAGAGCTTTGGTGCCTTCCTGCCGCGCGGCATTACGCTCAACGTGTGCGGCGACGCCAACGACTACTTTGGCAAGGGCCTTTCGGGCGGCGAGGTGTCGGTGCGCCCCAACCCGCATGCGACCTACAAGTTCGATGAGAACATCATCGTGGGCAACGTTGCGTTCTTTGGCGCCACGAGCGGCCGCGGCTTCATTAACGGCCTGGCAGGCCAGCGCTTTGGCGTACGCAACTCCGGTGCCACCGTGGTGGTCGAGGGCTGCGGCAACCATGGCTGCGAGTACATGACGGGTGGTCTGGCACTCATCCTGGGCGAGGTCGGGCAGAACTTCGCCGCCGGCATGACGGGTGGCGTGGCCTATGTCTTTGACCAGTACGGCACGCTCGATGCCCGTGTGAACCACGAGAGCGTCGAGCTTAAAGCCCCGACGGCCGGCGAGCTGGCGCAGATTCGCGAGCTCATCCAGGAGCACGTGGACGCGACGCAGAGCCCGCGCGGCATTAAGCTGCTCTACAGCTTTGAGACGATGAGCAAGCACTTTGTGAAGGTCATTCCGACCGAGTACGAGCGCGTGCTGGCGATTGTCGCCGCCGCCGAGGCCGTCGGCAAGACGCATGCGCAGGCCGAGGAGCTGGCGTTTGACATTGTGACCGGTCGCGCGAGCGCCGCGGATGTTGCTCGCTTCGATGTTGCGGGCGGTGCTGCGGGCGCTGCGTCCGTGGCTGCCAGCTCTGTTGCTTCGACCAAGAAGGAGGCGTAAGTGCCATGGGTAAGCCCGGTGCTTTTCTTGATATCGATCGCGTGACCCATGAGCTGCGCCCCGTGGAGGAGCGCAGCCGCGATTTCGATCCGCTGTACGTGGAGCTCGACGACGACGCGCGCCGTGCCCAGGCGAGCCGCTGCATGATGTGCGGTGTGGCGTTTTGTCAGATGGGCGCGAGCTTTGGCAAGGCACGTCCGAGCGGTTGTCCGCTGCACAACCTGATTCCCGAGTGGAACGAGCTGGTGTACCGCGGCCGTTGGGACGAGGCCGCCGAGCGCCTGTCACTCACCTCGCCCATGCCCGAGTTCACGAGTCGCGTGTGCCCGGCGCTGTGCGAGGCCGCATGCAACCTGGGCTCGGTCGATGGCCAGCCCACGACGATTCACGACAATGAGCGCGCGATCAGCGACCATGAGTGGGCCAACGGCGGTCCGCGCCGCTTTGAGCCGGCAGGGGAGGGCGCACCCACGGTTGCCGTGGTGGGCTCCGGTCCTGCTGGTCTGGTGGCAGCATGGGAGCTTGCGCGTCGCGGTGCCCGCGTGACGGTGTTTGAGCGTGACGACCGCCCGGGCGGCCTGCTCATGTACGGCATTCCCAACATGAAGCTCGAGAAGTCCGTGGTCGAGCGTCGCGTGGCGCTTATGCGCGAGCTGGGCATTGCGTTCGAGCTGGGTGCCGACGTGACGGACCCTGCGGTAGTGGCCAAGCTCAATGGTTTTGACGCCGTTGTGATGGCTGCTGGTGCTCGTGCACCCCGCGGTCTTTCGGCTACGAACGTGGATGCTCCGGGCGCCGTGTACGCGGTGGACTACCTGACGGCTTCGACCGTCTCGGTGCTCGATGGCGGCGAGCCCGCGGTGAACGCGCGCGGCCTGGACGTTGTGGTCATTGGCGGTGGCGATACCGGCAACGACTGCGTGGGTACCGCGGTGCGCCAGGGTGCTCGCAGCGTGCGCCAGTTTGAGTTCTTGCCTGCGGCGCCCGATAAGCGCGCGGCGAGCAACCCCTGGCCGCAGTGGCCCAACGTTAAGAAGACCGACTACGGCCAGCAGGAGGCTATCGCTACGATGGGTGGCGAGATGCGTGCCTGGGGCGTGGATACGCTCGAGGTGCTGCTGGACAAGAAGGGTGCGGCTGCGGGTCTGCGCGTGGTCGATCTGGACTGGTCGGCGGGAAAGCCGGAGCGCATTGCGGGCTCCGAGCACGAGGTGCCGGCGCAGCTGGTGCTCATCGCCTGTGGCTTTACGGGCCCGGAGCACAGCGTGTTCGAAGCTGTCGGCGTGCCTGTTGCCACGGCGGGCCGTCCGCTGCCCGTGATGGCTTCCGAGGGCTCGCACCTTGCGGCCCGCGTGGATGGCGTTGCTGCGGATGCCGCGCCGGTGTATGTGGCCGGCGATGCCCGCAACGGCAGCTCGCTCGTGGTGAGCGCCATGGCCGATGCCCTCGCCTGCGCCGCCGAGGTTGCCGAGACCCTGGCGCTGTAAGGCAGTCATTCAAGAGTGTCCCCAACGACTAGTCATTGGGGACACTCTATTTTGTCTAGTCGCCGGGGACACTCTTGACGTCTGACCGCTCATTTGCTGACGTGCGGACTCGCGGTACCTTGCTGTTTTCGTGATGGCTGTGGCTGGCAAGCTCAAAATCTCTGCTTATTTGCCTATGTTTAACTGGGGTTTTGTTTCGGTATAACGTATCGGTCAAGCGTTCCGTCAAGTATTCGGTCAGTATCTGGTTTGCAACCCGATGCTCATTTCGCCCGCGCTGGCGGCGACCGCGAGCCCTCCTCGTAAGCTCAAATTGAGGTTCATCAGTTTGAGGAGGATGCCATGGCTGATCATGTTTTGGACCGGGGACGTCTGGCCGAGGCCGTCGGTGACGATATTGCCGACATGGCCCAGTTTTGGATGCTGCGAAAGTTCCAGTTTTTGGAGTCGGCGCGCACACAGTTCGAAGTGATAGTCGATCCATGGCTCAGCTATTGCGAGGAGCCCTCGCAAAACGAAATCATGGCCTATAACATGGCATTTACCGATTGGCTGCTGTTTGAGCGCCCCTATTACCACGGCAAGACGCTGCTTGGGCTGTATGTTGACGAGCCGCCGGCGTCGCTTTCGCCTGCTTCGCTCAGGCGGCTCGAACAGGTGCGCGACACGCACTATTTCTCTCGCTTTGGCATTTTGGACAAGGATCCGGCGACTGGTATGGTCGCGCTGCGCGATACGCGCACCGACCGTCGTTTTGATGTCTACGACCCACATATCGTGCAAAAAGAGCACTGGCGCGATGGTGCGATTGCGGTGCGCATCGCGTGCGTTGACGATATTTTGCTGACGGCGGGGCAGCTCTACCTCTACGACATTGCGCACCTGAGCGATACGGCGGTCGACGGGCCCGGCGCCGTTCATCCGGAAGACCTGGAAGATGGCTTCGATACCTCGTGTATCAGCTTCTTTCTGAGGCTGGTCCGCGACGTCATGGGTGCCCGGGGACGGTATGTGAAGTCGCTCAACATCTACGAACAGGAATGGGAGTAGGGTTGGGCTGTCGCAGCGCCGCCGCCTGTCTATTTGTCTCGGTCTGTAACGTCTAGAGACCGTTTGGACCCGTAGTTGTTACAGATCGAGATGAACAGGTGCAGACTCGACTGAATGTCTCGATCTGTAACAACAAGGGGCCGTTTGGCCATCTACCTGTTACAGATCAAGACGTTTTGCTGGAACGACCGAAGCATCGCTGCGCTGGTCTGTTTATCCTCACGTCCTTCTCTTCCTCCCGTTAGCCGATATGTCCGCAGTAACCCTGTCGCGCTGGGCGATAATGGACAAATGTTCATGTTAATCGTGAGGGAGGAGCTCGATATGGCGTCTGCCGATCGTTCCACGTTGTTTATCAATGCGACCGTTCTGGATGGTTCGGAACATATGGAGCCGCAGCCCGACATGGCCGTGGTCGTCGAACGCGGCGTCATCACATGGATGGGGCCGAGTGCTGTGGCGCAGGCGCCTGCAGGTGCCGAGGTCATCGACCTGGCAGGGGCGTATCTCATGCCAGGCCTCATCAATATGCATGTGCATCTGTGCGGCTCGGGCAAGCCGGTTTCGGCGGGCGATGCGGGCGCGCTGATGAAAAAGCTCGATAATCCCGTGGGGCGCGCCATCGTGCGCCACATTCTTAAGGGCAGCGCCCAACAACAGCTGGCAAGCGGCGTGACAACGGTACGTGGCGCGGGCGACCCGCTGTTTGCGGATCTTGCCGTGCGCGATGCTATCGATGCCGGCAAGTATCAAGGTCCTCGCCTGGTGGCGCCGGGAACGGGCGTTACGGTGCCGGGGGGCCATGGTGCTGGCTTGTTCGCCCAGGTGGCTAACAGTCCCGCCGAGGCGGCCGAACAGGTGCGCGACCTGTATGCGCGCGGTGCCGATGTCATTAAACTGTTCGTAACGGGCGGCGTGTTCGATGCGACTGAGGTGGGCGAGCCGGGCGTGCTGCGCATGCCGGTCGATGTCGCCGCGGCGGCGTGCAAGGCGGCGCACGATATGGGCCTTCCGGTTATGGCCCATATCGAGAGCACCGAGGGCGTGAAGGCCGCGCTTGAGGCCGGCGTTGACACGATTGAGCACGGCGCTCCGTTGACGCCCGAGATCCTGGAGCTGTACCGCGGCGCCGCGGGTACACAGCTTGAGGGGCGTGCGCCCAGCGTGACCTGCACCATCAGCCCCGCACTGCCGTTTGTATTGCTCGATCCGGAGAAGACTCATTCGACTGACACGCAAAAGAAGAACGGCGACATCGTATGCTCGGGCATTATCGAGAGTGCGCGTGCGGCGCTGGAAGCCGGTATCAAGGTAGGCCTGGGCACGGATTCGAGCTGCCCGTTCGTGACCCAGTACGACATGTGGCGCGAGGTGGCCTATTTTGCCAAGTACGTGGGCGTGAGCAATGCGTTTGCGCTGCATACGGCCACGCAGGTCAATGCCGAGCTGCTGGGCCTGGGCGGCGAGACCGGCACAATCGAGTGCGGTAAGGTCGCCGATATCCTGGTGACGCGCGAGAACCCGCTCGATGACCTGTGCGCTCTGCGTGAGCCAATGCACGTGATGTGCCGCGGTGATCTGGTGCGCAAGCTCAAGGTGAAGCGTATCCCCGAGGTTGATAACGAGCTCGACACGATTATGGCCATGCCGGCTGAGGCGCTGGCCGAGGAGCTCGCCCGCGACGGCGTAGCTTAGGCGCTGGCGCGACGGGGCGACAGCTTTATCGAATGATGTCGCCCCATGCAAAAAGCCGAGGTCTCAGTGCGAGGCCTCGGCTTTTATTTTGCCCTATGGTGTAGCGGCTAGGAGCGCGTTTCCATCTTGGCGTGGCACTTGGGGCAGGTGACGCGGATCTTGCCCTTGCCCTTGGGGACGGACAGCATCTGGCCGCAGTTGGGGCACTTGAGGTACGCCGTGGTCTTGCGGCCCTTCCACATCTTCTTGGCCGTTCGCTTGGCGCGCTCAAAGTCTTCCTTGCTGGTGCCGGCCGCGCGCGAGGCGTTGGAAGCCGCAGTCCCGCCGCCCAAGCTGGCGACGTATTTGCCCAAGCCGGGAACATTGGCAGTCGCGGCGACAAAGGTCTCGTTCTCCTTGCGACGTGCATCGATGTTTTTGGACAGGCCGCGCAGCACGCCAATTACGATGACGGCGATGGCGATCCAGCTGAGCCACTGGATGTGGGCTATCGATCCGATCATCGCGATGATGATGCCGGCAAAACCCATTACGATGGTGAGTTCATCGGCGCCATTGCGACCCTTCATAAAGTCATTCATGCAAATTGCCTTTCGTTCGATATGCTGCACGCCTTTATACCCGATTTAGAGCAAGGGGGACAGGTTAATCTGCACCAATGTGGTGCAAACATACCTGTCCCCGGAACACCAAGACGGTGCAAAGAAGTCTGTTTCCAATGCCCCAATTACTTGGAGAGTTTGTCGACGACGCGTTCGATCTCGGCGAGCTTGGCGGCTTTGAGGTCTTCGTCGCCCGATTCGATTGCCGAAGTCACGCAGCCCTCGATATGCGCCTTGAGCACGTCGGCGTTGATGCGCGCGAGGAGCGCCTGTGTGGCCATGAGCTGCGTGGAAATATCGACGCAATAGCGGTCCTCATCGACCATCCGCAAGATGCCGTCGATCTGGCCGCGTGCCGTCTTGAGCATGCGGGTCACCGATTTGTGGTCTGCCATCATGGCGGGTCCTCGTTTCTGGTCGATGGGGTCGAGTGCTTCTGGTAGCTGCTACGCGGCGGTCACGGACAGGGCGTGGAACTTCTCGCCCGCGGCCTCGACGGCGGCGGCGAGCTGCTCGGCGGTCACGGTGTCGGCGCACTTCACCTGGACGGTCTGGGTCTCGTGATCGGCGTCGGCGTCGGTCACGCCGACCACGTTGAGCAGTGCCGTCTCGACAGTGGCGTCGCAGTGGCCGCACATGAGGCCGGAAGTCTTGATTGTGTAACGCATGGGTATCCCTCTCTGTTGTGTCGGCTTTCCCAGCCACCCGACCTTGACCTTCAAGCCGTCGCTCGCGTACCAAAGTACGCGTCGCTCCTCTTTCAGGTCAATCTCGGGCACCTGGAAAACCCGTTCTAAATGGACTTAATGGTGAGCCTATTTTGCCACTTTAGGCTTAAAGGATTTTAGGCGCAGCGCATTGCTTACGACGCAGACGCTCGACAGGCTCATGGCCGCGGCGCCAAACATCGGCGAGAGCTGCCATCCGGTGAGCGGGAAGAACACGCCCGCGGCGAGCGGAATGCCGATGCCGTTGTAGAACAGTGCCCAGAACAGGTCCTGCTTGATGTTGCGGATCGTCGCGCGCGACAGCTCGATGGCGCGGGCGACGTCCATGAGGTCGCTGCGCATGAGCACCACATCTGCCCCTTCTTTGGCGATGTCGGCGCCGGTGCCGATCGCAAGGCCCACGTCGGCGCGCGCCAGGGCGGGGGAGTCGTTGATGCCGTCGCCCACCATGGCGACCTTGCTGCCCGCATCCTGCAGCTCGCGTACGTGGCGCTCCTTGTCGGTGGGGAGGACGTCGGCGATGACCTGCTTGCTGTTCAGTCCCACGCGGCGGGCGATTGCTTCGGCCGTCACGCGGTTGTCGCCGGTGAGCATGCGCACGTCGACGCCGAGCGAACGCAGCGCGGCGATGGCCTCGGCGCTCGTCTCTTTGACCTCGTCGGCCACGGCGATGGTGCCGACGAGCTCGCCGTTCTTGGCAAAGAACAGTGACGTCTTGCCTTCGGCGGCGAACTGTTCGGCAAGGCCGGCGGGCACCTTCGCGCCCAGCTCGTCCATCAGGCGTACGTTGCCGGCTGCAATGACGTTTTGCCCCTCGCGCGCCGTAACGCCACGACCGGGCACGGCGGCGAAGTCCTCGACCATGCGCGCGACAATTCCGCGCGCCTCGCACTCGGCCATAATCGCCTCGGCCAGCGGGTGCTCGCTTGAGTGCTCCAACGCGGCGGCCAGCTTGAGCAGCGCCTTTTCGCTCATGGCGGGCGAACCGTCGGCGCGCGTGGCTACCACGATATCGGTCACGGCCGGCTTACCGCGGGTGACCGTGCCCGTCTTATCGAGCACCACCGTGCCCACGCTGCGCAGATTTTCCAGCGCTTCGGCGCTCTTGAACAGAATGCCCATCTCGGCGCCCTTGCCGGTGCCTACCATAATGGCGACGGGTGTGGCCAGGCCCAACGCGCACGGACAACTGATCACCAGTACGGCCACGGCGGAGGTGAGTGCCTCGTTTATGCTGCCGGTCAGTGCCATCCACACCGCAAAGGTCACGGCCGAGATCACGAACACCACGGGCACGAACACGCCGGCGACCTTGTCGGCCATGCGGGCGATGGGCGCCTTGGTGGCGTTGGCGTCCTCGACGAGTTTGATGATCTTGGCGAGCGACGTGTCGGCGCCCACGCGTGTGGCACGGAAGGTAAACGACCCGGTACGGTTGACGGTGGCGGCGTTGACGGTGTCGCCGGCGGTCTTTTCTACGGGGATGGACTCGCCGGTGAGCGCACTCTCGTCCACGGCCGAGCTGCCCTCGAGCACCACGCCATCGACGGGGATGGACTCGCCGGGGCGCACGCGCAGGACCTGGCCGGGAAGGATGCTGTCGACGTCGACGGTGGTCTCGCTGTCGTCCTCTGCCACGACGGTCGCGGTCTTGGGCGCCAGGTCAATCAGTGCCTCGATGGCGCCGCCAGTTTTGGACTTGCTGCGCGTCTCAAGGTATTTGCCCACGGTGACCAGAGACAGGATCGTGCCGGCGCTCTCAAAATAGAGGTTGTCCATGCTCGTCATCATTGCCTCGTGCACCTGACCCGCGGCTAATTGGTCGGCCATGATGAACATGGCGTAGAGCGACCAGGCGATGGAGGCGGTAGCGCCCACGGCAATAAGGGCGTCCATGGTGGGCGCGCCGTGTGCGAGCGATTTAAACCCGTTGATAAAGTAGGCGTCGTTGACATAGACGATGGGGATGAGCAGGACGAGCTCGGTGAGGGCGAGCGTCATGCTGTGGGTATGGTCGGTGAAGACGCCAGGCAGCGGCCAACCAAGCATGTGCCCCATGCCTATGTAGAACAGTGGGATAAGGAATGCGATCGAGACGATGAGGCGGGTGCGCATGGCAGAGGCGGCGGCCTCCAATTTTTTGGTGGGCGACTCCATGTGGGCGGCGCCGGACCTGGCTTGCGTGCTGCCGTTTGAGCCGGCGGCACCGGTGCCCGCATCGACGGGTGAGGCCGAGTAGCCCGCGCGGTCGACGGCGGTGCAGATATCGTCGGGGGAGACCTGCGCGGGGTCGTAGTCGACCATCATGGAACCGGCGAGTAGGTTGACCGCGACGTTCTCGACGCCGTCGAGCTTGCTCACAGCACGGTCCACGTGCGCCTGGCAGGCGGCGCATGTCATGCCGCCCACGTCGAACTTATCTTGAGCCATGGCTTCTCCTTTCCGTGATTCGGTGTTGGAATTGTTAACCTGCCGATACTATACACCCATACCCCCTGGGGGTGTGTAGTACAGAAATAATATATGAGATTTCGTTACAGATGAGGATGGATGGTTGGCCGATGGACCGTCCCAACCAACCATCTCAATCTGTAACATCTAGCAGGGAAAATGATCTCTAACTGTTACAGATTGAGACAATTGGCCCAGACTCGCCTCGTCCGCCTCGTCATCTGTGGTTTACGTGGGGGCATACGGAGTACGGGTATACTAACCGGCGGCGAATCTGCTCCATCGCTTAGAGCTGCTGCGTCTGGACGGCGCGTGATAGGGCTGCCAAAGCGATCGCCAGCGTGCTGAGCAACGTCCTCTCTGTGCGCACCCGTTTTTGTATGTATTAGCGCACTACCAAGCACGCCTGCGCGGCCGCATGCCGCGCCCATTGCGCGTGCAGATAAGGAACAACAACATATGCGTAATTCTGTATCCGACGTCACCGACGCCGAGATTCTAGACGAGACCCGCGAGGCCATGACCCAAGCTGCCTTCGATGCCGCCGATGAGGCCAGTGCCGCCCAGGCCGTCGAGTCCGCTACCGAGAGCCTGCCCGCCTTTGACGAACTGGGACTTTCGGACGAGATACTTCGTGCCATCGAGAACCTGGGCTACACGGCGCCGACGCCCGTGCAGGCCGGCTCGATTCCTGTGGTGCTCGAAGGCCGCGACTTGCTTGCCGCCGCCCAGACCGGCACCGGCAAGACGGCCGCCTTTTTGCTGCCGACCATGAACAACCTGGAGCACATCGCTCCTCCCAAACCCGTGCGCGAGCGCGGCGGCCGCAACCGTCGTCGCGGTGCTAAAAAGCCCGAGGGCAACGGCCGCGGCCCCGTGATGCTCGTCATCACCCCTACGCGCGAGCTTGCCCAGCAAATCGACGAAGTCGCGAGCAAGATCGCCGACGTCACCGGCCATGTTGCCGTGACCGTCGTGGGCGGTGTGAGCTACAAGCCGCAGACCGCGGCGCTCAAGTACGGCTGCGACATCCTGGTCGCCACGCCGGGCCGTCTGGTCGATCTGATCGAGCAGGGTGCCTGCCACCTGGACGAGGTCAAGGTCCTGGTGCTCGACGAGGCCGATCGCATGCTCGACATGGGCTTTTTGCCCGCCGTCCGCCGCATTGTGCGCGAGACGCCGGCCGAGCGTCAGACGCTGCTGTTCTCGGCGACCCTCGACGAGGAGGCCGTGGGTGAGATCACCGACCTGGTGAGCGACCCGGCCCGCGTGGAGATCGCGCCCGCTACGTCGACTGCCGACACCGTCGACCAGTTTGTGTTCCCGGTGTCCATCGAGGCCAAGAACAACCTGCTGCCCGAGTTCCTCAAAAAGGAAGGCCCGGAGCGCACTATCGTCTTTATGCGCACCAAGCACCGCGCCGACAGCTGCTGCCGTCGTCTGGAGCGCAAGGGCATCAAGGCCGCCGCGATTCACGGCAACCGCAGCCAGGCCCAGCGCGAGCGTGCCCTTTCGGCCTTCCGCGACGGTACCGTCGACGTGCTGGTGGCAACCGACGTGCTTGCCCGCGGCATCGACATCAGCGACGTGCGCTACGTCGTGAACTTTGACGTGCCGTCCGAGCCGACCGACTACATCCACCGTATTGGCCGTACGGGTCGCGCAGGCGAGCTGGGCTGGGCCATTACGTTTGTGACCGAGCAGGACGTGGACGAGTTCTACGAGATCGAGAAGCTCATGGACAAGACCGCCGATATCTACGAGGCCGGCGATCTGCATGTGGGTCCCAACCCGCCCGCGGTTGATCCCGAACGTGACCCTGCAGCCTTTAAGGTGAAGAAGAAGACCAAGCGCGGCAAGTCCAAGAGCAAGAAGAAGCTTGAGCAGGCACGTCGTGACGGCAAGCGTAACGGCGATGACTACGGCGATGTGGCCGGTCGTTCCAACCGCGGTCGCGACGACCGCCGCGGCGACGGCGAGCGCCCGAGCCGTCCCAAGCGCGGTGGCAAGACCCGCGTGCGCGAGGGCGTTCAGGCTCGCGTGGACGAGGCCGTGGAGAGCGTGGCCCGCGAGATGGCTGCCGAGGAGCGCGGCGGTGCTGGTGCCGTTGAGCAGGGCCCGCGCGGCAACCGTGCCGAGCGTCGTGCCAAGCAGTTCCAGGGCGAGGCGCATCGCCGTCGCCGCGAGGACGAGGACCGCGGTGGTCGTCGCCGTGTTGAGCGCGAGGACGAGGGCCGTGGCTCGCGTGGCGGCAAGCGTGTCTCGGGCGATCGTCGTCGTTCCGGTCGCAATGACGAGCGCGGTGGCCGTGACGAGCGTCGCGGCGGCGAGGGTCGCGGTGAGCGTGGCGCCCGCAGCGGTGAGTCCCGTGGCGGCAAGCGCTTTGAAGAGCGCGGTGGCCGCGGTGGCGAGCGTCGCGAGGGCGCTCGCGCTAATGGCACCCGCAGCGGCGCCGGGCGTTCTGGTGAATCGCGCGATCGTCGTGATCCGCGTGCCAGCCGCGATCGCAGCGATGATTGGCGCAACTACGACGATACCCGCGAAGAGCGTCGCGGCGGCTACCGTGGTGGTCGCGGCGGCAACCAGGCCGGCTCCCGTGGCGGCCGCGCCGGCGGCCGCGATAACCGTGGCAGCTATGGCAACGGCCGTGGCGGCAAGCGCGGCGGCAGCTCCCGTCGCCCCGGTGACGGCGGCGGCAAGCGCAAGTAACATACGCGTCGCGCGGTAAGGCGAGATGAGTTTGGGTCCCGAGCAGACGATGCTCGGGGCCCTTTTTGGTGCAAAGAGGTCAGGTTAATCTGCACCAACGTCTTGAAGTTGCGGTGGAATACGGACTGTTTTGGCCTTTTGAGCGGCTTTTCAGTCCCTATTTCACCGCAACTCACGATTGGTGCAAACAAACCTGTCCACGATGCACCAGAGTGAGGAGTGTCCCCAAGTGCCGCATTGTGGGTAACGCGTTTTATCAAATATGGCATTTATCTGCGGTAATGTTTTATTTCACCGCTGAGGACGACGTTTCATACCGCCTGCCGAACCGTGTTGCTGCCAAACAACTATATAGGTCAGTGTGTTGCGTGTAGCAATTTCGCCCGGCCTCGCCTCCGGGCTGCCATGTGAGAGGGGATCTTATGGCTCGACTGCATGTAATGGAACGCAGCCACGCTCAGGCCGTCATGGACGACCTGCACGATGCGCTCGGACGTCGTCTGGCGGTGAGTTCGCTCGCTCCGTGTCCCGTTGAGTTTACGGCAGCGCTCGTCAACCTGTGCTCCACCCAGAGCTGCGGCAAGTGCACGCCCTGCCGCGTGGGCCTGAGCGCGCTGAGCGACCTGCTCGCCGATGTGCTCGAAGGGCGCGCCGATGAGTCCACGCTCAACCTTATTGAGCGCACGGCCCGCACCATCTACCTTTCGAGCGACTGCGCCATCGGCTACGAGGCCGGCGCCATGGCGCTCACGGCCATTCGCGGCTTCCGCGACGACTTTGAGCACCACATCCGTGAGCACTCCTGCGGCTTTGACCGCGAGGCCCGTGTCCCGTGCGTCTCAGGCTGCCCGGCGCACGTCGACATTCCCGGGTACATTTCGCTCGTTGAGGCCGGCCGCTATGCCGATGCCGTCAAGGTCATCCGCAAGAACAATCCGCTTCCGCTCGTCTGCGGCCTGGTGTGCGAGCATCCCTGCGAGATGCACTGTCGCCGTGGCATGGTCGACGACCCCATGAACATCCTTGCCCTCAAGCGGTTTGCCGTTGAGCATAGCGACCTCAACGACCACAAGCCACATGTAGTGGACAACACTGGTAAGCGCGTCGCCGTGATCGGCGGCGGCCCGGCCGGTCTTTCTTGCGCCTACTACCTGGCCGTGATGGGCCACAAGGTGACCATTTTTGAGCAGCGCCACCACCTGGGTGGCATGCTGCGCTACGGAATCCCCAGCTATCGTCTGCCACGCGAGCGCCTGCAGGCCGAGATCGACTGGATCATGAGCGCCGGCATCGATGTGGAACTCGACCACTCCGTGAACGGCGAGGAGCTCGCCCGTCTACGCGACGAGTTCGATGCCGTCTACCTAGCCATCGGTGCCCACAGCGACAAGAAGCTCGGCCTTCCGGGCGAAGAGGCGCCCGGCGTTGAGTCGGCCGTCAAGATGCTGCGTGCCATCGGTGATGACGAGCTGCCCGACCTAAGCGGCCAGCGCGTGTGCGTCATCGGCGGCGGCAACGTTGCCATGGACGTGGCACGCTCCGCCGTGCGCTGCGGTGCCGAAAAGGTAAGCATCGTCTACCGCCGTCGCATCTGCGATATGACGGCCCAGGACGCCGAGATCGCCGGTGCCCAGGCCGAGGGCTGTGAGGTGCTGGAGCTGACGGCCCCGCTCGCCATCGAGACGGGCGAGGACGGTCGCGTGAGCGGCCTGCGCGTGCAGCCGCAGATTATCGGCGAGCCCCGTCGCGGTCGTCCGGCTCCGCGTGCCGCCGCCACGCCCGAGCGCGTCATCCCCTGCGAGCGTGTGTTCGTCGCCATTGGCCAGGACATCGATTCCAAACCGTTTGAGGAGGTGGGCATTGCCTGCAAGTGGGGCTGCGTGGTCACCGATTCGGACGGTGCCGTGCCCAACTTCCACGGCCTCTTTAGCGGCGGCGACTGCCAGACCGGTCCCGCCACCGTAATCCGCGCCATCAACGCTGGCCGCGTGGCTTCGGCAAATATCGACCGCTACCTGGGCTTCGACCACAAGATCAAGCTCGACGTGGAGCTGCCGACCGTGCAGTTTAAGGGCAAGCACGAGTGCGGCCGCTGCGAGCTGGGTGAGCGCGAGGCCGGCGAGCGTATTCACGATTGGAATCTGGTCGAGCAGGGCCTTACCGAGGAGGAGGCGCGCCAGGAGGCAAGCCGCTGCCTGCGTTGCGACCACTTTGGCTTTGGCGCGTTCCGCGGAGGGAGGAACCTGGAATGGTAGAGCTCAACAACCCCACTGTCAGCGACAACACCGAAAGCGGAGCACTCAATATGGTCAAGCTCACTATCGATAATTGCGAGGTCGTGGTACCCGAGCACACCACGATCCTGGACGCGGCCAAGTCCGTCGGTATCCAGATTCCCACCCTGTGCTACCTGCGCGATCTAAACGAGATCGGCGGCTGCCGCGTGTGCGTGGTCGAAGTCGAGGGCTGCGATCAGCTGGTTGCCGCCTGCAACAACTACGTGCTCGACGGCATGGTGGTTCACACCAACAGCCCCAAGGCTCGCGAGGCCCGTCGCACCAACGTGCAGCTGCTGCTGTCCCAGCACGATTCGCAGTGCACGAGCTGCGTGCGCAGCGGCAACTGCAACCTACAGACCATCGCCAACGACCTGGGTATTTTTTATCTGCCGTATCAAAGGCATTTGGCGGGCGAGGGCTGGGATTTCGATTTTCCCATCATCCGCGAAAACGACAAGTGCATTAAATGCATGCGCTGTATCAAGGTGTGCGAGAGCGTGCAGGGGCTAGGGATTTGGGACCTGACCAACCGCGCCACGCATACCGCCGTGGGTACCCGCGGGCGCGCGCCGATCGGCAAGACCGATTGCGTCGCGTGCGGCCAGTGCATAACGCATTGCCCGACGGGCGCACTGCGCGAGCGCGACGATACCGAGACCGTGTTCGATGCTCTCGCCGATCCCGACAAGATCGTGCTGGTGCAGATTGCGCCGGCCGTGCGTAGCGCTTGGGGCGAGGAACTTGGCATGTCTCGCGAGGAGGCTACCGTCGAGCGCCTGGCTTGCGCGCTGCGCCGCGTGGGCTTTGAGTACGTGTTCGATACCGATTTCTCGGCCGACCTCACCATTATGGAGGAGGGCTCCGAGCTGCTCGAGCGCCTGGGCGCCGCCGCCAAGGGCGAGGGTGACAGCCGCGGCTTGCCCATGTTTACGAGCTGCTGCCCGGGTTGGGTGCGCTTTGTGAAGGCCCGCTATCCGGAGTTTGTCGACAGCCTGTCTACGTCCAAGTCGCCGCAGCAGATGTTCGGCGCCATCGCCAAGACCTACTATGCCAAAGTGCTGGGCGTGGAGCCCGAGCGTCTGTTTGTGGTGTCCGTGATGCCGTGCACGGCCAAGAAGGCCGAGTGCGCGCTGCCGAGCATGGTGGGCGAGGACGGCACGCCCGATGTGGACGTTGCGCTGACGGTGCGCGAGATGGTGCGCATGATCCGCGCGAGCCACGTGAGCGTGGATACGCTGGTTGAGGAGCCGCTCGATACGCCGCTGGGCTTTGGCACGGGCGCGGGTGTGATCTTTGGCGCCACGGGCGGCGTGATGGAGGCCGCCGTGCGCTCGGCCTATTACCTGGTGACGGGCAAGAACCCCGACGCCGACTTCTTTACCGATGTGCGCGGCCTGGACGGCTGGAAGGAAGCCGTCGCCGATATCGATGGTACCAAGGCGCGCGTCGCCGTGGCGCACGGGCTGGGCAACGCCGCCCGTCTGCTCGACGCGATTCGCGACGGCCGCGTGAGCTATGACTTCGTTGAGGTCATGGCGTGCCCGGGCGGCTGCGTCGGCGGCGGCGGCCAGCCCATCCACGACGGCTGTGAGCTGGCAGCCGAGCGTGGCCAGGTGCTCTGGGGCCTCGATGCGAAGGCGGACATTCGCTTCTCGCACGAGAATCCCGATGTCCAGGCGTGCTATCGCGAGTTCTTGGGCGCTGTCTCTTATACACATCTGACGCTGCCGACGACTTAATAGGTGTAGAT